>JANXTL010000279.1 GCA_025352375.1 Acetobacteraceae bacterium | reverse complement strand
TAGAGCGTGATCGCCTGAGGTTGACTTCAACCTCGGGCGTGAATCACCCTCTCAAACAAAGGCTTAGACCATGATCCAACGCCGAGATCGCGTGCAACCTCAAAAGATCATGGTCTAAAGTCCGACCGGTCAATGGTTCGCACGGCTAGTATTGGAACGATTGATTTTCGACGGGGACGTACGTGACCGAGGCACCGGCGTCTTTGGTGCGGTTCAACGCCGGACGTTGGCATCTGAAAATTCCGCCAGTGGGGCTGAACAGCTGGTTGCCCGTACCATCGTGCGGTTGACACACCGAACCCCGAGCGCCGCTGTGACGGATTTCATTGCTAATTCGCTTCAAATAACGAAGACCTGGCGAACGAAAGGGCGCGCCCTCGGCTCGTCTATATTTTCCCCAGCACCTGCTCCTTGAACTGGTGCATCTCCTCCATCGCCTTGCCGGCGTCGCGGCCTTCGAAGTCGAAGTCCATCGCGGTCACGCCCATCGCTTCCAGCGCTTTGATATCGTCGATCGTCGTCTGGACGCTGCCGGTGAACAGTTTTCGACATCCGTCGGTGGCCGGAGGCGCCTCATACCCATGGCGTTTGATGCGGTAGACGACGCCGATCGAGCCCGGGTCGCGCCCGGCTGCCTCGGTCAGCTTGCGCATCCGGGCAATGCCGGCCTCCAGCCGAGGCCTTGTGTCCAGCATATGCTGGGAATTCGTCCCGATCGGATACCACGCATCGCCAACCCGAGCCGCGCGACGCATGGACGGGCCGGTCTCGCCGCCGACCCAGATCGGGGGATGGGGCTTCTGCACCGGCTTGGGATCGACCAACAGGCCTTCGATATTGGTGTATTTGCCGTGGAACACTGGTCGTTCCTGCGTCCAAATTGCGCGGAAGGCGTCGATGTACTCGTCGGTCACCGCGCCCCGTTCGGCGAACGGTGTGTGCGACAATGCCTCCAGCTCGGGTTTCAGCCAGCCGGCGCCGACGCCAACGGTAAGCCGGCCTTCGGACAGCACGTCGATGGTGGTCAGCATTTTGGACGTGGCCACCGCGGGGCGGTACGGCACGACCAGCACGGCCAGCACAAGCCGGATCTTGTCGGTCTTGGCGGCAACCCAGGCGGTGGCGGTCAATTGCTCCATCCGATGACCGGGATCGGGGGAGTAGAACGCGCCAGTCTCGGAATAGGGGTAACCGGGGGTGGAGGTATCCGGCAGCGCGATGTGATCGGTCAGGGTCAAATAACTGAAACCCAGGGATTCCCCGAGTTGGGCCACCTTGGCCATGGTTGCCGGCGCGGCCATCGGTCCGCTGACCGGCAGGTTGAACCCGATTTGCATGTCGTTCCCTCCGTCTTATGCGGAGGGATGCTTAAAACGATTTCGTCCTGGCGGGAACAGTGCGAGGAACCGCTACCCCTCCCGTTTGAAGGTCAGCACCAGCACGTCGCGATATCCGACCGAGATGGGGTCCACCGGTTCAACCGGCGTGACGCCGTGCATGACGCGGCGGTCCTCGACCAAGGCCGCGTCGAGCGGTTCGGTCAACGTGAAGGAACCCAGGGTCCGTCCGGTCAAATCGTGCACCGACGTCACCCCGCTGCGCACGTTTTGCCGGCGGATCAGCAGCACCAGCACGTGGTCGACGCCGTCGCGGTGCATGCCCTCGGGCGTTGGGCGGCCGGCCTCCCCGGTGCGGGCCTCGATGCGGAACTGGTGCATTTCCACGAACCAGGATGGCGCCGGCGTGAGCGCGCCGAATAACGCCGAGCAGAAGTGGAGGATAGCGGTCATGGAGGCGCCGGAAGCGGTCGAGGGCAGCACGGGCTGGAACCACCGCTCGATCCCGCCGTTCAGGGCGTTGTAATCGCGGCTCTGGTAATGCGGCTGGGACGGCAACCGGTCCCAAGCCCCGCCGGACACCCGAAACACCGCGTGTCGACGCTTCCGGTAGCGTCCCCCGTCGGCCATGTAGGTGTCCTGGCCCAAATCGTCCCAACTGCCGGCGAATGTCGCCCAATCGGTCAACGACCCGTGCTGCTCCAACGCCAAGCGCATCGCGCCGGCGTGGAGAAAAGCAAAGCCGGCGGTTCGGATCGTCGCGGTCAGGTCGTGCATGTCATCAGCCAGGGTGGGGGGTCAGAATCGTCGGCGCGAAGAACCGGATTCCCGCTGCGTCGAAGCGTTGCTTTATCCGCCGGTTGATCTCGCGTTGCACGGACCAACGGCCGGAATCGGTGCAGGCCACTTGCCCGACGACTGTCACACCACTGGAGTCGATCTTGTCCACGCCCCACAATGTGAAATCCTGGGTGATTTTCGCCTCGAAATCGGGTTCGGCGCGCATGTCGGCGACGATCGAGTGCATAATCTCGGCCACTTGGTCGGTGTCGGTGCCAAAATCCACCGTGGCCCGCACGTCGGCGTTCCCGACGCCCTTGGTGTTGTTGGTCACACTGGTCACCGAACTGAACGGCACGATGTGCAGGGCGCCGTCCACCGCGCGCAGGCGGATGGTGCGGACCGATAGCCCCTCCACCTTGCCTGCCACGCCCGCGACATTGACCTGATCGCCGACCTGAATCGCGTTCTCCAACAGCAGGAAGATGCCGGTGATCAGGTCCTGCACAAGCTTCTGCGATCCAAAGCCGATCGCCACGCCCATGATCCCCGCGCCGGCCAGCAGCGGGGCGATGTTCACGCCGATCTCGCTCAGGACCATCAGCACGGTCACCACACCGATCACGACAAGCAGGCTAGTACGCAGCATCGGCAGCAGGGTGCGCAATCGGGCAGATCGGGCGAGTTGGGATTCCTGTTGCAGCCGGTTCAGGTGCCGCTGGATAGCGGCGTTCACCAGTTCCCACACCATGACCGCGGCCAGGACCGTGGCTGCGAGCGTCAGCACGCCGGAAAGGAGCCGCTGCCCGCCTTGGCTCGCCCAGAGCCAGTGCAGGGACCCCGAACCGAGGATCTGCAGTAACGCCAAAACCGCCAACAGATGCACTATCCCTCGCAGCGCCGTGGCCAGGGCCGGATGATAGAACCGCACCCGCTCATCCAGTCCGGGGAAGCTTCCACCGGCTTGCTCCCCGATGGCGGGCAGGCGGTCGATCAGTTTCAAGGATGCCATCAACGCGAGCTTCGCGATGACGAGCACCAGAACGATGGAGCCGATCGTCGTCGCGACCTCCTCCCCGGACACGGAAATATCGACGGCCCACCCTAACCAGAGCATCGCCAACGACAGCAGCGCGAGCCAGTGCCAGATCCCGGCCAGCCCATCGCGGAGTCGCACGATCGGGCCGGTGGCGCCGGCTGGTGCCCGCAGCGCCCGCCGCACGGGCCGCCGGAGCCTCAGGACCATCGCGATAACTCCCGCCGTCATTAGCAGGCCAGTGGCGCCCAGGATGGCGTCGTGGCCTGGGTTTGACAGGCCCAACAGTACCCCGACCTCGGCTATGGCATAGCCGCTCACGGCGGTGATCGTCAGCCGCCGGATCCAACGCATCAGGTAACCGGCGGCGGTGTCGTTCAGCGATATCGGGCGCAACAGCTTTTGCTTGGGCGACAGCATGATGGCAGCTGTTTCCACGACCAAAAGCGTCAGGCCGGCAGCTTCGAGCACCGCCTCGATCACCAAGCCGCTCGCGCTGGAGCCGTCGACCGCGAGGGCCACGATGTGACCGGCTGCCAGCAGGGCCAGCAGCGGCAGCAGCCGCACGCCGAATCGGGCCAGGGTCAGCCATGGGTGGCCAAGGAACGACGCGCGTGGGACGCCGGGCTGACCCGCCGCTTCCAGATCCCCAATTTCCGCGCGATCCGCGGGATGCTCGTCCCGTGCCAGCGCCGCTTTGTCCAGCCGGTGCCGGGTCGTGCGCAGCAGGCGTTGGACGACCCAGCCGGCGCAGGCCGCCGCCGCAATCGCCAGCAGCAAGCGCCAGCCGACGCCTGCCAGGATCGTCTGGCCAATGGGATCGGTGGCCATGACGACAAGCCAAGCCCAGAGCAGGGGCACACTTTGGACCGACGCGGCCGCCGATTCAATCCGGTGCCGCACGTGGTTCATGGACGCATGCGCCCGCAGCAGAATTTGCGCGCCCAGGCTGCCGGGTTCGAGCCCGGTATCCGGCGCCTGTGCCGCTGGTTTGGCCGCCACGATGGCCTGCAAGGTCGCCTGGAATGCCGCGCGCTTCTGCGGATCGTTCAGCACATCGAGCGCCGCTTTCGCCTGATCCGCGGTGATGGCCGGCGCCGGGGATGGCTCCGCCGCAACCGCCAGCGGCACAACCGCCTGGGGCGCTAGCGCCAGAACGGCGAGAAGCATGAAAAGAAAGCGAATCATCGGTTGGTCCAGAAAAGGGGTGCGCCCAAGAGGTGCCAAGGGGTGTATCTTCGGCGGAATATACCTATCATCGGGGGATGCACACGTTTCTGAACATCCTCGTGGGATTGGTGTTGCTGTCCGTGCTCGGCATGCTAGCCGCCGGCATGATCGGCATCGCGCGCGCAACCGACCCCCGCCGGTCCAACAAGCTGATGCAGTGGCGGGTCATGCTCCAGGGCGGGGCATTGCTCCTGATCGTCCTGCTCATGAGCCTGCTGCGCGGCTGATAGTACTTTCACCGGTTTGACACAGACCAGCGCGCTGTGCATATCGTCCGCCCGCTCTGTTGCAGGTGCGAAGAGGTGGGTCCGCGACGCGGCCCGCCGGCATGCTGCGCGCCTTAACCTCCTCCAGGAAACGGCTCGGATTCCCCATGAAAATCCTCGTCCCCGTAAAGCGGGTGGTTGACTACAACGTCAAGGTCCGCGTGAAGACCGATGGCTCCGGCATCGAAACCGCAGGCGTCAAAATGTCCATGAACCCGTTCGATGAGATCGCGGTCGAGGAAGCGGTGCGCCTGAAGGAAAAAGGCGTCGTGACCGAAATCGTCGCGATATCCATGGGCGTGGCGCAATGCGCGGAAACCATCCGCACGGCGCTCGCCATGGGTGCCGATCGCGGCATTCTGGTGGAAACCGACGCCGATCTGCAGCCGCTGGCTGTGGCCAAGCTGCTGAAGGCCATCGCCGATGAAGAAAAACCGGGGATGATCATCCTGGGCAAGCAGGCCATCGACGACGACATGAGCGCCACCGGCCAGATGCTGGCCGCGCTGCTCGGCTGGTCGCAAGGCACCTTTGCCAGCAAGCTCTCGGTCGAGGGCGAAACCCTGACGGTCACCCGCGAAGTCGACGGCGGCCTCGAGACTGTGGCCCTGAAACTGCCGTCTATCGTCACCACCGATTTACGCTTGAACGAGCCTCGGTATGCCTCGCTGCCGAACATCATGAAGGCGCGGAAGAAGACGATCGATAACAAGAAGCCCGCCGATTACGGAGTCGATCCGGCACCGCGCCTGACCACTATCCGGGTGGATGAGCCGCCGAAGCGCAAGGCCGGCGTGAAGGTGGCTTCGGTCGCCGAACTTGTGAGCAAACTCCGCAACGAAGCGAAGGTGATCTGACCATGACCGCTCTCGTTCTCCTCGAATTCGATGATTCCGGAATTAAGCAGCCGTCACGGAGTGCCGTGGCCGCAGCGACCGCGTTGGGCGAGGTCCATGCGCTGGTGGCCGGCGTCGATCTTGGCGCCGCGTCTGCCGCCGCCGCCAAGCTGCCCGGCGTTTCCAAGGTGCTGGTCGCCGAGTCAGCGGCGCTCGATCACCTGATGGCCGAGCAGACCGCCGCGCTGCTGGTGGCGCTGGCGCAGGGGTACAGCCACATTCTGGCCGCCACCACCGCTGTTGGCAAAAACGTGCTGCCGCGCGCCGCCGCGCTGCTGGATGTGCAGCCCATTTCCGACATCTCCGCCGTGGTGGACGCCGACACGTTCGTGCGTCCGATTTACGCCGGCAACGGCATGGCCACGGTGAAATCGTCCGACGCGCTGAAGATAATCACGGTGCGCGCCGCCAGCTTCGACCCCGTCGCGGTCGACGGCGGTTCGGCGTCCATCGAAGCGGTTTCGGTCGGCGACCTGCCCGGTCTGTCCAAATTTGTCTCGGCCGAGCTGTCCAAGAGCGAGCGCCCCGAGCTGACCGCTGCGCGAATCGTCATTTCTGGCGGTCGCGGAATGCAAAACGGCGATAATTTCTCGCTTTTGGACCCGATTGCCGATAAACTCGGTGCCGCCGTCGGTGCCTCGCGCGCCGCCGTGGATGCCGGCTTCGTGCCCAACGAATTCCAAGTCGGACAAACCGGCAAGATTGTCGCGCCCGAACTGTACATCGCTGTCGGTATTTCGGGGGCCATCCAGCACCTCGCCGGCATGAAGGACAGCAAGGTGATCGTGGCGATCAACAAGGACGAGGAAGCGCCCATCTTCCAGATCGCCGATTACGGCTTGGTCGCCGATCTTTTTGTCGCCCTGCCGGAACTGGCAGCGGAACTGGAGCGCTCCTGAATGAACGTCGACGTCAATCCGGGTTTTAGTTCGGCCACAATGGCCGTTCTGCCGCCCGATATCGCGCATGTGGGTATCGTCGGCGCCGGCCAGATGGGTAGCGGCATCGCGCATGTCTGCGCCCTGGCGGGGCTGCCCGTCACGCTGATTGACATCAAGAAGGAAGCGCTGACCAAGGGTCTGGCGGTCATCGAGCGTAACATGGCCCGCCAGGTCAACCGTTCCGTCATTTCGTCGGACGACCGGGACGCCGGGTTGGCGCTGATCACCACATCCACCGATTACGCCGCATTCGCCGACGTGGATTTGGTGCTTGAGGCGGCGACCGAAAAGGAAGACATCAAGCGCTCCATCTTCAAGGCGCTGACGCCGAGCCTGAAGGCTTCGTGTTTGCTGGCGTCGAATACGTCGTCGATTTCGATCACAAGGTTGGGCGCGTCCACCGACCGGCCAGAAAAATTCATCGGTATGCACTTCATGAACCCTGTTCCGGTCATGAAGCTGGTGGAGGTCATTCGCGGCATCGCCACGGATGAGCCCACCTTCCAGGCGATCCAAAACCTGGCACGCAAGCTGAACAAGACCACCGCCGTATCGGAAGATTTCCCCGCCTTCATCGTCAATCGTATCCTGGTGCCGATGATCAACGAAGCCGTCTATGCCTTGTACGAAGGCGTGGGTTCGGTGTCGGCAATCGATACGTCCATGCGGCTCGGTGCCAACCACCCGATGGGACCGCTGGAATTGGGCGATTTCATCGGTCTCGATACCTGCCTGTCGATCATGCAAGTGCTGTACGAGGGCCTGTCCGACAGCAAATACCGACCATGCCCGCTGCTGGTGAAATACGTCGAGGCGGGCTGGCTTGGCCGCAAATCGGGCCGTGGCTTCTACGATTACACCCAGAGCCCGCCGCGGCCTTCGCGCTGAGGCGAACGAACAGGGAGCCATTCGGCCCCTACTTCTTGCCGGGCCATGGCGCCTGACAAACGGTTGAGGGGAACACCATGCTTGTCTCCAGAAGGCGATCGTTGGGAATCCTGGCGGCTGTCGGGCTTTGCTCTCGTACCGTGTCTGCCGCCGATGCGCCGGCTGAATTGCATGGCGGCGGCTCAAGCTTTGTCAGCCCCGTCATGGCCCGCTGGACAGAAGGTGCCAAAGCGAAGGGCATGAGCGTGGAATATGCCGTTCTGGGCGCGGGATCGTCACAAAATCAGATCCTGGCCGGCGACATCGATTACGCGGCCGGGGAGCTTGCCATGGCGCCGGAAAAGCTGGCGCTTGGGGAGCTTGTGCAGTTCCCCGTCGTGTTCGGCGCCGTCGCCTTTGCCGTGAATATCGACGGTGTCGCCGATGGGCAGATGAAATTGAACGCCGCGCTTTTAGGCGCCATTTTCTCCGGTGCCTTAAAGAAGTGGAACGATCCGGCCATCGGCGCGGCCAACCCCGGCCTGACGCTGCCCGACCTGGATATTCGGCCCGTCTTTTTGGGCGATCCGAACGGTGCCATTTTCAGCACGTCCACGACGCTGGTCCGCTACCTCATGGCCAACAACGCCGACTGGCAGGCGAAGTTCGCCGCGAAGATCGGCTCGCGCTGGTCCGTGGGGTCAATGGTGCCCACATCGGCGGCGATGGTGCCGCTGCTCAAATCGCGCCCCGGCAGCATCGGCTACATGGCGCTCGGTACCGCCCTGAGCAACAAGCTCACGCGGGTGATGCTGAAGAACAAGAACGGCGACATGCTGTTGCCCAACCCGGAATCGCTACAGGCCGCGGTCTCGAAGGTCGACTGGAAAGCGTCACCCGATCTGGTGGTGAACCCAACCGACTTGGCCGGGGCGGGCGTTTGGCCGCTGGTATTGTGTAGCTATGCCGTGATGTCGCGCGCCGCCGCCAAAAAGGCCCGGACGGACGCGGTGCGGGAATTTTTCACTTATGCCCTGAACGAAGGCGCCGCCGCCGCGACCGCCAGCAGCGCGTTGGCGCTACCGGCGGAGGCGAAGGCAAAGGTATTGGAGTTGCTCGCCAAGGGATAATTACGGTTTCAGGAAATTAAACCGATAAACCGCCGATCCCAGGAACGTTCGATCAACGCGGAAGCGCACTAAATCCGATGCCGTTGTAAAAAGATCCGGCCATATCCAGGTCGGCGATTGTTGAGCGGGCGGTTTAGGCCGCGCGCTGTGCCAGGGCGGTCGGAAGTCGCGCGATTGCTTGATCCACCAGGGCGGATCCGGCATCGGGCGTAAGCCCTTCGGCGATCACCTGGCGGGCAGCGATCCCGGCGACATCCACGGCGGTGTAGCGAACTTCATCCACCGCGGCCTTCTCGGCGGCGGCGATGCGGTCGATCGCCATCTGCTCGCGGCGTTTGGCGGCTGCTTCTGCCTCGGCGGCGGTCGCGGCCGTGAGGCGTGCGGCTTCCGCCTGGGCGCCGGCGATCAGCTGTTTGGCATCGGCCAGGGCTTCATCGCGGCTTTTCTGAGCCTCGCGCAGCATGGCTTCCGCTTCCTTGCGAAGGCGGGATGCTTCATCGAGTTCCGCACGCACCGTCGCGGCGCGTGCGTCCAGCATGCCGGCCAGCGCACCCCAGATCTTCGACCCGAACAGGCCGAAGAAGAGGATGAACGCGATGAAGACCCAATTCTGCGGGTTGGCGAAGAAGCCTGCATGTTCGTGCATGGCGTGAACTCCTGCTCAGCCGACGCCGCGCGCGGCCAAGGCAGCGCCGATGGCGCCGCTCAACCGTTGCGGATCGGGTACCTGCCCGGTCAGGCGGGCCACGACGGTGGCGGCGGTTTCGGTCGCCACTTCGCGCAGCGCGCTCATGGCCTGCGTCCGCGCCCGGGCGATTTGCGTTTCCGCGTCGCTCAGTTGCTTTTCCAGGCGGGCGTTCAAGGCAGCGGATTGCTCCGCGGCGGCGCCCTTCGCGGCATCGAGCGCCGCATTGATCGCCGACTGCGCTTCGGCCCGGGCTTTGGCGATGGCGGCGGTGGCTTCAGCCATGCCAGCATCGGCTTTGAGCTTCGAGGCTTGGGCGGCTTCCAGATCGTTGGCGATATGCGCCGCACGTTCTTCCAGCACCGCGCCGACTTTCGGCAGCGCGAATTTGGACGCGACGATGTAGAGCACGGCGAAGATGATCGCGCCCCACACCACCTGACTGGTGGTCAGCGGGTTCTTGAAGTCCATCTGCGGCATGCCGGCCGCCATGGCGGCGACGGGCAGCATCAGAAGACTTGCGGCGAACGGGACGACCCGGCGAAGCGGCTTCATGTCGTTGTCTGGGCATGCCGGAAAGGCATGCCCTCCCCGATCAGGCGAACAGAATGATGAAGGCGATAACCAGCGCGAACAGCGCCACGGCTTCCGTCAGCGCGAAGCCGAGGAAGGCAATGCCGAACACGCTGTCGCGCGATGCCGGGTTGCGCGCGACGCCGGAGACCAGCGCGGAGAAGATGTTGCCGATGCCGACGCCAACGCCCGCGAGAGCGATAACGGCGATACCCGCGCCAATAGCCTTAGCGGAAGCGAGATCCATGGGATGAGTTCCTTATCGAGGTGAGTTAGTGGAGATGGACTGCGTCGTGCAGGTAGATGCAGGTGAGGATCGCGAACACGTAGGCCTGTAGCGTCGCCACCAGCAATTCGAGGCCGAACAGCGCGACGTTCGTGACGAGCGACAGGCCGGCGGGTATCAGGAAGATGCCGCCGGCGAGGCCGAGCATGACCACGAACGAGGCGAACACATCGAGAATGATGTGGCCGGCCATCATGTTGGCGAACAGACGCACGGACAGCGAGATGATCCGCGAAAGGTAGGAGATGATTTCGATCAGGATGACCAGTGGGGCCATCGCCATCGGGATGCCCTTGGGTAGGAAGTAACTGAAGAAGTGCAGGCCGTGTTCCTTCAACGCGACGAAGGTGACCAGGCAAAACACAAACGTCGACATCGCCAGGGTCACGGCGATATGGCTGGTGAAGGTGAAGAAATATGGAAACAACCCGAGCACATTGCCGAACAGGATGAAGAAGAACAGGCAGAACACCACAGGGAAGAATTTTTTCCCGCCATGCCCGATCTGGTCGTTGCACATCCCCAGTACGAATTCGTAGGCCAATTCGGCGGCAGCTTGCAATCGGCCCGGCACCATCGCGCGGGGACGCATGCCCACCACCAGCAAGGCGAGCACCAAGCCGCTGGCCACGACCATCATCGTGTTCGCCTGGGTGAAATTCACCGAACGGCCTATGGCCCCCAGCGCCGGCTCCAGCGTGAACTGGCCCAGCGCGTCGATGCTGCTATGTCCCTCGGCCGCCACTCGCCGTACCCCTATCTTCCCGCCCGAACAGGCGCCACACATTCAAAACCCCAGCCGCGACGCCCAGCGGGAGAGACACCAACAACAGAATTGGCTTCGTGCCGAACGCTCGATCCAGCCCGTAGCCGATGGCGAGCGCCACGACCAGAGCCGAGACCATCTCGACACCCAACCGCAAGCCGATCCTCCATGCCGCAGCGCCGGAGCCCCCTGGGCTTTCGCCCGTGGGTTTCGGCGGGGTATCGAGGCCCTGCTTGACCCGAGCGGCTTGCAGCCGACCCTCGAAGGAGTCGTTTGGGCCGTTCGTATCCGTGTTCATGCTCTCTCCTGGCAGTCATCTTGCCGGAAAGCCGGCGCTTGCTACAGGCGGGTGGGGGGTGTGTCAAGAACGTGCGGATACCGAGATAGGCGGCGCGCCGCGCGCTGTGGTACACCCGCCGCAACGGAAAAGACAGGAGTTCGGAATGCGCATCGCGGTCATCGGAACCGGCGGCGTGGGTGGCGGATTTGGCGCGGCCCTGGCGAAAGCCGGCGGCGATGTGACATTTTTAGCGCGCAGTGCACATTTGGCGGCCATGCGCGAACATGGCCTGCGGGTCGAGGGCGATCGCGGCAACACCCTGATCCACCCGGTGCAGGCGACCGACGATCCCGCCAGCATAGGCGTGGTGGATGTCGTGCTTTTCTGCGTGAAATTGTGGGACGTCGAGTCAACGGGCGCGGCGATTAAATCCCTGGTGGGGCCGGATACCGCCGTGATCCCCCTGCAAAACGGCATCGACGCCGCCGCGCGCCTGACCCCGATTTTGGGGGCGAAAGCGATCATGGGCGGCACGGTCGGCATCAGTGCCACGATCGGTGCGCCGGGCCTCATTAAGCAGGTCGGCACCATGATGGCGATGTCGTTCGGCGAACTTGACGGCCGCGACAGTCCGCGGGGGGAGCGATTGCTGGCCCTGGCCCAAAAAGCCGGGTTCCAGGTGACCCTGACGCCGTCAATCGAAACGGCCATATGGGTCAAATTCATCATGCTGACCGGCGTCAGCGGCGTGACGGCCCTGACGCGGCTGCCCATCGGCAGTTTGCGCGACGATCCCGACGTGTTCGCTCTGTTCGAGCAGGCGATGCGCGAAACCGAGGCGCTGGGCCGCGCCAAGGGCGTGAAAGGGTTGGACGGTGTGGCGGAAAAGCATCTGGCGGGGCTGCGCTCCTCGCCGCCCACCGTCATGGCCTCGATGGCGCACGATTTGATCCGCGGCAACCGCATCGAGCTGCCGTGGCTGGCGGGGCGCGTGGTATCGCTGGGCAAGGAACTGGGGGTGCCGACGCCGGCTAACGCGTTTATTTATGCGGCGTTGAAGCCTTACGTGAATGGAACCCCGGCCTGACACCATGCTGAACCTCCGCTCCGGTCATTCGTCGCTGCAACTGGTCCCCGAACACGGCGGGGCCATTTTCGATTGGCGGTTCGCGCATAAGCCGGTGCTGTACGCTGTCAAAGGGCTCGGGTGCTTTCCGCTGATCCCCTATGCCAACCGCATCGCGAACGGGAAATTCAAATGGCGGGGCTTTAGCTGCCAGGTTCCACTCAATTTTGGCGATCATCCACACAGCATCCACGGAATCGGCTGGCAACGCCCCTGGAAGGTTGAGGGCTCGGGCACCGACACCGCCCGCCTGACGCTGGCGCATGACGGGTTAGGCGGTTGGCCGTTCCGCTTCACGGCCGAACAATATTTCGAACTGACCCCGGACTCGCTGCGGATCGAGCTGCGCATGACCAACCGTCATACCGAACCAGCCCCTGCCGGCCTGGGGTTGCACCCTTATTTCCGCCGCCCCGCCGGCGCGAGGCTGCGGTTCAACGCGCAGACGGTGTGGCTGAACGACCCGACTGCGCTGCCGATCGGGCAAGCCCCGGTGCCTGACCAGTTGAACCCCACCAACAGCCTCGATGTGAATTCGGTGCGGCTCGACAATTGCTTCAGCGGCTGGGATGGTGTCGCGCATGTCGATTTCGGGACGACGCGATTGACGATCGAGGCCAGCGACGCGTTCCGGCATGTGCAGGTCTACACCCCGGAAGGGGAGGATTTCTTCTGCGTGGAACCGGTGACGCACCGGCCGGATGCGATCAACACCGCGAACGCGATGACCTCGCTGCCAGCCGGTGAGACGCTGTCGGGTTCGGTGACCTTCCGCATGACCGAAACAGCGACCACTTGATTTGGCGCGCGGCCGCCCCGCCAACCCCGCGCGCATACCAACGGTCTGAAATAATGGAAGAGTCATTATTTCAGACCGTAGGTATTAGGCCTTTCTTTCGCCATTCCCGATCCCCATACTGGCGGGATGATCTGGTCATGGGTTGATTCCGTTATCGGCCTCGTCGCGCAGCACCCAAGTTGGGCGCTGGCGATCGTGTTCGCCGCCGCGATTATCGAGGCCGTCGCCGTGCTCGGGATCATCGTGCCGGGCACGCCGATCCTGATGGCGGTCACGGGGGCGGCGGCGGCGGCCGGACAACCGATGTTGCCGTTCCTGGGGCTGGCCATTGTCGGCGCGGTGATAGGCGATTTCGTGTCCTACAGTGTCGGCGCCCGCTACGCGTCGACGTTACGCACCGTGTGGCCATTCTCCCGCTGGCCGGAACTCATGAGCCGAGCGGATTGGTTTTTCGACCGTTATGGCGTCGCCAGCGTGGCGCTGTGCCGGTTCGTCCCGATCCTGCGGTCCACCGTGCCGCTGGTCGCGGGCATGGCGGGGATGCAACGCCGGCGTTTCCTACTGGCCAATGTCGCATCCGCGTTCGTGTGGGCGCCGGCGCATGTCTACCCGGCGCAGTTCGCGGGCTTGATGCTCGATGCGCTGCGGGAGGGGAACTGGATCGCGGTGTCGGTCTGGGGCGGGATGCTGGCTGTGTGTTGTGTCGGGGCATACGCGCTGCACCGGTTGGTGGCGGCGAAGGCGCGATGACGCCCCGGGTTCTGTCGCGGTCGTCGGGGCCGGCGATTACATCGGTACCGCCATCGCCCGCCGTTTAGCCCGCGAAGGGTTCACCGTGGCTGCGGCCGCCGCAACGGCGACAAGCTGGCAAAGACCGCTTGCGGGATGTGGAGGAAGCCATCCACCCCCACCCTGTCATGGTCGGGTCCGACCATAACAGGAGAGAGCGCGATCCCGCAGAACACCGCGCCGTAAACCCGCCAGTTGTTCTGCAATGACCGGCAGATCGAACATCTTCGCCCTGGCCCGGCCGGCCGCAGCCAATTGGTTCCGCCGAGCCTCATGCCGGCCGAGGCTGCGGAGCGCTGCCGCGATCTCCTCGGGTTTGTCGGGATCGGCATAGACGGCAGCATCGCCCGCGACCTCCTTCAGGCCGCCGCGCGGGGAGCACACCAGGGCAGCGCCGCTCGCCATCGCCTCTAGCGCCACCAGCCCGAACGGTTCGGGCCAGCGGCTGGGTACGACCACGATCGCCGCTTTGGCCATCGCCTCCAGCACATCGGGGTGGTCTCGATAACCGGCCATCGACACCGATGCCTGCTCGGCCGCCGCCCGCACCGATTGGAGAAACACGGTTTCCGGGCTGTTAAGGTGAAAACGGTCGGCGCCGACGATCGTCGCGTGCCAGCCCGGCAGATGCGGCAGGGCCGCGGCGCAGGCCATGACGAAGGCGTCGGGGCCTTTCTCGGCAACGACACGGCCGGCGAACAGGATCAGCCGCTCCCGCGGGCGGGGCGGCGGGAGTTCTGTCAGGTCCAGGCAGTTGGGCAGCACCACGGGCAGGCGATCGGGGGACGCCACACCGTCCAACACCCGGCCGCGCAAATACGCCGACGACGTCATCACCAGCGCCAGCTTGCGCAGCAGCGCGGCACGGTCGGCCGGCGTTTTGGCGCCGCGCATCTCCTGCGGATCGTTGTTCAGGATCAGCGTGATGGGGATATCGGGCAAACGGGCCGCGATGGTCAGGGCGATTTCGGGCCGGTTGTGGACTTCCACCAACGCGGGGCGTTCGCGCTTCAGGGCGTTGGCGACGCTGATGGCGAAGCGGACGTTGGTCGGGCCAGGGCGCCAGATGGTGGGTTTGAGGGCGACGAAATCGATGCCGGGGAAGATCGGACCATCCTGCTCCCCGCCGTAAATGACGGTGCGGAAACCGGGTGTCGCCACCAGCCGGCGAGCCAACAGCCCGATGGCGCCCGTGCGGTTGGGCCCGAAACCCTCCCGGGGGGAAAGAACCACGGCGACAACGGGATCGGCGCTTTGTTGCATGGAGCGGCTATACAGGCCCAACCCCGCGCCGGCCAGGGTTGGCGCAAGCGTCTGCAGGAGCACTCATGAAGCGCCGCCGCGCGATCGTCGTATGTAGCAGTTTGCTGACGGCATTTGCCTTGTCATGGCTGATGTATCGCGCACTGGCGCCTGGCGGCTGGACGGTGGCAAAGGGCGCGATGATGGGCAGCTTCGCGCTGGCGTCCCTATGGGTGGGCTTATGCCTGACCAACGGACTGGTGGGGATGCTGCACCGCAGGCAGCCATCGGATGCGTCCTATCGGCCGAAAAGCCGCATTGCCATCGCGCTGACGGTGCGGAATGAGGACATGAGCGCCGTCCTCCCGCCGCTGCGCCGGCTTTTGGATGACCTGGACGCGACCGGTGCGGGCGACCGGTTCGCGGTATTCATCCTGTCCGACAGCACCGACGCGGCCGAAGAACCGGCCGTCGCGGCCTTTCAGACGTCATACCATGGCCGTGTCCACTACCGACGCCGCTTGGAGAACACCCGGTTCAAAGCCGGCAACGTCATGGATTTCCTCGACCGCCACGCCGAAGGGTTCGAGTCGATGCTGGCCCTTGACGCAGACTCCGAAATGTCCGCCCGCGCCGTGCTGCGGCTCGCTCGGGAAATGGACGAAAACCCTCATCTGGGCATTGTTCAGCATCTGACCGTCGGCCTACCGGCCGCCTCAGCCCTTCCCCGCCTGTTTCAGTTCGGGATGCGCGCGGGCATGCGCACCTGGGCGGCGGCGCTGGCGTGGTGGCAGGGGGACGAGTGCTGCTACTGGGGCCATAACGCGATGGTGCGCATCGCACCCTTCAGAGCGCACTGCCGGCTGCCGTTGCTGCCCAACGGCAGCCCGATCCTTTCGCACGATCAGGTTGAGGCGGCGCTGCTCGCCGGTGCCGGCTGGGGCGTCCGGCTGTTGCCGGAGGAGGATGGCTCCTTCGAAGCCAACCCGCCTGCGTTGCCGGAGTTCATGCGCCGGGAACTCCGCTGGCTCGCGGGCAATCTGGAATATCGGCACCTTCTCCGTATGCCCGGGCTGCGACCGATGGGGCGTTGGCAGTTGGTGCAGGCGATCCTGCTGTTCGGTTGCACGCCGTTCTATCTGGTCATTCTCCTGGCCGCCGCCGTCGCGGCCGCGACCGACGCGGAGTCCCCGTTTCCCGCCGAGCGGGTGTTGGCGGTCATGCTGGCCTGGGCCGTTGCGATCTACGCGCCCAAGCTGCTGGGTTATGCGCAGGTGCTGACTTCCCGCGACCAGCGCACCCGCTATGGCGGCGCGGCCCGCATGTTGACTGGCATGGCGGCCGAGACGGTCTTCACCCTGCTGATGGACGCGATTTCGGTCGTCAGCAAAACCGGCACTACGGTGCGGCTGCTGTTGGGCACGCGCGCCGCGTGGCTGCCGCAAAATCGCTCCGACCGTGGCGTTTCCTGGGCTGAGGCCGCTCGGCTGCTGTGGCCGCATACGGCGATCGGCGCCGTGGCGTTCGCTGCCTTCGCCCATGCGGGATGGCGGACGGTGTTGTGGGCGGCACCCTTGGCTGGCGGTTTGGTGCTGGCGATCCCCTTCTGTGTGCTGACGGCCAGTCCTCGCTTCGGCGCGTGGTTGCGCCGGCACCGCGTTGCGGCAACACCGGAGGAATTGTTAACGGCCGACCCGGGCGCGCAGCCGCCGGCCCAGCCCTTCGGCCAACGTCAGGAAAACGACCGCCAACACCACGGATACGAGGGATAAACGGGCTGCCGCGGCCTCCCCGCCCGGGCTTTGCAATGCGCTGTAGATTGCCAGCGGCAGGGTCTGGGTCTGGCCGGGGATATTGGCGGCGAAGGTGATGACCGCGCCGAATTCCCCCAGGGCGGCGGCGAACCCGCCGATCGCGGCGACCAACACGCCGGGGGCCGCGAGCGGCAGCGTGATGGACAGGAATCGGTCCCACACGCCGGCGCCGAGGCTACGGGCGGCCTGCTCCAGGCCTGGGTCCACCGCCTCCAGCGACAACCGGATGGCGCGTAGCATCAGGGGAAGGATCATGGTGGCGCAGGCCAACACCGCGCCTGCCTGACTGAACACCAGCCGGATGCCGAACCAGCCGTACAGCCAAGCACCAATCGGCCCGTGCAGTCCGAACAGCAAAAGCAGCAACCAGCCCACCACGACCGGTGGCAGCACCAGCGGCAAATGCGTCACGGTGTCCAGCACGCCCCGACCGGCAAACCGCCCGCGGGAGAGCAAGTATGCCAGCCCCATTGCCAACGGCAGGTCGATCGCCACCGCACGAGAGGCAACGATCAGCGTCAGGCGGATCGCCTGCCACTCAGTAGAGCTGAATGTGTCGGCGAAACCGCCCAAAATGCCGGTGGTGTTCTAGAACGTGTCGTCCGAGCCGCCGCCGCCGCCACCACCGCCGGAGTCGCCGCCGGAATCCCAGCCGCCACCACCACCGCCGCTATTGTTGTCGGTCCAGGTTGTTTGCTCAGGCGCGGGCTGGTCCCAGGTGCCGTTGTCGATGGCGCCCTGGTTAGCCGGGCCGCCGCCACCGCCCCAGTTGCTGTCCGGCTGGGCATAATCGGGTTGCGTCGATCCGGCCCAGGGGCTGCCGCCACCGAACCCGCCGCCGCCCATCATACCGCCGCCCATCATACCGCCCCCTTGATGGCCGGAGAACAGGCCGGTGAGGGCTTGCGCCGCAAGAATGCCGCCGCCGACGCCGGCCGCGGTTGTCAGGGCCGAGGACAGAAAGCCACCGCCGGGCCGCTGCTGGAACATGCCGGGCTGATAACCCGGCGCATACTGCGGCGGCGGGGGCGCCTGCTGATACATCGGCTGCTGTTGCGGTGCCGGGCCGGCGTTCCAACCTGGCGCTGCCTGTGGCGGGGGCGGCGGAGCCTGCGTCCGGCCGCCGAACAACCCGCCGAACAGGCCGCCCGAAGGGCGCTGCTGGGCTGCCCGCGCGGCTTGCTGCGCCTGCTGCATGGCTTGCTGGGTCTGTTGCAGTTCCCATTCCAGGCGCTGGATGCGGTTCTGGGCCTCGGCCAGCGCATGCTCCTGCACGAACGCGGTCTGCGTCAGGCGGTAGCGCGCGTCCGGGTATTGCTGGAACAGGGCGCCGATCAGGGCGTCGGCGTCGCGATCGACCGGCAGCAACGGCGGCTGAACCGTGGCGGGGACGGAACCGGAGGTCAGGCCCGTTTGCGGCTGCGGCTGTGCGCCGCTGACGCGGGTGAGGAACTGGGTGATGATGTCGCGTTCTTCGTTGGTCATGATGGGTCCCCGTGGGTCCGCTGTTTCGACCTTAAGTCGGATGCAAAATGGCCCTTCCGGGCCGAGACTTCAATGGCGGAATAGTCCGAGCCGCCGATCCTCGATAACAGGACACCGATCCATGAAGACCGCGACCCCGGCATCCCGTGCCCGCGCGGCCGCTGCGTCGTCGATCACGTCCAACTGCATCCAGATGGTTTTGGCGCCGAGCTGGATGGCGGTATCGACGAGGGCACTGACGTGAGAGGCGTTGCGGAAGACGTCCACCATTTCCAACGGACCCGCGTCGGCCAAGCTGGCGACCACCAGGCGACCGTGAATGGTTTGGCCGGCCAAGGTCGGGTTCACTGGCGTGACGTCGAACCCGCGATCCAGCAGGAAGCGCATCACCTCATGCGAAGCGCGCCACGGCTTGGCGGAGGCGCCGACCAGTGCGATGCGGCTTGTCGTGGCAAAGGCCACGCGAATGGCCTCATCGTTTTGGCCATCGGCACTCATGGCGAGGGGATCTGCTCGCCGGTAAGGGTGCCCCAGAACTGCATACGACGCAGGTAGCCGCTGTGCCCGGCGACCTGCACCTGACACCATTCCGCGTCCTTTTGGCACGATTTGATGCGCCCGATGACGCCCGGCTTCAGGATCGCGACGGCGGCGGCCTTGTCGTCTGGATCGTCTCGCATCGTCGCGTCGTCACCCTGCACGACGAAATTACGCCGGGCGGTCAAGGTCGCCTGGTTGACCCAGCCCTGGATGCCGTCGGCATCCCGGACGGCACGCCAGTGTTCGAACTCGCGCTCGATCTGTATCGGCAGGTCGGCACGTTTATAGACCCAGTCGATTTTGTAACGGGTGCCGGGGCCGGATCGCAGGTTCACCTCATTGGTGCGCAGGGATTCGAAGCGCGGCAGTTTTGGGGGAATGACGGCGGGTTTGTTAGGGTCGGCGGGTTTCGTGGCAGGCGGGGTTACCGCGGGGGCGACGACGGCGGGCGGGAGGGTTGGTTCCGGCGGTTTGGGTGTCGCCGTCGGTCGAGTAGGGGGCTTCTGGGCATGCGTGGGGCCATGCGGCCTCACCACGGGGGGCGGCTTTTTGGCGGGCGGCGGCGGCGGCGAGGTCGGTTGCGCCCATCCCGCGACCGGCAGAATCACCGCTATCACCAGAGCCATTGCGGAAGCACGCATGCGGGCACCTTTCACGGCATCGATACCAGCTTCAACGTGGCCGGGCAAACGCTTGTTACAGCGTGACAATCTGCCCCGATCCGACGGCGGACAGAAAGGTCGCGACCCCGGCGATTTCAGTTGTGGGCAACAAGCCGGCGGGGTCGATCTGTTCGGCGCGCAACCCTGCCTCGCAGGCAATCGTGCGAACATTGAGTTCCAGCGCTGCTTCGCGGAGCTCCGCCAGGCCGGCGACCCCGGCCTGTTGGACGCGGGCGTCGCGTGCTGCGTCGTCCAGGCTGGACCAATCTTTTAGTAAAGCTTTGCAGCCGGCGTTGGTGGCGAACAGAACCACGTCCCGGCCCAACGCGGCCGCGCCGGAGGCCATCACGAAGGCATAATGCGCACGGTCGTGGGTGCCGGAGATCAGCAGGATGCCTAAAGTATCAGACGGCACAGGCCGGCCCCGATGTTTCCGCGTGCGCCGACAAATCCTTGATGGTGGCGTTCGGGCCGCACAACGCGCAATGGGGATCGGGGCGCAGCTTGATGGTGCGAAAGCGGGTTTCCAGCGCGTCCCACACCAGCAGGCGACCGGAAAGGGAATCGCCGATTTCCAAAATTTCCTTCAACACCTCGGTCGCCTGCAACGTGCCCATCACGCCGGTGACGGCGCCGAGCACCCCTGCCTCCCCACAGGATGGCACGAGGCCGTCGGGTGGGGGTTCGGGGTAAAGGCAGCGGTAGCACGGCCCGCCGGTATGCGGCTTGAACACTGACAACTGCCCATCGAACCGCAACACCGCCGCCGAGACCAAAGTGCGTTTTGCCAATGCGCAGGCATCCGCGATCAGAAACCGGGTGCCGAAATTGTCGGTGCCGTCGCACACCAGATCGTATTGCTCGATCATGCCTATGGCGTTGTCGGGACCGAGGCGGAATTCGTGCGGGACGACGTGAACCTCGGGGTTAATGGCGCGCGCTGCCTCGGCCGCCGATAGGGCCTTGGGCATTCCAATGCGCGCAGTGGTATGGGCGATCTGGCGTTGGAGATTGGAGATTTCGACGCGGTCGTCGTCCACCAACCCGATCGTTCCGATGCCGGCGGCGGCCAAATACAGCGCCAATGGCGACCCCAGCCCCCCGGCGCCGACGACCAGCACCTTGGCGGCCTTGAGTTTCGCCTGCCCGGTGCCGCCGACCTGCTGGAGCAGAATATGGCGGGAATAGCGGCGGATTTCGTCTTCGCTGAAATCGAGGTCCATGACCGGAATATAGGACGGGTGACGAGGAAAGGAAGAATGGGAATTGGTTTCGCACGCCGCAGGCGTTAGCCTGCCCGCCGCACCACGATTTTGTTCGACGAGACCCACATGCCCGAACCGACCAACGCGCGAATCGCCTCGTTCGGCGCCGCCCTGATGGCCGCCAACGCTTTGGCATGGTTGTGGGCGCTGGCGATGTTTCACGACAACCCAACCCTGCTCGGCACTGCGTTGCTGGCCTATACTTTCGGCCTGCGCCATGCCGTGGATGCGGATCACATCGCCGCCATCGACAATGTCACCCGTAAACTGATGCAGGACGGTCGGAGGCCGCTTGGCGTGGGGCTGTATTTTTCGCTCGGGCACTCGACCGTGGTCGTCCTCGCGTCCGCCGCCATCGCGATCGGCGCCGCGGCGCTGGAAACCCAGTTTCAGCAATTTCGCCAGATCGGGGCCGTCGCTGGGACGGCGGTGTCGGTCACGTTCCTGTTCGGCATCGCACTCGCCAATGTCCTGGTCCTGATGGCGGTCTATCGGACCTTCCGGCGGGTCAAAGCCGGGGGCACCTATAATGAGGAAGACCTCAATCCTCTGCTGGCGAGCCGGGGTCCGCTGTCGCGCCTGTTCCGTCCGGTGTTCCGGCTGATCCGCACCAGTTGGCACATGTACCCTTTGGGGTTCCTGTTTGGGCTTGGGTTCGATACCGCGACCGAGGTCGGCGTACTGGGCATGTCGGCGGTTGGCGCGTCGCGTGGGTTGCCGATCTGGTCGATCATGGTCTTCCCCGCGCTGTTCACCGCCGGGATGACGCTGGTCGACACCGCCGACGGCATCCTAATGGTGCGGGCCTACGGCTGGGCGTTCGTGCGGCCCATCCGGAAGCTTTACTACAACATGACCATGACCGCCCTGTCGGTCGCGGTGGCAGTGATCATCGGCGGGATCGAGGCGCTAGGCTTGATCGGAGACCAGCTTGGGTCCGGCGCGGTGTTTTGGCGGACTGTCGCCAGTCTGAACGACGGCTTCGGGATGCTGGGATTTCTGATTATCGGCCTGTTCGCCGGCTGTTTCCTTGTGTCGCTGCTGGTCTATCGAGCGAAAAGCTACGACCGGATCGGCGTGCGGGCGAAGTAGCCGGACCCGCCGCCGCTGGTGGAGTCAGGGGGAATCGAACCCCCGACCTCCTGAATGCCATTCAGGCGCTCTACCAACTGAGCTATAACCCCATCCGGCGCGGGAGCGGCGATATAACCCCCGTCTCCCTTGGGATCAAGGGGGCTTGAGGGCACTTTTTCGAAGGGGCGTGCGTCCGGACGCGTCTTTCTCTATATGGGGCGCCATGAACGCGCGCTTTCTCAAGATGCATGGCTGCGGGAACGACTTCGTCGTGATGGACGATCGCGCCCGCACGCTGGGGATTACCCCCGCTCGGGCCGCCGCCATCGCCGACCGGCGGACCGGCGTTGGCTGCGACCAGTTCATCGTGATTGAGCCGGGGCATGATGCGTTCATGCGCATCTACAACCCTGACGGGTCGGAGGCTGGCGCCTGCGGCAATGCCACCCGCTGCGTCGCATCGCTGTTGGCGGCCGAGACTGGCCGGCCTTCGCTGAACATTCGGACGATTTCCGGCGATCTGCCGGCGGTGGTGCTGCCGGACGGGCGGGTTCGCGTGGACATGGGGCCGGCGCGGCTTGGCTGGGCGGAGATCCCCTTGGCAGGCCCCGCGGATACCCTGCATCTGGATCTGGCGCGCGGTACAGTCGCCGATCCGGCCGCCGCCAGCATGGGCAACCCTCATGCGACGTTCTTCGTGCCGGACATGGACGCGCTCGACATCGCCGCCATCGGCCCGTCGTTGGAGCACGACAGGATTTTTCCACAGCGCGCCAATATCGGCTTCGTGCAGGTCTTGGCCCGAGACCGTATCCGGCTACGGGTCTGGGAACGCGGGGCTGGGTTGACGCTGGCTTGCGGCTCCGGCGCATGCGCCGGCTTGGTCAACGCGGCTCGCCGAGGCCTGACTGACCGCCGAGCGGCTGTGATCGTCGATGGCGGGGTGCTGGAGATAGAATGGCGGGACGACGGCCATGTGTTGATGACCGGGCCCGTCGCGATCTCGTTCACTGGCGAACTCGATCTGGCGGCGTACCCGGCATGAGCGCGGAAATCCTGACATTTGGCTGCCGCCTGAACGCTTATGAGAGCGAGGTCATGCGCTCCTTCACCGCCGACGCGGTCGATACGGTCATCGTCAACACCTGCGCCGTCACGGCCGAGGCAGAACGCCAGGCGCGGCAGGCAATCCGGCGGCTGGCTCGCGAACGGCCGGATACGAAAATCGTCGTCACCGGCTGCGCCGCGCAGATCGATCCTGGTTCCTGGGCCGCGCTGCCCGGCGTGTCCCGCGTGTTGGGCAACGAGGACAAATTGAAGCCGGAAAGCTGGGTCGCCGGCGCGGGGTCGGCGGTGTCCGACATCATGGCCGCGCGCGAAACGGCCCCGCATATGGTGACCGAGTTCGCCGGCCGCGCCCGCGCCTTCGTGCAGGTGCAACAAGGCTGCGACCATCGGTGCACATTTTGCATCATCCCGTTCGGACGCGGGCCCAACCGTTCCGTGCCCATCGGTGTAGCAGTGACCCAGGTGCGGTCGCTGGTCGAGGCTGGATTCCGGGAGATTGTGTTGACAGGGGTCGACATCGCCTCCTACGGGCCGGACCTGCCGGGATCCCCCACGCTCGGGCAATTGGCGCGACGGTTGTTGGCCTTGGTGCCGGAATTGCCCCGCCTGCGGCTGTCGTCCATCGACCCCGCGGCGATCGACGAGGATTTGTGGCGGCTGATCGCCGAGGAGCCCCGGCTGATGCCGCATCTGCATTTGTCGTTGCAGGCCGGCAGCGATCTTATTCTTAAGCGCATGAAGCGGCGGCATCTGACAGCGAACGCCATGGCGACCATCGACCGGGCGCGGTCGTTGCGGCCGGGCATCGCCATCGGGGCCGACTTGATCGCCGGCTTCCCCACCGAAACCGACGCACTGTTCAAGGAAACTCTGGGCTTCGTCGAGGCCGCCGACATGCCGTTCCTGCATGTGTTTCCGTACAGCGAACGGCCCGGCACCCCCGCTGCCCGAATGCCTGCCGTTGGGAAATCGGTGCGTCGCGAACGCGCGGCTTTATTGCGCGCGGCCGGTGCTAGGGCAGCGGAGCGATTTTTGGCAGTGCATGTGGGGCGCGATATCGCGCTGCTGACCGAAAGCGGCGACACTGGGCATTCCGAGCATTTCGCGCCCGTGCGTTTGGCGTCCGCGGCCGAGCCGGGCCGTGTGATGACGGCGCGGGTGACTGGATCGACCGGATCGGTGTTGTTGGCGGAGGCGGCCTGATGGCTTTGGGAGGTTTCTTTTCGCGCCTGAAAGAAGGCCTATCGCGCAGCACGTCGAAAATTACCGAAACGATCACAGCGGTGTTCAAGAAGCGGCGCCTGGACGATGAAGCGCTGGAGGAGCTGGAGGAACTACTCATCTCCGCCGACCTCGGCACGGCGGCGGCGACACGGATTATCGCCGGATTTCGACGCACGCGATTCGGCAAGGAAGTGACCGACGAGGAAATCAAGACCGCCTTGGCGGAGGAGATCGCCGAGATATTGGCGCCGGTCGCTTTGCCTTTGGTTTTGAACCCCTTATTGAAGCCGCACGTTGTGCTGGTGGTAGGTGTGAATGGCACCGGAAAAACCACGACGATCGGAAAATTAGCACAACAATACAGCGACGAAGGCATTCGCGTTGTCATGGCGGCCGGCGATACATTCCGAGCGGCGGCGGTAGAACAATTGCAGGTGTGGGGAGAACGGACGGGTACGCCGGTGATTGCCGGCAAGCCGCACGGGGACTCGGCCGGGCTTGCGTTCGACGCGCTGACGCGGGCCGCGGCCGATGGCGCGAACGTTCTTCTGATCGATACCGCAGGGCGCCTGCATAACAAGGGCGCGCTGATGGAAGAGCTGCGCAAAATCATCCGCGTTCTTCGCAAGAAAGATGCGACCGCGCCGCATTCGGTGCTGCTGGTACTGGACGCCACGACCGGCCAGAACGCCATCCAGCAGGTGAAGGTGTTTAAGGAGATGGTCGATGTGACCGGCCTAGTTGTGACCAAGCTGGACGGCAGCGCTCGGGGCGGGATCGTGGTGGCGCTGGCGGAGACGTTTGGGCTGCCGGTGCATGCGGTCGGTGTGGGGGAGAAGGCCGGGGATTTGCGGCCGTTCGATGCCAGGGAGTTTGCGCGCGGTTTGGTGGGGGCGTAGCGGTCGATGCATTGCCCAGCCGCAAGCGGTTAGTTCCGCACACAGAATTACGGACAGGCTCGGCGCGCCAACACAAAGCCTAGAGCGTGATCGTTTGAGGTTGCACGCGATCGCGGCGTTCGATCATGGTCTAAGCCTTTGTTTGAGAGCGTGATCGCCCGAGGTTGAAGTCAACCTCAGGCGATCACGCTCTAAAGCACCGCCTCCGCCACCACCCGCATCGCGTCCACGCTGGCGCCTTTCAGCACCATCGTGCCGATGTGCCCTTTCGCCGCGCATTCCTTCCACACCGCCAACCGGTCCTTGATGCGCTCGGCCGATCCGCACAGGGAAATCTCATCGACCAAAGCATCGGGAACCAGCGCCGCTGCCTCATTCCGCTTGCCGTCCAGGTACAGGTCCTGGATGGCTTTCGCTTCGCCCTCGTATCCCAAGCGAATGGCGACATCGTTGTAGTAGTTCTTCTTCCGAGCGCCCATGCCACCAATATAAAGCGCCAGTTCGGGCTTGATGGCGTCGCGGCAGGCTTGCAGATCGGGGCCCAGTTTCGCCCGAACGTACGGGGCGACATCGTAACCGTTCAAATCGGCGGACCGGCCCGCTTTCACCCGCCCCTCAATCGTCGGGACCGACACGATATCGGGCCGGTCCGGAGAATAGAAAATCGGCAAATTCCCATCCGCGACTTCGCCGGAATTCCGCAGCCCGGCGGGGGTAATGGAGGCGGTGAAGAACTGAACGTCCGGATTGCCATGCGCGATGCTGCGCAGGGGCCGACCCAAACCCGACGCAAGAGGCCCCGTAAGTGGGATGTCGTACATCTCGCCGTGGAACTCCAGCGGCGCCTCGCGTGCCAAAATCTGCTTGATAATCGCGATGTATTCCTTGGTCCGGGTCATCGGCTTGCCGAACGGCACGCCGTGCCAGCCCTCCACCACCTGTGGGCCCGAGGCGCCGACGCCGCAGATGAACCGGTTGCCGGACAGCGCCTGCAACGACAGGACGGTCATCGCCGCGCAGGCCGGAGTGCGGGCGGGCATCTGCATGATGCCGGTGCCGGCCTTGATCTTCGTCGTCCGCGCCAAAATCCAGGCAACCGGGGACACCGCGTCGGTGCTATAAGCCTCCCCCGTCCAAACCTGCGAAAACCCCAGCCGCTCGGCTTCAAGAACCCGATCCATGTCGAGCTTCGGGTGCGGGCCGGACATATCGACAGTGATGCCAAGTTGCATGATCTTTCTCCTGACGTTTCCCGCCGAAGGGTGCCGGGTTCGGCGCGCGGGTCAAGGGGTGCCCGATTGACACCGCTCTGGCGGGAGGTATCGATGCCCCCGCAACCATCGAAGCATGAGGGAACACCATGGCTAAGGCATACTGGATCAGCGCGTATCGCTCCATCTCCAACCCCGACAAGCTGGCGGCCTATGCCGTGCTGGCGGGTCCGTCGATCGCTGCCGCCGGCGGCCGTTTCCTGGCGCGTGGCGTAGCCGCCAAAACCTATGAGGCCGGTCAGATGGAGCGCACCGTGCTGATCGAATTCGACAGCGTGGAAGCCGCCATCGCCGCCCATGACAGCGCCGGCTACAAGGCCGCTCTCGACGCGCTCGGCGACGGCGCAGTGCGCGATATCCGGATTGTCGAGGGGGTGTGATTACTTAACCGTCGGCAGCCGGTAACGGTCTTGCGGGTCGTTCCAGCCCTTGAAGTTGGGCGCCCGCTTTTCCGCGAAGGCCGCGCGGGATTCCATCAAGTCGCTTTTCGCGCCGTGATCATGCAGCGCGGCGGCCAGACGCTGCATTTCCTCGCTGGGGGACGGCCGCATCTGGCGCATCATATGAACGGTGTTGACGCGTGAGGCTGGCGGCAGAGTCAGCAGATGTTCCGCCATTTTCATGGCTTCCGGCATCACGCTTTCGGGCTCCACGATGCGGTTCAGGAATCCGATCTGGTGGAACCGTTCGGCGGTGAAACGGAACCCCAGCGCCATTTCCATCGCCACGGGATACGAAACATTGGCGATGTGGCCATGGTTGTAGCCGCCGAGCAGCCAGCGTTTGGCTTCTGAAACCTCGAAGATGGCGGTGCGGGCGGCGACGCGGAGGTCGGTGCGTTCCACCAACATGAATCCGCCGCCCATGGCGAAGCCGTTGACCGCGGCGATGACCGGCTTTTCCAGCGCGCCGGACATGAAGGGGTCCTCGATCGACGGGCGCTTGCCGCCGGGAGTCTGGTTTTGCAGGGATTCTTTCATGTCCTCCCCGGCGCAGAAGCCGCGGCCGGCGCCGGTGAAGATCGCGACTTCCAGCTTGTCGGAGTGGCGGAACTCGGTCCATGTCTCCGCCAACAGCGTGCGCATTTCGTGGTTCAGCGCATTCAGAGTCTCGGGCCGGTTCATGCGGACGACGAGGATTTGGCCGTGACGTTCGGTTTCAACGACGGGCATGGTGCGCTCTCCCAGGGGGTTCGGCGCGCAGGCTAGCAGGCAGGGGATTCGGGGCAAGCGGACGAGGCTCGGGCGTCATGCGCTCGATACTCAATATCCGTCGGATATGAGGAGCATCGGGCGCAGGGTTCTACGGATCGATGGGCGGGAGCTACAGCGCACCCAACCTATAATGGTACGGTCGCTGCCATGACCGAAGTAGCGGCGGAGCCGCTCGCGGAGCGGTCGTTCCGCCGGTAGTCACACCCTTTCCGCCCGCGGCGGCGGTGTCTGGGCCGGAAGCCCGGCGGCGGTGAGCAGATGCACGGCCTGCCGGTCGAACGTAATGAAGGTGTCGCCCCCCATCGCCGCACCCTGCCATGCGATCGCACCATCCGCGAAGTCGCCGCCGGTGCGCAGAATGCGCAGGCCAGCCTCGACCGCCAGACGATCCGTCACGACCGTTGCGACACGCAAGATCGCCTCGACCGCATCCGCGATCTCATTCGGTTGGCGCCTGTAAAGTCGGCGCATCGTCCAAACCAATTCGCAAAACACCGGAACCGGTATGGCGATCGACGTGGCTTGTTCCATGATCGCTCGGGCTTCTGCGGCCTGACTGGGGTCGTCCTCCAGGATCGCACGCAGCAGGATGTTGGTGTCGACCGTTATTTTCACGGTTCGCCCGACCAGCCCGCCGCCGCCGCTTCGTTGATTTCCGCGATTGTCATCGCGCGGCCGGTTGGCGCTTTCAGCGTCCCGAAAATCGAGGCGATCGGCATGCCAGGCTTAGCACGTGCCTGCATCCGGCCAGCGGGCAGCAAATCGACCTCCAACTGGTCCCCCGGCCCGATGCCGAGGTGCTTCAACACGTCCTTGCGGAGGGTAACCTGCCCTTTGGCGGTCACTGTCAGGATCACGCTCATGCCTAGCTCCCAGAGCGAGTGTGTCTACCATATAGTAAGGCAGAACTACCTTATCAACAAGGCTGGTACGCGCGATCTATGAAGCGCCGGCCGCGACCTTAGCCTCGATTTTATCCCAAATGGCCTTTTCCAGATGCACGCCATCGAAGCGCGCGATCTCCTGCAGGCCGGTGGGGGAAGTGACATTGATCTCGGTGAGGTAGTCGCCGATCACGTCGATCCCCACGAAGATCATGCCCTGCTCACGCAAAGTCGGACCGATCGCGGCGCAGATTTCCAGGTCGCGGGCGGTCAGGGGGGATTTTTCCGGGCGGCCGCCGACATGCATGTTGGATCGGGCCTCGCCCTCGGCGGGGACGCGGTTGACGGCTCCCATGGGCTCGCCATCCACCAGGATGATGCGCTTGTCGCCTTTGCGAACCGCCGCTTCGTAGCGCTGGAACATCAGCGGCTCCCGCGACCGGGCGAAGTGCATTTCCAGCAGGGACGCGAGGTTTTCGTCGTCCGGCTTGATGCGGAACACGCCCGCACCGCCGTTGCCGAACAGCGGCTTGACGATGATGTCCTTGTATTCGGCCCTGAAGGAACGGATCGCCTCGAGGTCCCAGGTGATCATTGTCGGCGGCATCAGGTCGGGGAAATGCGTGACCAGCAGCTTTTCGGGCGCATTGCGCACGCTGGCGGGGTCGTTCACCACGAGGGTCTTGGGGTGGATGTGCTCCAGCAGGTGGGTGGCGGTGATATACGCCATGTCGAAGGGCGGATCCTGGCGCATCAGGATGGTGTCCATTGAGGCCAGGTTCAGCTCCTTCAGCTCCCCGAACTGGTAGTGGGCCCCGAGCTTGCGTTCGACGGTCACCGGGCGGGCCCGCGCCATCAGGCGCTCGTCGCCGCGGCCTTCCCGCAGCGCCATGTGCTTCACCTCGTAATGCCAGAGCTGATGCCCGCGGGCCTGCGCCTCCAGCATGAGGGCAAACGTTGAGTCGCCGTCGATGTTGACGGTTTCCATCGGGTCCATCTGGACCGCGACCTTTAAACTGCGGCCGGCGCGTGGCGTGTTCATTGGATGGTCCTTTTAGGTGAGATGCCGCGTTGACGGGAAAATAGGGGGCGGCGGATAGCGATGTCCAGGAAGCCTCGGGGTCACTATCGTGAATCGTCTCCGAATGGCTATGGAGTGGCATGCCGCTGCCACCTGGAACACTCAAAGCCTTGAAAGGGCGGTATAACGCCATCGTCTCGGTGGTCGCGTTGGCCGTCGCCGTTGGTGCTATGGGTGCTGGAGCGCCACCTTGGCCGGTCGCCGCCACGCTGGCTATTGCACTCGTTATGCACCATATTCGCTCCAGCGCAGCCGAGCGGCACACCCGAGGAATGGCAGAGTGAAGGCTTCGGGAGTCGGTCGTTAAAGTGGAAGCGGTCAAGGCGCGACACCGCGACCTTGTTCTGTTTGAGCAACCGGCCTTACCCCTGGAGAGGAAGCCGCGAACCCTCTCGGGCGACGACGTCAACAGGAAGGGGACCAGACGATGATGCACCTCGTCCAAAACCTGTCTCCCATTCTCTGCGCCGGCATCGTGGCTGGCATGGTTTGGCTCTTGCGCGAGCAAGGCACCCGAAAGACCGCAATCAGGACCCGCCAGTTGGCACTCGCCGCAGAGTGTCTCGATAGGCATGCCGCCGCATTAGGCCACATTCTTGACGATCCTGAGGCGCCGAAGGCGCTGAAGAGATTGGCAATTTCGGTAAGCGACGCGATGAACGACCGCGAGATCGTGGGACAGCTCGCCGAATGGGCATCCACTCGTCCCTTGGACCCGCCGCCGGATACCGAGGAAACTCGTGCGATCGAGGCCATATTGGCGCCATTGCGGATCGATCGGCCGGACTTGGTGATCAGCTTCACGGTCGCCGTTGCAACTGCGGTTGTCGGGGCCAGCTTTCGCTGGGCGGAGAGTGCGGTACTATCTGAGTTGATGTTCTCGCGACTTATGACAACGCCGGAACGCGAAGTAGCCTGCGCCGCGACCGCAATCGGCTTGCGACCCCATGGCCCCTTCAGCGTCCGGCCTGGCATCCCCGTGATGGCGTGATCGTCCGCTTTTACGCCGCCGGCTTCAGGTGTTCCTGCAAGCGGGGCATCAGTTCGACCAGATTGCAGGGTCGGAACCGGTTGTCGAGTTGGTGCACCAGAATGTCGTCCCACCCGTCCTTCACCGCGCCCGTGCTGCCGGGCAGCGCGAATAGATAGGTGCCGCCCGCCACGCCGCCGATGGCGCGCGATTGGATCGTGGAGGTGCCGATCTTCTGGTAGCTGAGCATGCGGAACAGCTCCCCAAACCCCTCAATGCGCTTTTCCAGCACGCGGTCGAAGGCCTCGGGGGTGACGTCGCGGCCGGTGATGCCGGTGCCGCCGGTGGTGATCACCACGTCAATCAGCGGATCGGCGATCCAGCCGCGCAGCCGCGCCTCGATAATGCCGGCGTCGTCCTTGTCCAGGGCGCGGTCGGCGACGATGTGGCCGGCTTTTTCCACGCGCTCCGCCAGGGTGGCGCCGGAGGTGTCGTTCGCCAGCGTCCGCGTGTCGGACACGGTCAGGATGGCGATATGAACCGGGATGAACGGGCGGTTTTGGTCGAGGGGCATGGCGGCCTCCGTTGTCAGGTTTCGTCGAGGGTCCGGCGGAGCAGGCGTAAGCCGGCCCAGGCATCCCGACGTTCGAGGGGATTTTTCAACAGGGCGGACAGGCCTGGCAACACTAAAGCGGTCACCGTCACGGGTGCGGCGCAATCCACCCAGGCCGGTGTCGCGCGGCGGCGGCGGGCGGCGGCGGGCAGGATGGCATTGGCGGTTTGCAGCCCCATCAACACCAGCCGGGTCGGGCGGGTCAGCGCGATCAGGCGATGCAGGAACGGGAGGCAGACGATGATTTCCCCCGCATTGGCGGGGCGGCCGCCGGGGGGGCGCCAGGGGATCAGGGGGGTCAGCAGCATGTGCTCCCGCGTCAGGCCGATGCTGGCGAGCATCTTGTCGAGCAATGCGCCTTCCCGCCCCGCGAAGGGATGGCCGGTGCGGTCCTCATCGGCGCCCGGGGGTTCGCCGATGAGCAGAAGGCCGGAATTGGGTTTGCCCTCGGCGAAGACCGAGTGCCCGGCGGTATCGCGTAGGGCACAACCGTCGAAGGCGGCGATGGCGGTTTTCAGCGCCTCCAGGCTGTCGGCTTGCGCGGCGGCGGCGAATGCTCGTTCCGCGGGGGTGCCCCGAGCAGACTCCACCACCGCTGGTTCCGCGCGCTTGGCGAGGATGGGCGCCGGATGCGCGACCGCCCGCAACCGGTCCACGGGGTCCGTGTCCAGCGCCTCATCGGCCCCCCACTCGATCTGGAGGCGCAGGATGGCGAAGTCGTCCATACCTTACTCGTGCCCCTGGCGCGGCTTCTACGCAACGGGGGATTGGCAGGGTGGCCGGGAAATCGGGCCAACGATTGCGGCGCGGCCAACGCGGCCATGCGTCATCCTCGGGCGCAGGTGCCTTGGGACCCGATCCGAGGGGGACCCCAGCGGGCTCTGTCGGTGCCTTGATCCTTCCGCCAGGCCGGCCCCGGCTTCCGCCCTATCCCAAGGTGCATGAGCATTTATGCGCGCCGGGAACGGGTTCGCGGGGTCCAGTCGCCGGCAGGCCTGGGGTTGGCGCGGGCGCTCGCAGATTGGGGATTGCCGCGGCGGTTTCGGCAACGGCTCAGGGTGCATGGGGACTTGTGCCGTATGCTTCCCTCCGCGGCGCTCCGGCTTCGGTGCGCCTGGCCCGATTGCTCCCAGCAGCGACCGCATCTCGGCCGCGCTGAACGCCATCGCCATGAGTGCCCGCATCACGAAGATGCGGTCCCGCTCGGCCGTCGATGGCTTGCCCGGCAGCGTCAGGCCGGTTCGGCACTGCCGGATGGGCGCGGCCAGGTCCTCGAGCCGCAACCCCGCCCGAGCCATGGCCTTCAGGACCGCCCCGCGCCGTTTGGTTGCCGTGACCAGGCGGTCCAGCGCCCGCATCGCGGCGGTGCGCTGTCCATGGATGGTGCGCGCGGCGGCGATCCGCGCCCGCCCTTCGGCCGAGGGACCCGTACTAGCGCCCCCATGCATGCGGCAACGGCCATTCTTCATCGCCGGTGCTCGGCAGGGGCAGCCGGCGCGGGTCTTGGCCCCGCAGCGGGGCGCGGCATTCGGGTTGCCCCTGGGGTTGCCGTTGCGCAGCGTACTGGCTGGCTGGGGGGACGCTGCCTCAGGTTGCAAGGGGATTTGCGCGCACGGCTCGATCTGGGGGTGCCGCGCCGGATCCCGCATGCCCGCCGGCATCGCGGTAGCTTCGGACAGCGTCCCGCCCGCTCTCCGCGAGAGCGTGGGGTGTGGGGCGATCCAGCCGATCGGCACAAGTGCGGTGGTCCGTAGGATGGCGGCCCGAACGGTGGGGGCGCTGACGGGCTTGCGGTTCGCGGCGGCGTGAGGTGTGTTCATCTTACGTTCTTACGACAAAGCATGGTATCGAGGCAAGGACGTGGTCGGCCACATTGGTCGATTGCGCCCTTCGTGCGTGCGTTCGGTCAACGGGGTTCGGCAGGGCGATCGCATTTAAAAACATCGCCGGCGCCCCGGAGCCATTCAAATGCAATCGCCATCGGGCAAATGCAATCGCCATCGGGTTCGCGCTCCGACTTGCGCCGCCGCCCTACTGGCCAGTAGGCTCCTTTCAAACGACAAATGAGTGAACCGTCCATGACCCTACTGCCCATCTCGGCTGACTCGCACATCACCGAACCGCCGGATTGTTACCGCGCGCATATCGACCCGAAATTCCGCGACGTGGCGCCGCATATCGTCAGCGATTCTCGCCTGGGCGACATCTATGTGGTCGATGGCATGAAGCAGACCATCCCCATGGGGCTGGTGGCCGGGGCGGGGTTGGATGCGTCGCAGTTGCGGAAAACTGGCGCGAAATTCGAGGAATTGCACCGCGGCGGCTGGGACTCCAAGGTGCGGCTGGCGGACCAGGACCGCGACGGGGTGGGGGCGGAGATCATTTATCCGACGGTTGGCATGGTGCTTTGCAACCACAAGGACCTCGATTACAAAACGGTATGTTTTGAGGCCTATAACCGCTGGCTCGCGGAATACGTTGCGCACGCGCCGGATCGGTTGATCGGGATGGGGCAAACAGCGGTGCGCACGGTGGCGGAGGGCGTGGCGGATTTCGTGCGCATCAAGGGGATGGGATTCAAGGGCGTCATGATGCCCGGCATGCCCGGGGTGTCGGATTACGACGACCCCATCTACGACCCGTTGTGGGAGGCGTCCGTCGCACTCGACTTGCCGCTGTCCTTCCACATCCTGACGACGGCAGCCGAGCGGCCGAGGGGACCAAAGATCAACAGTTTTTTGTCGATTATCCGAGGCTGCCAGGACATCTTGTCGACCATGATCTTCGGCGGCGTCTTCGCTCGGTTTCCGGCGCTGAAAGTGGCGTGCGTGGAGGCCGACGCCGGTTGGGCGCCGCATTTCATGTATCGCATGGACCACGCCTACAAACGCCACCGTTACTGGCTGGAGGGCATGGAACTCCCCCGCATGCCCTCGGAATACTTCCGCGACAACATCCGCCTGACGTTCCAGGACGACCACGTCGCCTTCCAGCTCGCCGACATGCTCGGACCCAATCAACTGATGTGGGCTAACGATTTTCCGCACAGCGATTCGACCTGGCCTTTGAGCCAGCAGGTGATCGCGGAACAGACATCCCACATGAAGCCGGAACAAAAGCAACGCGTGCTGCGGGATAACGTGCGCGAGTTCTACGGCCTAGCGTAAGGAGATAAACATGTCGATCGAAATCCGCACACTCACCCCAACCATCGGCGCGGAAATATCCGGCGTCGATCTGGCGGGGCCGATGACCAACCAGGAATTCGACGCGGTGCACCAGGCGCTGCTGGATCACTGCGTCATCTTCTTCCGCGACCAGGTCATGACCATCGACCAGCACAAGGCGTTTGGCGCCCGTTTTGGCAAGCTGCACGTGCATCCCAACGCGCCGAAGCGCTACGCCGAGCACCCGGAAATTTTGACCATCGAGGCCGGGCCGCAGTCCAAGCGGGTGGCGGGGGAGGTCTGGCACTCCGACGTGTCGTGCGATGCGGAGCCGCCGATGGGATCGATCCTGCACCTCCAGGAGATCCCGGAGAACGGCGGCGGCGACACCATGTTCGCGTCGATGTACGCGGCGTACGAGGCGCTGTCCCCGGCGATGCAAGGCTTCCTGGAGACGTGTACGGCGATGCATGAGAGCCGGAAATCGGCCAATCATCAGTTCCGCGATCCGACGCCGGATCAGACATTCCCCGAGGCCGAACACCCGGTGGTGCGCACCCACCCGGGGACGGGGCGGAGGGCGTTGTTTGTCAACCGGGGGTTCACGACGCGGATCGTGCAGCTTTCCCGTCGCGAGAGCGACGCGGTTTTGGGGATGCTATTCGACCACGCCGAACAGCCGAAATTCGTATGCCGGTTCAAGTGGCGGCCGAATTCGGTGGCGTTTTGGGACAACCGCGCGGTGCAGCACCAGGCGATGTGGGACTACTTCCCGCAGCGGCGGTTCGGTCACCGGGTGACGGTCTCCGGGGATAAGCCCTTCCTGCGGGCGTGACTGTCTGCTTATTAGGGGCGGATAGCATAAGGAGCCGGACATGGCGGAAGAGCTGCCCCCTCGGGAGGCGATGGAGTTCGACGTGGTGATCGTGGGTGGCGGGCCAGCGGGCTTGGCCGCGGCGATACGCCTGAAACAGCTCGCCCCCGATGCCGCCGTGTGCCTGGTGGAAAAGGGCAGCGAGATCGGGGCGCACACGCTATCGGGCGCGGTGCTGGAGCCTCGGGCATTGAACGAGCTGATCCCGGACTGGAACGCCAAGGGCGCGCCGCTGGACACGCCGGCACTGATGGACCGATTTTTGTTCCTGACGGAACAGAGCTCGACCCGGCTGCCCACCCCGCCGCAAATGCACAACCATGGGAACTACATTGTCTCCCTGGGGAACGTGTGCCGCTGGCTGGGGACGCAGGCTGAGGAACTGGGGGTTGAGATTTACCCCGGCTTCGCCGCGTCCGAGATCCTGTACGAGGACGACCGCGTCGTCGGCATCGCCACCGGCGACATGGGTGTGGGCAAGGACGGGGTTCCCACCGGCAATTTCGCGCGCGGGATGGAGCTGCGCGCCGGATACACGCTGTTCGCCGAGGGCTGCCGGGGGTCGCTGACCAAGCAGTTGCTGTCGCGGTACGATTTGAAGGACGGCGTGCAGGACCAGACCTATGCCATCGGCATCAAGGAACTCTGGGAAATCCCGGCGGAGAACCATCAGCCGGGGCTGATCGAGCACAGCATCGGTTGGCCGTTGAAGTCCGATACCTATGGCGGATCGTTTCTTTATCACTTCGGCAAGAATTTGGTTTCATACGGATTCGTCATAGGGTTGGACTACTCCAACCCATGGTTGTCGCCATTCGACGAAATGCAGCGCTTTAAAACCCACCCCGACGTGCGCAAGCATTTCGAGGGCGGGCGCCGCATCTCTTACGGTGCGCGTGCGTTGAACGAGGGCGGGTTGCAGTCGATCCCTCGATTGGTTTTCCCTGGCGGGGCCTTGATCGGAGACTCCGCTGGTTTCGTGAACGTGCCGAAGATCAAAGGCACGCATACGTCGATGAAGTCCGGCATGCTGGCGGCCGAAGCGGTGGCCGAGGCCTTGGCCGGCGATCGTCCGGCGGTGTTGGACGCTTACCCGGAAGCGTTGAAGGAAAGCTGGGTGTGGGAGGAACTTTCCTCCGTGCGCAACATTCGGCCGTCGTTCGGCAAGTTTGGGATGTATGGCGGACTGGTCTACTCGGCGCTGGACACTTATTTGTTCCGCGGCAAGGCGCCGTGGACGTTCAAGCATGTGCACAAGGATAACGAAACGCTGCTGGACGCGTCGGTCGCGCAGCCGATCGCCTATCCCAAGCCGGATGGCGTTCTGACGTTCGACAAGGCATCTTCGGTGTTTATCTCCAACACCAATCACGAGGAAAATCAGCCGGTCCATTTGCAGCTGGCACAGCCGGACGTCGCGATCGACGTGAACTGGGCTCGGTATCGCAGCCCGGAGACGCGTTACTGTCCGGCTGGGGTTTACGAGATCCTCGGGGTCGAGGAAGGCCAGCCACGTTTGCAGATCAACGCGCAGAACTGCGTGCATTGTAAGACCTGCGACATCAAAGACCCCACGCAGAACATTAACTGGGTGACGCCGGAGGGCGGCGGAGGACCGAGCTACCCGGGCGGGATGTAGGGGTTTTTAACCCCGCATCGCGGCTGCGCGGATGTCGGCCACCAGACGATCGGGATCGTCGGTGGGCGTGCGGCGTAGCGCGGCCTGGGCGCGAATTTCGGTCCATCTGTCGTAGACGTCGGCGATGTCGCCCTGCGTCACGTTGGGCAGGCGCAGGATGGACTGGCGATGATTGGCGGGACGGGTCAGGTAGTCGTTTGGCAGATAACCGTTTGCCTGGCAGACACGGTATAACTCAGTGCCGGGGTACGGATAAAACACGAAAAATCCAAAATCCATTGGCTGCAATTCATGATGTAGCGCTATCGTCTCATTCATTTCGGATCGGGATTCACCCGGCGTCCCGATGATGTAATTAGCCGTCGCCATGATGCCGGCCTCCTTGGTCCAACGGAATACATCGCGAAACCGCTGGTTGGTGGCGGAGCGTTTCATGATCTCCCGCCGGACGCGCTCACTGCCGCTTTCGACGCCGTAGACGATGTGATAGCAGCCGGCAGCGGCCAGCTCGTGCAGCATCGTTTCGTTCACCGTCTCGACGCGGGCGTTCAGGGAGAACGGGACTTTGAATTCTTCCTTGTATACCTTGCAGAATTCCCGCACCCAGGGGTGATGGATCGTGAACGTATCGTCCAGAAAGATCACATAATTCAACAGCCCATTCGCTCGGAGTTCGGCCAGTTCGGCGAGCACGTTGGCGTGGCTGCGGCGGCGACCGTAGCTTGTCGTGTCGCTGTCGGCATAAAGCTTGTTGTACAACGGGGCGGCGCAGTAGGTGCAGGGAAACGGGCAGCCGCGCTGGGTGGAAAAATGCCGCACCCCCCACCGCTCATCCAGCATGTCGCGCGCCATGAACGGCACGGAGTCCAGCGGTTCGATGGGATTTCGTAACTTGGGGCGGACGCCGCCGCGGGCCCAGATGTTGGCGATGCGGCCGTCGGAGACCGGGGTGCCGGCCTCCAGCGCGTTGACCAGATCGAGCAGGGCGGCCTCCCCCTCCCCCAGGCACAGATAATCGATGCCGTCGTGACGCAGCACGTCGTCCGGCGAGAAGGTCGGGTGCAGGCCGCCGACGATGACTGGAATGTCGATAATGTGTCGCAACGAACCGAGCACGTCGCGGGCCCGCAGCCATTGTCGGGTCGTGAGCGAGACGCCAATCAGACCGGGTGCTTCCTGGCGTATCGCCGCGGCAATGTCGGCGATTTCCTGGTCTTTGGGCACCCGGTGGAACGCGGCTTCGTGCCCGTGCTGGCGCAGATAGGCCGCGAGGAAGGCGGGGCCCAGCGAGGCCACGGCCCATTCGCCATCGGT
>JANXTL010000273.1 GCA_025352375.1 Acetobacteraceae bacterium | reverse complement strand
CGCATCAGTGCGACGTCCCGTGCCCACCGATCGACCTCGGCATCGGTATAATGTTGCACGAATGACAAAGATTCGTAATGATATAACGCCGTCTGAGCCGAAAAAATCACCGACCGGCCGCCGGCCCCAGCCTTAAGGCACAAATCGACGTCATTGAACGCACTGGCATATCGCTCGTCCATGCCGCCAACCGACTCGTAAAGTGCACGTTCGATCAGCAGGCAGGCGCCGGTTACCGCCGAAAGCTGTTGATCCAGGATGCCTCGAAACGCGTAGCCAGGCGCGCCCCTGGGCAGAAACCGGTTCATGTGGTCGCACAGTCCGGCCAGCCCCAGAATGACGCCGCCATGTTGTACCTGGTCATTGGGATAATAGAGCTTGGCACCCACGATGCCGACCGCGGGATCGGAGAAATGCCCGACCAGATTTGTCAGCCAATCGTGCCGCAAGGGGTCGACATCGTCGTTCAGCAGGCAGACCAGCGATCCTGTGGCAATACCGACAGCATGATTATTTGCCGCCGCATAATTGAACCCCGTTGCTATCGGGTGGAATACGACCTCGATGCGGTCGTTCGTTTTCAGGGCCGCGATCATGTGATGTTGCCGGTCGTCGGGCGCGGTTTTCTGCGACAGGACCACGACGATGTCGAAGCGAGGATAGGATGTCTTTTTGGCGACGGCCGTCAGGCATTCGAGCACATGCGAGGCGCGGCAGGCAGACGGGATGACGATGGTGACATGCGGCTCTTTGCCGACTGGCAGGCGCGGCTGAACGGCAATCGGCCAAGTGGATTGGACGCTGGCAGTAATCGACAGGCGGCGCAGATGATCCTTAACGAGGGCGGTCAGGATCGCAACCGGTTCCGGTTCGCAGTCGTCTCGCCGCCGCGTCGCGATTTGGGGAACGCGGTGGGTCGAGACCGCTCCGTCACGCTCATATAGGCGGAGCCATGTTTCCAATCGGACCGCGGCCGCCCAGCGGCTGGCCGGCTCCGGTAATGCCGCCAAGCAAGATCGTCGTATCAGCCACATGCCGGTTGCCAGGGTCCCCGATAGCATCAGCGTTCGATTGGGTTCTGGCTTGAAGATCGGCGAATGGCGGTGGCCGATGGCGGAGATGGTGTCCTCGTCGGCGTAAATGGCATCCGGACGATCGAGCATGACGACCCAGTCGGCGAGTAGCGCCATGCCATGGCGCGGGATGATTTCACCCGCTTGGATCACGGCCACGTATTCCGCATCCGGCGCATCGCGAGAGACCGGCAGCGCCTGGTGCGCCAGCGCTTCCAGTGTCGCGTTCATGGCCATGGACGTGGCGCTTGTCCCGGGACAAACGAGGGCTTCGATCGTAGGCCAGCTTGCCCTGCGTTCCGAAGCGAGAAGCCGAGCGATACGACGATCCGTCCAGGTATCGAACAGCTGGACCCAGAGGTCGAAGGAAGCAGGCGGCTGTCCGGTGGCGACGATCGCCATACTCGCGCGAACGCGCCCCGTTACGCCACGAAATCCGCCTTTGATCGCAGCCAACAAATGACCGGGGCGGCGAAGCACGACGCGCACCCCCGCGTACCATTTATACAACGGCGTGATAACGACAGTAAAACTGTCAGCATCGTGTTCGTACCCGAACGCGGTCACCCGAAGGGTGGACGCGGTTCCAGGTACGAAGGCGATCGTGGAGCGAAATCCGGCACCACGTCCGATGCCGCCAAGGTCGACATAGTAGGTATCCGCGTCGAGATCGTGCGCAACTGTCTCGCTGCGAATTGTGAGGATCTGCGGGCGGAAATGCGGGGGAAGTCGCACCGAGATATGGCACCAGCGACCGCGCAGTGCTTCGGCGATGGGTGCGACAAAGTTGTCGTCGTCATCCGATACGGCGCGCATTCTCATTCGATGGTGTCAACCAGTCCGATCGGCCGCAGCGATTTCTACCCCTTCAACACTTCAAGCATCGTGGTCCCGAGCGCCGCCGGGCTCTCCGAAACATGAATCCCAGCTTCTCGCATCGCGTCCATCTTCGCCGCGGCGGTGTCAAGACCGCCGCTGATCACAGCGCCGGCATGTCCCATGCGCCGGCCCGGCGGGGCCGTCGCCCCAGCAATAAAACCAACCGTCGGCTTCTTGACGCTGTTGTGCGCCAGGAAGTCGGCGGCCTCGATCTCGCTCTGGCCGCCGATCTCGCCGATCATGACGATCTGCTTGGTCTCGGGGTCGGCCAGGAACATCTCCAGCACTTCGATGAAATCCGTGCCTTTGACCGGGTCGCCACCGATGCCGACGCAGGTGCTTTGTCCCAACCCGACGGCGGTCGTTTGCGCCACGGCTTCGTATGTGAGCGTGCCCGAGCGGGATACGATCCCGACGCTGCCGCGCCGATGGATGTGGCCGGGCATGATGCCGATCTTACAGGCGTCGGGGGTAATCACCCCGGGGCAGTTCGGCCCGATCAAGCGGGACGACGATCCGGACAACGCCCGCTTCACGCGCACCATATCCAGGACCGGAATACCCTCGGTGATGCAGACGATCAGCGGAATCTCGGCGTCGATGGCTTCCAGGATCGCATCGGCTGCGAAGGGCGGCGGCACGTAGATGACGGTCGCGTTCGCACCGGTCGCTTCGCGCGCCTGCCAGACGGTGTCGAAGACCGGCAGGTTCAGATGTGTGGACCCGCCTTTGCCCGGCGTGACTCCGCCCACCATCTTGGTGCCGTACGCGATGGCCTGTTCCGAATGATACGTGCCCTGCAGGCCGGTAAAGCCCTGGCAAATGACCTTGGTGTTGGCGTCGACGAGAATGGCCATGTCAGGCGGCCTCCCTCACGGCTTTGACAATCTTTTCGGCGGCATCCGCCAGGCTGTTGGCGGGAATGATCGGCATGTTGGATTTGGCCATGATCTCCCGCCCCTGCGCGACGTTGGTGCCTTCCAGGCGAACGACCAGCGGAACGGTCAACTGCAGGTCCCGAGCGGCGGCGACGACGCCTTCCGCGATGACATCGCACCGCATGATGCCGCCGAAGATGTTGACCAGGATGCCCTCGACGTTCGGGTCGGAGAGAATGATTTTGAAGGCGGCCGTGATCCGTTCTTTCGTGGCCCCGCCGCCGACATCGAGGAAATTGGCCGGGGCCATGCCATACAGCTTGATGATATCCATCGTCGCCATGGCCAGGCCCGCGCCGTTCACCATGCAGCCGATATTGCCGTCGAGTGCCACGTAATTCAGGTTGTATTTCGCGGCCTCGAGTTCCTTGGGATCCTCCTCCGCCTCATCGCGGAGTTTTTCCAAGGCCTCGTGCCGGTACAGCGCGTTGTCGTCGAAGGCCACCTTGGCATCCAGCGCGATGACCTCGCCGGCCGATGTAACGACCAGCGGATTGATTTCGACAATCGCGCAATCGAGTTCGGTGAATGCCAGGTACAGCGAGGCAACCAGCTTGCCGAATGCGCCGGCGGTCTTACCAGTCAGACCCAACCCCGCGGCCAGACGGCGCCCGTGAAACCCGGAGAAGCCGGTGGCCGGATCGATCGCCACCCGTTGAATTTTTTCGGGATGCGCCTCGGCGACGGTTTCGATGGCCATGCCACCTTCGGTGGAGGCGACAATCGTGACCCGGCCCGAGGCTCGGTCGACCAGCAGGGACAAATAAAGTTCGCGCGCGATATCGCAACCGGCCTCGACATACACGCGGCGCACGACCCGCCCGGCGGGGCCGGTCTGCTTGGTGACAAGCGTCTGGCCGATCATCGCGTCGGCCGCGGCTTTCACGTCGCCCAGGGATTTCACCACGCGGACGCCGCCCTTGCCGTCGGGGTCGTTGGCGAAGCGGCCGGCACCGCGGCCACCCGCATGGATCTGGGATTTTACCACGAATACCGGACCGGGAAGCTTGCTGGCGGCCTGTTCTGCCTCCTCGGGCGTCCAGGCGACGTGACCGTCCGGGACTGCCACCCCGTAGCGCTTTAGAACTTCTTTGGCTTGGTATTCGTGGATGTTCATGACCGGCCTCAGCCGATCAACGACTTGGCAGCCTCAACCAGCTCCCTGACCGCGGCGCAGGATTTCTCGAAGGCCGCTTGTTCGGTCGCGGTCAGCTTGATCTCGACGATGCGTTCGACGCCGCCGCCGCCGATCACCACGGGCACGCCGACATACAGGTCGTTGATGCCGTACTGGCCAGTCAGCAGCGCGGCGCACGGAAGAACACGCTTTTTGTCTTTCAGATAAGCCTCGGCCATCGAGATGGCGGACGCCGCCGGGGCGTAGAATGCGCTGCCGCGTTCCAGCAGTTTCACGATTTCGCCGCCGCCATTGGCGGTACGCTCGACGATGGCGTCGATCTTTGCCTGTGTGGTCCAGCCCATCTCGATCAGGTCGGGAACCGGGATGCCGGCGACGGTGGAATAGCGGGTCAGCGGCACCATCGTGTCGCCATGGCCACCGAGCACAAAGGCGCGAACGTCTTCGACCGACACACCGAATTCCTGCGCCAGAAACAATTGGAAGCGCGAGCTATCCAGCACGCCGGCCATACCGACGACCTTGTTGGCGGGCAGGCCGGATTTTTCCTTCATCACCCACACCATCGCATCCAGCGGGTTGGTGATGCAGATCACGAACGCATCGGGGCAATGGGTCTTGATGCCCGCGGCCACTTCCGCGATGACGCCGGCGTTTTTCCCGATCAGGTCGTCGCGCGACATGCCGGGCATCCGCGGGAAACCGGCGGTAACGATCACCACGTCCGAACCGGCGATCTGAGCGTAGTCCTTGGTGCCGGACATGTTGGCGTCGAACCCGTCGACCGGGCCGGACTGCATGATGTCCAGCGCTTTGCCGGCCGCGACACCGGGGAACACATCGAACATCACGACATCGCCCAACTCTTTCAGGCCGATCAGATGGGCGAGCGTGCCGCCGATGTTGCCGGCGCCGATGAGGGCGATCTTGTTGCGGGCCATTGTACGGGTCCTTCCAGGGCTTTGACAATCGCCGCTTCCGTAGCCCATCGGCCCGTCCCAAACAAGGCGGTGCAGTGCACCATAACGCCGCGGATCAGGCGTGCCCGCACGTGCGGTCGTGCCCAAAGCCGACGAAGGCACTTTGCGTCAGGCTGGTCATGCCGGCGAACGTGATGCTCGTGTTGTCCGACAGGGTGATGGTCACCCCGTTCGGGCCCGCCGTCTCGGTCTTCAGCGCGGCTTGCATCGTCGCCGTCGCCGATAGCGATCGACCAGGGACCGGTGAATCCTAACGTGATCGCGATGTCATTCGATCCGCCGCCGGCCACGACCGTGCCCGCGCCGCCGGGGGCGAGGACTGTTAAGCCGCCGGTACGTACCAGGCTTCCCCATGACAACGCGGTTACCGCGTGGTTGCCGGCGAAACTATGGAGTGTGCGGACATAAATAGCCCAACGCCCCGCGCTCGTCCGAGCGCGGGGGCCGGGCATCGGTCAGCCGTCGGCTTGCGGACCACTCAGGGGCACACCGAC
>JANXTL010000221.1 GCA_025352375.1 Acetobacteraceae bacterium | reverse complement strand
ACATTGATCAGGACAGCAAGGTTCGGCGTCGGCAGGAGCTCCGTCAGAGCCTGACGTTTTGGGAGTGCAGAAATCTTGGGGTCAATCCGCTGATTTGTAGGCGCTGGCTCTTGAACACAGCGGGCCGTCCACACATGGTATTACAGGCCGCCCCCACCTGGATATCGTTGAACCGCTCGTCGCCCGCCGGCATGTATGGCACCAAATTCAAAATGCACCCCGGCCGAAACGCGTAGACATTCGCCCGCGTGATGACCGGAATATTGCTCACCTGCTCCGAGATCTCACGCGAAAGATCGAGCATGACCGCCAGCCGTTTCGGATCGTCCGAACGCAGCTTTTTGGCGATTCCCAACAATTCGTCGATGCGCGGGCTGGCCGGCCCGCCGGGGTTCACGCCGCCGCCGGTGCCCACGATTTGCGCCAGCCCCTCCACCGCGTCGCCGCGCCCGCCGTTACGGCCGATCATCATATCGCCGCGCGGCGTCGGCCGGGCAAACTGGGTGTATTGCGATACGTCGATCAAATCGAATTTCAGCGTCACGCCCACGTCGCGCCACATGCCCTGCAACGCCTCGGCCAAGGCTCGGTATTCTGTCGTATTTAGCAGTAACAACGTGATTTCCGCATTATCCTTGTAGCCGGCCTCGGCCAGCAAGGCGCGGGCTTTCGCCGGATCGAAGGGATAACGCTTATCCAGATCGGCTATGAAGAATGGCGACGACGGCGCCCAAAGCTGTTGCGTCGGGCGTGCGCTGCCGAAGCCCATCGCATCGGCCAAAGCCTCCCGATCCGTGGCGTGCATCAGTGCCCTACGGACCCGAACATCTTTCAGAACGGGTCGTGAGACGTTCAGATAAATATCCCATAGCGCGTTCTTCTCCGCGATCAGAATCTTCAATCCCTGTGCTTTGGCCTCAGCGATCTGCCGTGGTTCGATCAGGGCAATCGTGGCTTGGCCCGACTGCACCGCGTTGAACCGGGCGCGTGATTCCGGCACATAATGATGCTCGAACCCCGCTGGGCGACCGGCCGTGCCGGCCCAATAGCCGCCGAAGCGGGTCATGACCGTTTTGGTATTGGCGTCGAACGATTTCAACTGGTACGGGCCGGCGCCGACCCCTTTTAGGGTGGAACCGAACGGCGGCTCCCCCGACGCGGTAGGCGCGAAGGATGCGGGGCTGACCATCATGCCGCTGTTATAGGCAAGCCGCAGCTCGATCTGGCCGCTGGGTTCGGTCAGTGTCAGCTTCAGCGTATATTCGTCCAGCACGTCGATCGTCTTGATCAACCGCGCGGTGTCCGCGACCACATTGCCGGCCCGGCGTCCCAGCGCCGCGTTCCGCTCGAAATTGCGCTTGATGGCTTCGGCATTCACCTTGGCCCCGTCGTGAAACGTCGCGCCCGTACGGATATGCAAGGTCAGTTCGGTCAGGTCGGGCGCCATTTCCCACGATTGCGCCAGGCCCGGGGTCAATTTTCCGTCCTGGTCGAACCGGATAACGGTTTCATAAAGCGCCAAGAGTGTCTCGTGCGAATAGCTGCTGCCGTTCTGCGGTTCCGCCGGGTCGAGGGTCGCGTTCCCCGATGAATCGTAATAGACGATCGTCGCGTTGGTATTGAGTGCGGGTTGCGCCGCCACGCCAAGGGGCATTATCAGCCCCGCGAACAACGCCAGCGACGGCCCGATTTTCAGGTCCATAACGATCCTCCCGAGCCGGGTTGTTCGGCTTGGGGATACGCTATTCTTTTTTTGTTGCCGAATTCAACGACAATCGTGTCTTCTTATGGCAGGTTGCCTCCCGCCACCGAATGCCGGAAGGTGACGAAGGATATAACGCAGGAAATCCCCATTATCGATGCCCCGTCGCCGCCGCCCCACCGACACAAGTGGCTTGCTGGGCTCCCCGCTCCGCAATCTGGCGCTCGGCATCGGCTTCACGTTCAGCGTCGTCATACTGGCCACGCTGGCTTATACGATGGTGGGCTGGCCCCTCGGCGACGCCATCTACATGGTGGTGATGACCGTGTACACCGTGGGATATGGGGAGGTGCATGCGATCGATACCCCCATTTTGCGGGGCATAACCATCGGCACCATCGTGTTCGGCTGCACCGGCATGATCTTCGTCACCGGCGCGCTGATCCAGCTTATTACCATCAGCCAACTCACTCAGATATTCGGGCTCAAGCGCATGAACACGCGGATCGACCAGCTTAAAGACCACATCATTATCTGCGGCTTCGGCCGCCTGGGTAACGTCCTCGCCCACGATTTGCACGCCGGCAATGCCAGCTTCGTGGTGCTGGAACAGGACGAAGCCCGGGTCGCCCATGCCAGGGACCTTGGGTATCTCTGCCTGCAAGGCGACGCCACGGACGAGGATTCGCTTCACTACGCCGGCATCGAACGCGCCCGAACCCTGGCGACGGTGCTGCCGAACGATGCCGCGAACGTCTTCATCACCCTCAGTGCCCGCAGTTTAAATCCGGCGCTGGAGATTATCGCGCGCGGCGAGTTGCCCAGCACCGAACGAAAATTGTTGCAGGCGGGCGCCAATAGCGTCGTGCTGCCGACCCATATCGGTGCCGAACGGATCGCCGAAATGATCCTGTATAAGGAAACCGCCCGTTTCCTGCGCGGGTCCGGCCGCATGCGCGACTTCGAGGGCGTCCTCCATGCGCTCGGCCTCGAAATCGACGTGGTATCCGCCGCGCCGGACAGCCCGATCGTTGGTCAGACGATCGCAATGGTGGAGCGGGAAGCCAACGGCGCTTTCTTCATCGTGCAACTGAACCGGCGGGAGGGTGAGGCCATCACCAGCCCGGCGCCCGATCTGCTGATCGAGGCTGGCGATGGCGTGACGATCGTCGGGCGCGGGGCCAAGGCTCGGGCGCTGAGCGGGTTGTTTACCGCCAGCACGTTCCGGACCAGTACCCGATAGCCAGGATAATCGCATAGGGGTCCGCACGCCGGCCTGTTTGTCGGATATTAAGTGCGATATCGTAACGAATAGCGCGTGCGTATTACCCGCCGCCGGCAAGTTGCCGAGCGGGAGGGGGTTCGCCGATGAGATATCCGAGTATTTGGCGGATGGCTTCCTTCGGGCGGTCCCGCCAGTCGAAGGTCCAGGTTTCCGGGCGTTTGTCGCGCTCGTCCTGGAAGGTTTCGCGCCGGCGATTCTGGGTTGCGAAGAATTTTCCGAGATTGGCGCCGAAATGCAT
>JANXTL010000235.1 GCA_025352375.1 Acetobacteraceae bacterium | reverse complement strand
CGCGTGGTCGCTCCTGCCAGGTGCATTGAGCGGTTCCTGCGCCTAGCGTGAGACTAACCCGCCCGCGCCGCCGCGTCTTCCTTAATCATCGCGGCGCATTTCTCCCCGATCATAATCGTCGGGGCATTGGTGTTGCCAGTGGTCAGGGTCGGCATGATGGAGGCGTCGGCGACACGCAACCCCCCGATCCCATGCACGCGCAGGCGGGAATCGACCACGGCGGCGGGGCCTTCGCCCATGCGGCAGGTGCCGACTGGGTGGTAAATGGTGGAGCCGAAATCCTTGAAATACTGTGTCAGCTGTTCGTCCGTCCGCACGTCCGGGCCCGGCAGGGTTTCCACCGCACTGTGCTGCGCGATGGCGGGGGAGGCAAAGATCTCCCGCGCGAACCTCGTGCCGGCGAGCAGCACCTGGATGTCGGACGCGGCGGAAAGATAATTTGGCGTAATGACCGCTTTTGCGAAGGGATCGGCCGAACGGGCCATAATGGTGCCTCGGCTATCGGGCCGCACCGGGCAGATGGCGACGGTCATGCCGTCTTCCCGCTCCAGGTGGCCCAGCCGGCCGGCGTCGTAACTGGCGGGGGTGAACAGTAACTGCAGATCGGGACTGGCGAGTTCAGGGCGCGACCGGCAGAACACCTGGGCGGTCGTGACGCCGAACGTCAGGGCGCCGTTGCCCATCAGGTAGAATTTGGCGACCTCGCGCGCCAGGCGAAATCCTCGGGCAAGTTTATTGATGGAAATTTCGCCGCGCACCCGGTGCGATACGCGCCCAACATAATGATCCTGAAGGTTGGATCCGACGCCTCCCAGATTGTGCACCACCGGTACGGCGATGGACTGCAAGTGTTCGGCCGGCCCGACGCCGGAGATTTGCAGCAAATGCGGGGAGTTGATGGCCCCACCGCTCAGAATCACCTCACGCGACGCTTTCAGTTCGATGTCGCGGCCACGCTGGCGGAAGGCGACGCCAACGCAATTTTTTCCCTCGAACAGGAGTTTGGTGGCAACGGCTTCCGTTTCGACGCGCAAGTTGGGGCGGGCTTGGGCTTCCTTCAGGAAGGTTTGCGCTGTCGAGCCGCGCCATTGGCCCTTGCGAGTCATTTGCGAGTAGCCCACGCCTTCCTGCTTGCGGCCGTTCAGGTCTTTGCTGAACGGGAAGCCGGCCTGTTGCGCTGCCTCGACGAAGCGGTGCGTCAAAGGCAGGACGGTACGGTAGTCCTCGACTTTCAGCGGGCCATCCTTGCCCCGGTATTCCGCGTCGTCGCCTTGTTTGTAGGTCTCCGATTTGCGGAAAATGGGCAAAACATCGTCGAAACTCCAGCCGCGGCAGCCCATTTGCGCCCAGCCGTCGAAATCGGCGGGGTTGCCTCGGACATACAGCATGCCGTTGATGGAACTAGACCCGCCGAGGGTTTTGCCGCGCGGCCAATGGATGCGCCGCCCGCCGCTGCCCTCGGTCGGTTCGGCACTGTAATTCCAGTTCACCACGGGGTGGTACAGCAGCTTCAGCATCCCGGCGGGGATGTGGATCCACATGTTGGTGTCTTTTGGTCCGGCCTCCAGCAGGACGACCTTGGCGCCGGTTTCCGACAGGCGAGCCGCGACGACGCAACCTGCCGAACCGGCGCCTACGACGATGTAATCCGCATCCATAATTCAGTTCCCGACCTGGGTGTGTGGACGATGGGTGACGCATGCCGCCTGGCCGGGTCAAGGGCGGTCCGATATGGGGGATCGGTAAAACGAAATCGGCCGGCCCGGAAAGGAGCCGGCAGATCCCCGGGGTTGGCGTTACATCTGCGCGTAGGCGCCGTTCTTCCAAATATAAAGCACGTAGCCCGCACCCTTCGGATCGCCCTTCGGGGTGAAGGACATGGGGCCGAGCACCGACGGCCAGTTGCCAGACGCCTTCAGTGCGGCGGCGACCTTTTTCGGATCGACGCTTTTGATCTTCTTCGCGGCTTCCGCCCAGATTTGCACGGCGGCGTAGGTGTAGAGAACGTAGCCCTCGGGGTCGATGCCCTTGGCTTTGAAACTGGCGACCGCGTCGGCGGCGGCCTTGTTCAGCCGCGGATCGGGCGAGAAGGTCATCAGCGACCCTTCGCCGGCTTTGCCCGCGATTTGCCAGAACTCCTTGGTCACCAGTGCGTCGCCGCCTACCAGGGTCGCTTTCATGCCCTGTTCTTTGGCCTGGCGGATGATCAGACCGGCTTCGGTATGGTAACCGCCGACGTAGATCACGGTAATGCCGGCCTGCTTCAGGCGGCTGACCAGCGCCGAATAATCTTTCTCCTTCGGCGTGTAGGCGGTGTAGAGCGCTTCCTTGCCGCCGGCGCCGCGCAGGGCTTTTATCGTCTCGTCGGCCAGGCCTTTACCGTAGGTGGTGTTGTCGTGCAGGATCGCGATTTTCTCGCCCTTGAAGTGCTTCGCCAGATATTGGCCGGCGACCAGGCCCTGCTCGTCATCGCGGCCGCAGACTCGGAACGTGTTCCAGCCGCCCTTCTCGGTGTAGTCCGGGTTGGTGGACGCCGGGGAGATCTGCAGGATGCCTTCCTCGGCGTACACTTTCGACGCCGGGATGGAACTGCCGGAGCAATAGTGGCCGGCGACCAGCTTGACCTTCTTGGCGGCCATCTGATTGGCGACCGATACCGCCTGTTTCGGATCGCAGGCGTCGTCGCCGATTTCCAGCGACAGCTGCTGACCGAGGATGCCGCCGGCCTTGTTGATATCGGCGATCGCCTGTTCGGCGCCCAGCTTCATCTGTTGGCCGAAGGACGCGTATTCGCCGGTCATCGGACCGACGGTGGCGATTTTGATTTGTGCCATGGCTGGCGCGGCGGCCAGGGTCATGATGGCCGCGGCGGCCATTAACGTACGTCTCAACATGCGGTATTTCTCCCGGTGAAAGCGGAGTCGAAGATGACCGCGATACCCTAGCGCCGTCCAGCGAAACGCGCCAGAAATCGTGACAACGACCACCGACCGGAGTGCATGACGTGAAGGCTTCCCTGTTCTACCTCCCCAGCATCGCCAGCCGGCCCGAGATCGAGGCCGGCATGGCGGGGACGAAACCCGAACTGTATCAGCGGATGCTGGCGGAGCTGAGCGAGCAGATCCGGCTGGCTGACGACCTCGGCTACGATTCGGTCAGCTTCACCGAACACCATTTCCATATCGAGGGGTTCGAGGTGTCCAACAACCCGGTGTTGCTGGACCTCTATTTCGCCATGCAGACCAAGCGCATCCGGGTGGGACAGCTCGGCATTGTGCTGCCGGCGGCGAACCCCATGCGGGTGGCCGAGGACATCGCCATGCTCGATCACATGACCGGCGGGCGGGCCAACGCCGGCTTCGCTCGGGGCTACCAGCGCCGCTGGGTGGACATCATGGCGCAGCAGTCGCACGGGGTCAGCGGCGCACTGCCGCACCAGCATGATGCGATCGACGCGGCCAATCGCGCGGCGTTCGAGGAGAACTGGCAGATCATCAAGAAATGCTGGACGCAGGAGATGTTCACCCACGACGGGCAGTTTTGGAAAATCCCGGCCGGCGAGACGCCGTGGACGCTCCCGACCACTCAGCTATACGGCAAAGGCGTGGAGAACGGCATTTTAAAATCCGTCGGTTCGGTGCCCAAGCCGTTGCAGAATCCGTACCCGCCGATTTTCCTGCCGTTTGCCTCATCCGAGAATTCGATCCGTTGGGCCGCCAAGGAAGGCGTCACCGCCATCCTGCCGGCGATGCTGCCGTTTTACGAAGACCCGCTTTACGACGTGTACGCGGAAGTGTCTGGCCGCCCGCGCGGGCAGGGCACAGGGCTGCTGCGCGACGTCATCATTGCGGACACCGATGCGGAAGCGTTGGCGCTGTGGGCGGACTCCGGCCAGTTCACCGGCCGCGCCTGGTTCGAACCGTTTGGCTTCCGCCGCGGCATGATGGATCCCAAGACCGGCGAACTCCTGACCCCCGAACAGGCGGTGAAGGAAGGATATGTTCTGGCGGGGACGGTGGACACCGTGATCCGGGGTCTTGAGGCGAACTTCAGGCGCCAGCCGGTCGATTGGTTATTTTGCTATACCTACAACAGCCTGATCCCGCACGCGAAGCTGATGCGCTCCATCGAGCAGTTCTGGACCAAGGTCGTGCCGAAGTTCGCGTAGGGCGCAGCCCTCGGATGCACACCCGCGTAGCGGTAAGTGCTTGCCTAAACGGGGCCACCCCGCTAACGGTGCGCCCCTTAACAAATTGGAGAAAGTACGATGGGCTACAGGGTCGCGGTTGTCGGCGCCACCGGGGCGGTCGGACGCGAGATACTGAAAACCCTTTACGAGCGCAATTTTCCGGTTTCGGAAGTGATCGCGCTGGCATCCGGTCGCTCGACGGGCGCGGAAATCTCCTATGGGCCGAAGACGGTGCTCACGGTTAAGAACCTGGAAACGTTCGACTTCACCGGCACGGATATCGGGCTGTTCAGCCCCGGCGCGTCGGTGTCCGCGATCCATGCGCCGCGCGCCGCCGCGCAGGGGTGCATCGTGATCGACAATACCAGCCAGTTCCGCATGGACCCGGACGTCCCGCTGGTGGTGCCGGAGGTTAACCCGCATCACCTGAAGCAGTTCACCAAGCGAGGCATCATCGCCAACCCCAACTGCTCGACCATTCAGATGGTGGTGGCCTTGAAGCCGCTGCACGATGCGTTCGGCGTCAAGCGCGTGGTAGTCTCGACGTATCAATCGACCTCCGGCGCCGGGAAGGAAGGCATGGACGAGCTTTTTGCTCATACCCGCTCGTCCTTCGTGCACGAGAAAAGCCCGCCGCAGATCTTCACCAAAGAAATCGCGTTCAACTGCATTCCTCACATCGACATTTTCATGGACGACGGATCGACCAAGGAGGAGTGGAAGATGGTGGTCGAGACGCAAAAGATCCTCGACCCGTCCATCAAGGTTTTCGCCACCTGCGTACGCGTGCCGGTGTTCATCGGCCACGGCGAAGCCGTCACCGTCGAGTTCGAAAACCCCATCACCGCCGGCCAGGCGCGGGCTACCCTCCGGGAGGCGCCGGGTGTCGAGGTGCTCGATGTCCGCGAGGACGGCGGCTACATGACCCCGCTGGAATGCGCCGGGGAGGACGCGGTCTACGTCAGCCGCATCCGCAAGGACCCGACCGTGGAGCACGGGATCTCGTTCTGGTGCGTGTCGGACAACCTGCGCAAAGGTGCTGCGTTGAACGCGGTGCAGATCGCCGAGACGCTGATCGCGCAAGGGATGATCGTCCAGAAAGCGGCGTAACGCTAGACCATGATCGTTTGAGGTCGCTCGCGATCTCGGCGTTGGATCATGGTCTAAGCCTTTGTTTGAGAGGGTGATTCACGCCCGAGGTTGAAGTCAACCTCAAGCGATCACGCTCTAAGGATCGATCCTCTGGCGAAAGCGGGCGATCTCCGCCGGGAGCAGTGCGATCAGGGCTGGCCGGTCGCCTACTTTACGCGCTGCTCGGGCGATTAGGTCCGCGTGCCACCGTGCGCCCGTCGGAGCTTCTTCACCGAAAAGATCGAGCATGCGCAGCAGGGTGGTTTCCAGCGACGTGTGCCCCGACTGCATGCCATGCATGAAGCCCATCTCGAGACCATACCGGTCGATCTCGTCGGTGGCTGTCGGCAGGCGTGCGAACAGAGCAATCGCCCCCTGAAAGTGGCGAACCGCCGCCCCCTGAAAGTGGCGAACCGCCGCATCGATCTCGAACCAACGGGCGTCGCTCATGCGAGAATCCGCAAATCGGGTGCGATATGCGCCAGGAATGCTGGCTTGCACCCGTCGTAGGGCAGGAGGTCCGCCTCAGGCCCCCGGTCCCAGCACGCGGATTCGGCGAAATTCCATGCTTCTCGCACTTGGTCCGGCGGAAAATCCAGCAGCATATTTAATGCAACCGCGTGCGGCGGAGCCGTACAACAGAAACCGCCCGCCATGCGCACGGGCATAGGCGGTCAGGACGGGCCGAAGCGCCGCGACGGCCTCCGAACGCCGTGCTGCTTCGTCCGCTTTCCGCTCGCGCAGGGTGACGATCTCGAGCATGTGGCGATGATAGCGTTTTCCGGTGTCAAGCAACAAGATTCCCGGTAACATCGCGGCAAGGAGCAGAGCTATGGTGCATACGGCGGTCGATTTAGTCACCGATCTCGTCATGTCTCGAGATGAATACCGGAGCTGGGCGATGGCGCAACCGACTGGCCGCTACGAGCGCGTCGACGGTCGGGTGGAGGCGATGGCGCCGGAGCGTGCCAGCCATGCCAAGCGCAAAGCTATGGTTTGGCTCACGTTGCGGCAGGCCGTAGCTGCTGCGGGTTTGTCGTGCGAGGTGTACCCCGACGGGATGACGATCGAAGTCGACGACAACGACTATGAGCCGGACGCCGTTGTCCGGTGCGGTGAGTCGTTACCCGACGATGCGATCACGATCCCCGATCCCTTGATTATCGTAGAGGTTCTCTCGCCCGGCAAGCGCCGCGTCGATCTGACCGTGAAGTTGGCTGCTTATTTTCAGATTCCGACAGTTCGGCATTATCTGGTCTTCTGGGCTACGGAACGACGCGTTATCCACCATATGCGCGGTGAGGACGGATCCGATATCCATACGCGGATATTGATCTCAGGGCCAATCGTTCTCGATCCGCCCGGCGTAACAATAACGGTGGAAGAAGTCTACTTGGGTCAACCCACCTGAGAATCGCACCAGCCAACGCCATTGCATGAATGGCGTTGGCAACAGGCCCGGATCAAGCCGGCCGCACCCCGTAAAACAACGGAAACCCCATGGGCACATCCACGATCGAACGGCTATAGCAGGTGTACTGCGTCCATTCTCCCATCGGAATATCAGGCACATCCTGCCAAAACTGCATCTGCAGATCGCGAACGACACGACGCTCGGTTTCCATATCCGGCGCATCGAGCCAAGCCTGACGCAACGCG
>JANXTL010000190.1 GCA_025352375.1 Acetobacteraceae bacterium | reverse complement strand
GTGGACGATAAGCGGCCCGGTCAACTCGTATATCGTTTGGTATACCGATACGAACGGCAACTACCTCTCCAGCCCGACGGGTGTGGTGTCGGGCACCGGCCCGGCGCTGGAGAATATCGAGGTCAGCTTCCATCAGGATTTGAACGGCGACGGCACGGTCGGTCTCGCGCCGACGGTGATCGAGTCCTCTGCCGCGACGCCCCTGGATACCGGGGCGACGACGCTAGGCCAGGTCGGGAACGAGTATGCGATGCTCCCGACGGGCGGCAACATGGGCACGGTTCTGAAATACAATGGCGCGGCGGTGACGGTCGGGGAATTCGGGGCGACGGTGAACCCGATCGGGGCGGAAGCGACCGCGACCGGGTTCGAGGTGGCGTGGAAAATAAGCGGCGCGACCAACAGTATATCGTTTGGTATACCGATGCGAACGGCATCTACCTCTCCAGCCCGACAGGTGTGGTGTCGGGCACCGACCCGGCGCTGGAGAATATCGAAACCACCTTCAATCAGGATTTGAACGGCGACGGCACGGTCGGCGTGCCATCGTCGAGCGTCTACGGCTCTTCGTTGATGCTCGTACCCAACGTAACCATAACCCCTCAGGACATTGGCCCTTCTTCTAATACTGCGCTCGCTAGTGCAGGCCTTTCTGCACCAACCCTCAACTTCATTGGATCCCCAAACGCCTATACGCTCGAATTTCATCCAACGTCCATCCTTTACGATCTGGCACCGTCCAGCGGGATCGAGACAGTCGCGAACTTCATCCTCGGCCTCGACAACTTGACTGTCTTCGCCGACAGCATGGCGAATAGCACGCTGCGCGCTTTCGACACCTCGGTGGGGGGCAACCACGCAATCGCCCTCGCCAGCAGCACGGATCTCTCGCACGGCATCGTGCTACTGAACATGGCGACGACCGAGACGGCCGCCGATCTTCTCGCAAACCACACGACCTTCAGCGGCGGGTACGCCTACATCCACTGATCCCCCCTTGCGCCCACCGCCCCAAAGCGTTCCTCTCGCGTCCATGGAGCCCACCCTCGCCGCCAACGTCATGCATTTCGCGCGCCTGCTGCGGCGCGCCGGCCTGCCCGTCGGACCGGCGGAGACGATAGCCGCGCAGGACGCGCTGACCCGCATCGACATCGCCTCCAAAACCGAAGCCCGCACCGCGCTGCGCACATCCATGATCCACCATCACGAACACCAGGAGGTGTTCGACCAGGCCTTCGCCTTGTTCTGGCGCGACTCGTCCGCCGCCGAACAAGCCGCCGCCATGGCGCTGCTGGAGGCCCAGAAAGAAAAGAAGCTCGAGCGCCCGCCCCCGGCCTCCCGCCGGATCGCGGAGGCTTTCGCACCGAAAACCGACCGCAAACCGCAAACCCAGGACGAGCCCCCCATAAAAGACGCGGTCCTGACCGTCTCCGACCAGGAGCGCCTGCAATCCATGGATTTCGAGGCCATGAGCGCCGACGAAATCGCCGCCGCCAAGCGCGAAATCCAGCGCCTCACGCTGCCGCTGGACCTGCGGCGTACCCGCCGCACCCGGCCCGACCCGAACGGCCCGATCACCGACCTGCGCCGCACCATCCGCAATAGCCTGCGCCAGGGCGGCGAGATTTTCCAAATCGCCAGGAACCGCCGCAGCACACGAACGCCGCCGCTGGTGGTCCTGTGCGACATCTCCGGCTCCATGTCCCGCTACGCCCAGGTTCTGCTGCACTTCCTGCACGCCGTGACCAACCAGCGCGACCGGGTGCACAGCTTCCTTTTCGGCACCCGCCTGTCAAACGTCACCCGCCAGCTCAAAGCGCGGGACCCCGAGGTTGCATTCCAGATGGTCGCCCACGCCGTGCCCGACTGGTCCGGCGGCACCCGCATCGGCGAGGCCCTCGCCACCTTCAACCAACTTTGGGCCCGCCGCGTGCTCGGACAGGGCGCCATTGTGCTGCTGATCACCGACGGCCTCGATCGGGACGGCGCGCACGGCCTGTCGGACAACATGGATCGCCTACACCGGTCCTGCCGCAAGCTGATATGGTTGAACCCCCTGTTGCGCTGGAGCGGATTCGAGCCGAAATCGCAGGGTATCAAGGCGATGCTGCCCCACGTCGACGAATTCCGCCCGGTGCATAACCTTGAAAGCCTGCGCGGCCTGATCGATCTGTTGTCCCGCCCGACCCAATCATTGAGGACCAAGCCATGAACCAAGCGGACTCCGAGGACATCCTGGCCACCGCCGCCGGCTGGCGCGCCGCCGGCGAACTGGTCGCCGTCGCGACGGTCACGGAAACCTGGGGCAGCTCCCCCCGCCCGGCCGGCAGCCGCCTCGCGGTGACGAAATCCGGCAAAATGGCCGGCTCCGTTTCCGGTGGTTGTATCGAGGGCGCCGTGGCGGACGCCGCCATGAAGACCATCGAAACCGGCACGCCCCAGCTTCTCGACTTCGGCGTGTCGCATGAACGTGCCTGGGAAGTCGGCCTCGCCTGCGGCGGCAAGGTGAAGGTGTTCGTCGAAAAGCTTCTCTAGCCATGCCGTCCCCCGAACAAGCCGCCCGCACCCTACTCGGCCATCGCGCCAGCGGCACCGCCAACCCGGTGCTGCCGAAAGGCCAGCGGCTGGAGGACTTTCCCCAGGCCTACGCGATCCAGGCCGCAGGAGACGCCATTCTGCGGGCCGAGCAGGGGTATGTGCCGATCGGTTACAAGATCGGAGCATCCAACAGGGTCGCCCGCGATTTCCTGGGCATCGACAGGCCGTTCCATGGCCGGCTCTACCGCCAGATGGCCGGTCCCTCCCCCGCTGCCGTTCCGTTCGTGCCCGATTTCTTCAAAGCCTATGAGCCGGAAATTGGCATCCAGATCGGCCGCGACCTGGAACGTTCCGGCGCGCCGTTCGACGCCGCCGCGATCGAGGCCGCGACGCAGGCCGTACTGCCCGCCATCGAACTCGTCGGGAGCCATTTCACGCCCTGGACGGAAGCCGGCGCGCCCAACCTGATCGCCGACAACGCCGCCTTCGCGCATTGGGTCATGGGGGAACCGATCCGGGATTGGTCCGGCCTGGATCTGCTGGACGCACCCATCGTGTTGGACATCGACGGGGTGCGACGGGGTGAGGGAAAGGGCCGTAACGTCGATGGCGGGGCATTCGGTGCCGCCGCGTGGCTGGCCAATGCACTGGCCGAAAAAGGCCAAACCGTCCGGGCGGGCGATTATATCACCACCGGCATCGTCATGCCCCCGGTCGCAATCGAGAGCGGCCAGCATGCTGTTGCGGATTTCGGCTGCCTCGGCCGGGTCGAGGTGCGGATGGTGCCGCGTTGACCCGTAACGTGTTTCTTTGCTCCATCCGGCAAACGCGGCTATCAAGCGCTGTGCTGCCACGGGACGAACGATCATGACTCCGGATATTCTCGCTGCCCTGGAAGAAGCGAAGGCGGCCAAACGGCCGGTGGTGCTGGCGACAAGCTTGCCGGATGGGGATCAATACCTGCTGCCGGATCCCGCCCAGCCCACAACGCTTAACGAAGCCGCGGCCCAGGTGCTTCGATCCGACGAGAGCACCACGGTGCGGATCGACGGCACCGACTGGTTCCTCCACGCCCACAACCCGCCGCTGCGCTTGATCGTGGTCGGTGCGGTGCATATTGCCCAAGCCCTCGCGCCTTTTGCCGCACCCTGCGGGTTCTCGATCACGGTGGTCGATCCGCGCCGGTCGTTTGGATCGGATGAGCGTTTCCCCGGCATCGTCATTTCCAATGCGTGGCCCGACGAAGCTATGGAGGAATTCAAGCCGGACAGCCGCACCGCCGTCGTGACCCTGACCCACGATCCCAAACTGGACGACCCGGCGCTGGATCGCGCACTAAAATCCGACGCCTTCTACATTGGTGCCCTCGGGTCCCGTCGCACACATGCCGCGCGCCTCGGCCGCCTGAAAGCCCTCGGCCACACCGACGAAGCGATGGCCCGGATTCGCGGACCGGTCGGTCTGGATCTGGAAGCGGTCACCGCCCCGGAAATCGCATTGTCGATCATCGCCGAGCTGATCGCGGTTCGCCGCGGCTCACCGCTCGGCGTACGGCAGCCCAAACCATGAAATTTGGACCCGCCCTGCTCGACGAGGCCCTTGGCGCCATCCTGGCCCACAGCCAGAAGGTCGGGGATCGCATGATCCGTAAAGGATCGCTGCTCGACGCCGATATGATCGCAGCCTTACGGGCCGCGGGGCGGATCGAGGTCATTTGCGCCCAACTCGAACCCGGCGATGTCCCGGAAGACATCGCCGCCGACCGCCTGGCCACGCCCCTGGTTTCGCCGCTGATTGCTCGGTCGCGCGCGGCGACGGGGCGGGTCAACCTGTCGGCTGAGGTTCCGGGCCTGCTGCGGATCGACACGGCCGCGATCGACCGGTTGAACACGATCGACGAAGCGCTGACCGTTGGCACGCTGCCGGACTATTCGGTGGTGGCGCTGAAGGATCTGGTGGCGACGATCAAGGTTGTGCCTTTGTCGGTGCCCGGCAAAGTCCTGGCGGTGGCGGAAGCACTGGTGCGGCAAGGCGGCTCCCCCATCCGGCTGCATCCATTCCAGCATCTGAAGGTCGGGCTGGTGGTGACGGAACTGCCGGGCCTCAAAGATAGTGTCACCGACAAGACCATCGCGGTCACCGACCAACGGGTGACCGCTCTGACTGGCACCTTGCTGACACCGGTGCGCTGCCATCACGATGAGGAGTCGGTAGCGCGGGCGCTCGATAAACTGCTGGCAGATGGCGCGGATTTGCTGCTCATCATCGGCGCCTCGGCGGTGGTGGACCGGCGCGATGTCGGGCCGGCGGGCATCGTGCGCGCGGGCGGCGAAATTCTGCATTTCGGCATGCCGGTCGATCCCGGCAACCTGATCTGCGTGGGACGGCTGCACGACAAACCGGCACTGGTGCTGCCGGGGTGCGCTCGCAGCCCGGTGCTGAACGGGATCGATTTTGTCCTGTCACGGCTCTTCGCCGGCATCAAAGTGACCCCCACCGATATCATGCGGATGGGTGTTGGGGGGTTGCTCTCGGAAACCGAAACTCGTCCGTTGCCGCGCGAAAAGGCCCCCGCTACCGAACGCTCCGGCGCCGCACCGAGCACCGCGCCGGTGATCGCGGCGGTTGTGATGGCGGCCGGGCGGTCGCGCCGCATGGCGCCGCACAACAAGCTGCTGGTCGCCGACAAGGCCGGAAAATCGATGATCGCCCGTGTGGTGGACAATGTTTTATCGTCCAATGCCCGCCCCATCATGGTGGTGACCGGTCATCAGGCGGAGCAGATCGAGCACGCACTGGGCGGGCGTCCTGTGCGGTACGTGCATGCGGCGGATTACGCCGAGGGCCTGTCCGCGAGCCTGAAAGCTGGCGTCGCGGCGATTCCGCCGGATTGCGCCGCTGCCATCGTATGCCTTGGGGATATGCCACTGGTCACCGGACGGATGATCGACCGCCTGATCTCAATGTACAACCCCGACGCCGGCCGGTTGATCGTCCAACCGACATTCCGCGGCAAGCAAGGCAATCCCATGCTTTGGGATCGCCGTTTTTTCCCCGAGATTCTCGGTATTACCGGCGACTCAGGCGCGCGTTTCCTGGTCGGCAAACACGCTAACGTAGTCATCGAAGTGGAAATGGCCGACGACGCGGTGCTGCGCGACTTCGATACAACCGACAGTCTTTCTACACTGCCGGCACGCATGCGGCCCGAGAACATACCATAGTCTGCACCACAAGATAACTTGAAGTATTGTGACACCGTATTTTACACGCGGGCCGGGAAGCATCGGTTGCGTCAATACGCCTCTGGTGGCATAAAACGAACACTGCAACCTTATATCGACAGGAATGTTTTTGATGTCTTTAAACCATAAGACGAAGACGTCCTTCGGCTCCGACGACGGGCAGGGAATCGACACCGATTATTCGTCCAATAGGCTTGGCTTGGATGCGGTCGATGTTGGGGCGTCGTCAGCCCCCAGCGGACTGTTCGCCATGGGTGACGCCGGTACGGGCAGTGCTGGATCGTTTCAGTTCATTTCCGGCGGTCTGGCCGCACCGGCGCCGACGACCGTCACGACAGCGGGTTCGGCGCTGACGATCAAAATCACCTGGGACACCAGCGTGGCGTCCGCGCCAAGCGCGTTCATGACGGGCGTGATCGCCGCGGCGCAGGCGTGGGAGGCCAACTTCAACAACGCCATCATGATCGACCTCGACGTCGGATACGGGGAAATCGCCGGCACCTCGATGGGCAGCGGCGCGCTGGGCGAAAGCGAGTCCTTTTTGCAATCGGTCAGCTACGCGTCGCTCCGGACCGCGTTGGCGGCCCATAACAGCAATGCAACGACCGCCGCGGTGCTTGCGTCCTTGCCATCGAATCAGCCGGTCAACGGCAATATCTGGGTGACCACCGCACAAGCGAAGGCGCTCGGCTTGGCTCCCGCCAACGGCACCGGTCTCGATGGCTACATCGGCCTCAGCAGTGCCTATGCGTTTACCTACGGAAACGGCGGCAGCGTTGCCGTGGGCACTTACGATTTCAACGCGGTCGCCTGGCATGAGATCGCCGAGGTCATGGGCCGTATAATGCTGACGGGCGGCTCCATCGGGCCCTACACCAACAGCTACGCCCTTCTGGACCTGTTGCACTATTCGGCCCCCGGCGTTCGGGACTTCTCGGCCAGCACGCCAGGGTATTTCTCGGCCAATGGAGGTGTCACCAACGGCGGCAACTTCAACACGGTCTCCGGTGGCGATGCGGCGGACTGGGCGTCCAGCATGGGCAACAACGCGTTCGACGCGTTCTCCAATTCGGGCGTGGTCAATCCGGTCACCAGCGGCGACATCACCGAACTGAACGCCATTGGGTGGACGCTCAACGGTGCCACCACGCCGGCACCGACACCCACACCAACACCAACACCGGCGCCTGTCGTGGCGCCGCCAGGCGCGGTTGCCATCGCACCGATCACCGGGGCCCTCGCGGCAGCGCAGGGCACGTCGGGGCTGAATGCCAACAGCGCGCTCGGGACTTTGACCGCCGTCGGCGGGGTCGCCGGCGATCCGATCGCCTACAAACTCGGCGGCACCAACGCTGGGTCGTTCCAGCTCACCGCCAACGCCAACAAGACCGCGACCTTGTCAGTTGGAGCCGCCGGCGCGACGGGCGGCGCCAATGGCAAAGTGTATGCCCTGACCTTGCAAGCGACGGACACCACCACCGGATTGTCGTCCACTGCTTCGGCCTTCGACGTCGTCATTGGCGGCAGCGGCCGCGATACCGTTTCCATCGCGACACTTGTCGGTGCCGCGTCCAAAGCGGCCCCGACCTTCATTTACGGCCTCGCCGGAAACGATACGCTCAACGGCAGCGGCATGACCGGCAAACTGTGGTTCGATGGCGGCGCGGGGGCCGACATCATGATCGGCGGCAGCGGACCGAACACCTTCCTTTATAATGCAGCCAGCGACTCCGCCTGGGCCGGAATGGACTCCCTTTACAACTTCGCCGCCAACAGGGACTTTATCGATCTGACCGGGGTCGGCGCCACGCATCTCAATTTCGTGGGCTCGCTGTCCATCTCCACGTTGGCGGCGAAATCCATCGGGTATCAGACGTCGGGCGGCAACACCTATATCTACGTCAACACCTCCAGCGGTTCGGAAGCTCTGTCCGCGACCAACATGCTAATCGGCATCAGCGGCTTGCAGAATATCGGTGCCAACAACATTCTGCATAACTGAGCATGACCCGTTGGACGGTTATTCTGGCCGCCGCCGGTGCGCTCGCCGCAGCCGGGCCGGCGACGGCTAATCTGACCATTACGCCGACGTTCGGTGGTTCTATCACCTCGGACTTGAACGCCGCTGCGATCGAGGCAACCATCAACTCGGCGATCCTGACGTACGAGCATCTGTTTACCAACCCGATCGACGTCGCGATTACCTTCCAGGAAGGCGGCGGGCTCGGCGGCAGTTCGTTCAGTCTGTTCGACATTTCGTACAGCGCGTTTTCGACGGCGCTTTACAACAACGCTCACACGACGATGAACGCAACCCAACTGGCGGCCGTTGCCGCGAACCCGATCTCGCTGTTCAACCCCGTAACCGGAACCAACGACATCCTGATGAAGTGCGCGAATATCGACGCACTCTTCGGTAACGGTGCCTCGGGCTGTGCCAGCGCTGGGACCATCACCCTGAATACCAGCCTGACCACGCCTGGCAGCCCAGGCAGTGCCAGCCAATATTCGCTGCTGACCGTCGTCGAACATGAGATCGACGAAATCCTCGGCCTCGGATCTACGCTGGGTCTGGGACTCAGCGGCCAAACTTGCGGGTTTAGTCCAAATACCGGGCCCTGCACGAACGTGCCCTCGCCGGAAGATCTCTTCCGCTACGCCAGCGACGGCACCCGCAGCTTTACCACCGCCACCACCAACGCCTATTTCTCGATCGACGGCACCACGGATCTGGCCCAGTTCAACAACACGAACAACGGCGCCGACCACGCCGACTGGCAGTCCGGCGCCGTCCCGCGGGTGCAGGACGCGTTCGGGACACCAGGTGCGAGCCCAACCCTGGGCCCGGCCGAGATCGCGGCCCTGACCGCGATCGGTTACAACGTTCCCGAACCCGGAACATACGCGCTATTCGCCATCGGCATCGCGGGTCTGTTGCGGTTGCGACGGCGGCAACGCGCCTAGACCATGATCGTTTGAGGTTGCATGCGATCTCGGCGTTGGATCATGGTCTAAGCCTTAGTTTGAGAGGGTGATTCACGCCCGAGGTTGAAGTCAACCTCAGGCGATCACGCTCTAACCCACGGGGGGGCCTACATACGCCGACGTCGGGCGGATCATCCGTCCCGTCTTCTGCTGCTCCATCGCATGCGCCAACCAGCCGGCGACCCGGCATGCCGCGAAGACCGGCGTGAACCCCTCCCGCGGGAAGCCCACGGCATCCAGCAGCAGTGTCGCCACGATCTCCACGTTTGGGGGGAGCGTGCGTCCGGGCTTCACCCGCTCGATCGCGGCCGCGACTGCTGCTTCGAGCCGCGTGGCGAAATCCAGCCGTGTTGCCAGCTGCCCCATGCGTTGCAGCGACTCCCGCATCGCTTCGGCCCGCGGGTCGTTGCCGCTGTAAACACGGTGGCCGAAGCCCATCAGGCGCTCCCCCGCGCGTAGTTTGGCTTCGATCCACGCGTCGAGGTCGGGGGCTGCCTCGGCCGCCTCCAGCATGTCTAACGTCGGGCCGGGCGCGCCGCCGTGCAGCGCCCCGGTGAAGGCCCCCCAGGCGCCCAGCACCGCTGACGCCAGGGACGCGCGGGTGGACGCAACCACCCTGGCCGTGAAACTTGAGGCACTGAGGCCGCTTTCGGCCAAAGCAGTGAAATAGGTATCCAACGCATCGATCGCACTGGCCGGCGCTGGGGCACCGTGGAACATCCGCAGCAGGTCTGCGGCGGTGGACAGCGCTGGGTCGGGCGCCACCGGCGTAAGCCCGCGCTGAGCACGCAGCAGCGCGGCCACAGCCACCGTCATCGCCCCCACCAGATCGGCCGGCCCGCTGCTGTCGGGCTGGGTGGCCAAAGCGAGGCGCACGCCCTCGAACAGAGATGTACCGCGCGCCAGGGGCAACCACCGCTCCAAATCGGCGAACGCGGCGTCACGGGCTTGCCCGAATGCGGCCTGGATAGTGTGTCGGGTCAGGCCATCGCCAGCGAAACCGTCCCACAGCAGGGCCACGGTGCCCTCGAAACCATGATCCGCCAGCAGCGTGGGCAAAGGCACACCGCGCACCCAGATCATGCCCTTGGCGGAGTCGGTCAGGCACAGAATGGTTTCGGCCGCGACGACGCCGTCCAGTCCAGGTTGCATGGTCTTCGGTTCCCTGTGTGGTCGGGCGCCCACCATAGCCCCGCTTGATCGGCGCGTCCCTTGCTGCGACATAGGGACCTCGAGCGGGAGACCAGCGTGAAAACACCCCTAACCATGACCGACGGCCAGCGGGCCTACGAGACCAAGCGGGCCGCCAAGGCCGGCATGAGCCTGGACAAATGGCTGCAATCGAAGCGCCGGGAGCAGGAAGCCGAGGAAAAGGCACGCCTGAAGGCCACCGAACCGCCGAAACCGGCCAAGAAGCCCGGCTTCTTCGGGCGTTTGCTGGAACGCGCCCAAAAGCCGCTGGGGAAGTAGCACGCTCGCCGTCCACGCGGATTGGAGCGTCGATCCGCGCAAGCGCTGGATGTCGGTCGCGCGCGGAGTCGGCGATGGGTGGCGGGTTGGACGGCCCCGGCCGGTGGGCGATCTTTCGAGCCTTTTCGATCGGTTGCGGGCGGAGGCTGGCGGCGCATCCGTTGCCTTGGGCGCCGACCTGCCAATCGGCGTGCCGCGCGCGTACGCCGTGCTGCGCCCCGAACAGGATTTTCGGGATTTTCTCGCGCGGACTTCCGGATGGCCGGATTTCTACCGCGTCTGCGCCTCCTTGGACGAACTCAGCCTGGAGCGCCCATTCTACCCGGCGCGCGGCATCAAGGGCATGACACGGGCCGCCCACGCGGCGGCGTTGGGTCTGGGTGGGCCAGCGGGCCTGTCGCGAGTCTGCGACCGAGCGACGGGGGAACGGCCGGCTGGGGCGCCGCTGTTTTGGACGCTGGGGGCCAATCAAACCGGCAAGGCTGCGATAACGGCCTGGCGGGACATGCTGGTCCCGGCGCTGGACCCCGTCCGGCTATGGCCGTTCGACGGGAATTTCCGCGCGCTGCTTGCGCCGGGCGCGATCGTGATTGCCGAAACCTACCCGGCGGAGGCGATGCGCCATCTGAACATCCCCACGAAGGGCAGCAAGCGCCGCCAGTCCGACCGCGCGGCCGTCGCTGACGCGCTGCTGGCCGCGATGGCCCACCTGCGCGTCGTGCCGGATTCGGAAATGGAGGCCGCCGTGCGGGACGGGTTCGGCCCCGACGCGGCGGGGGAGGACCGGTTCGACTGCGTCCTCGGCCTGCTATGCGTGATCAACGTGTTGGCCGGCAACCGGCCGGATGGCACGCCGCCCGACCCGTGGCTGACCAGATGGGAGGGCTGGGTGCTCGGCCAGACGGCATTGCCGGCAAACGGAGGCTAGAGCGTGATCGCCTGAGGTTGACTTCAACCTCGGGCGTGAATCACCCTCTCAAACAAAGGCTTAGACCATGATCCAACGCCGAGATCGCATGCAACCTCAAAAGATCATGGTCTAGCATGCAATTCGGCCTGTTCGGCGGCGCCCAGTCCGCCGCATCGGACCCCGCCCGGGGTTACCGCGATTACCTCGACTTCTTGCTGGAAGCCGAGGCACTCGGCTATCGCGGCTGCTTCCTGACCGAGCACCACTTTACCGGATGGGGGCAGGTGTCGGCGCCGCTGCATTTGCTCACTTGGCTTGCTGCCCACACGACCACGTTGCGCCTTGGCACCGCCGTCATGGTTCTGGCGTGGCACAATCCCATTTTGCTGGCCGAGCAGGCGGCGACAGTGGACGTGCTGTCCGGCGGGCGGCTGGAATTGGGCGTCGGACGCGGCTATCGGCACAACGAATTCCATGGCTTTGCCATGGACGACGCCGAGGCCGAGGCGCGGTTCGAGGAGTCGTTGTCGGTGATGACCCGCGCCTGGACATCGGCGGAACGTTTTTCCCATCGCGGCCGGTTCTGGCGGTTCGACGACATCGTGCTGGAACCGCCGCCGTTGCAACGGCCGCACCCGCCGATCTGGGTCAGCGCCGGCCGCGATGCGTCGATCATCCGAGCTGCTGAACGAGGGTACCGGCTGCTGCTGGACCAGTTCTCGCCAGTCGATATTATCCGGCAACGGATCGCGCTGTATCGCGCGACGGTCGAAGCGAACGGCCGGGCGTTCGATCCCATGTCCGTCGCGGTGGCGCGCGACGCCTGCCTGACGGTGGATGCGGCGGATGCGCTCCGCCGGCGGGCGGCGGGGCATCAGCGGATGATCGACGCCGCCCGCACCCCCGGCCGCGACGGCGGTTCCCACATCCTCGCCTGGGCCGACCGGCCGGAGGCTCGGGCGGAGGCCGCGCTATACGGGACACCGGAGGACGTCGCCCCGAAAATCGCGGCGTTGCATGACGCGGGCGTGCATTACTTGTTGTTGAACATCCTGGGGAATTCGCGGGAGACGTTGCGAGGGTTTGCGTCCCTGCCCCTATCGGATGCAACATCGCGCGAAACCGGGAGCCACCGACCATGACCACGGTCCGCATGATGAAACTCGGCGCCTTCGTTCACGAAACCGGCCAACACGTCGCCGCCTGGCGCCACCCTGGCGCCTATGCCGAGTCCGGCACCAACTTCGCGCAGGCTGCCGACGTCGCGCGCACCGCCGAACGCGGGTTGTTCGACCTTTTCTTCCTCGCCGACAGCGCCGCCGTCAGCATTTTCGGCTCCCCGGAGTCGCGGGGCCGTATGGGCAAATTAGTGAAATTCGAGCCGATGACGATCCTGTCCGCTTTGGCCGCGGTCACGTCGCATATCGGGTTAGTTGCCACCACGTCGTCCACCTACAACGATCCTTATAACCTCGCGCGGCAATTCGCATCTCTGGACCAGATCAGCGGCGGGCGAGCGGGCTGGAATCTCGTAACATCGAACAACGAGGCCGAGGCGTTCAACCACGGCCGCGACAAGCACGCCGCCCACGCCGACCGGTACGACATGGCGGGGGAATTCGCCGAAGTCGTCACCGGACTATGGGATTCATGGGAGCCGGATGCCTTCATCCGCGACCAGGAGTCCGGCATTTATTACGACCCAGCGAAAATGCACACACTGAATCATCGCGGGAAATATTTTTCCGTGCGCGGACCGTTGAACGTCGCGTGCTCCCCACAAGGACGGCCGGTATTGGTGCAGGCTGGCGCCTCGGACACGGGCCGCGATCTGGCGGCGCACACGGCCGAGGTCGTGTTCACCGCGCAAACGACCTTCGAGCAGGCGACGGAGTTTTATGCCGATGTAATGGGCCGGCTGCCGCGTTTCGGCCGCGGCCCGGACAATGTTCGTATTCTTCCTGGAATATACCCGGTGGTTGGCCGAACCGAGGCCGAAGCGCGGGAGAAATTCGATTATTTGCAGTCGCTGATTCACCCCAGCGTCGGCATCGCGGTGCTGGAGCACACCATCGGGGTCGGCGGGCTCGATAAATTTCCGCTCGATGGCCCGGTGCCCGATATGGGTGACACCAATGGTCCTTTGTCCCGCCAGCGCCTGCTTCTGGAAGCCGCCCGCCGGGACAATTTGACGTTATGGGAGCTGTGTTTGTTGAACGCCGGGCCGCGCGGGCATCTGCTGTCCATAGGCACACCGGAACAAATCGCCGATACGATGGAGCACTGGTTCCGTAACGGCGCGTGCGACGGGTTCAACGTGATGCCGGCGTGGCTGCCGGGCTCACTGACCGATTTCGTCGACTTGGTGATCCCGGAGTTGCAACGGCGCGGCCTTTTCCGGACGGAGTACGAAGGAACGACGCTGCGGGAGAATTTAGGATTGCCGAACCCGGTTAGCCGCTGGAAATCGACGGCAATCGCGGCGCAATAGCCTACCGCGCGTTCGCCACGGCGTCCTTGGGCCACAAGGCGGCCCGCCAACGCACCCAGATCGCGGCGGTGCATACCAGACCGAATGCGCAATAACCCGTTGCCATCCCGGCGAAGCCCAGGCGCTCGATCAGCCACCCGGCGCACACCAGCCCGATCGGCAGCCCGTAGATCGCCAGCATCCGCACGCCCATTACCCGGCCGCGAAACTGCGTGCCGGCGCTGTGCAGCAGCATCACGGCCATGGGCACCATCGACAGGCTTTGCGCCAAGCCCGCCGCCACCAACATGATCCGCCCGAGCGCGGGATTGGGCATCCACACGAATGCCAACACCAAAACGTACCATGCGACCGCGAACACCATCATCATGCGCGCGGGACGCAGTTTCCGGCCCGCCATACTGACGACCACCGATCCGATCAGCGCCCCAGCCGCGAAGCTTGCCACCAACGTACCCAGTCCCGCCTGCCCGATGTGGTAGATGTCCCGCGCGACATAGGGCAGCAGCCCGTGGGTCATGGGGAACGCCGTCATATTTACCATGAATGCCAGCAGCATGGCGGCCAGCGACTGGGGTGAGTCAGCGATGAAGTGCATCCCCTCCATCAAGTCGCGCCAAAGCGACATGCGTGCCAGGCGGTCCCCGGCGGTGCGCACGGCACCCACGCCCAGCGTCAGGCAGAAACCGCCGGCATAGAACGCCGACACCACGAAGTACGCCCACCCCATGCCGAGCAGCGCGAAGACCGCGGCACCGGCAAGGGAACCGACGACGCGGGCGGAGTCCGATGTCGTGCGGGAGACGCCCATCGCCGCCATCAGCCGGTCGCCCGGCATGGTTTCGGCAACCAGGGCATTCCGCATCGCGAGATCGGACGGACGGACCATGCCCGCGATGGTGGCGATCACGAATACCGTGACTGCATCGACCGCATGCACGAACGACAGCACCGTCAGCACGACGGCCAGGCAGGCGTAGGTCGCACGCATGACTGCCAGCACGTTACGGTGCCCGAAGCGATCCCCGACCAGACCGAACACCGGGGAGATCAGCGTACCCAGATATTGCAGCGCGCCGTACAAAGTGAGAAGCAACACAGATCCGGTCTCGACCAGGATGTACCAGCCGAGAATGATAATCTCCATCTCGATCGCCCACGATGTAAGCAGATCGGCAGGAAACTGGAACCGAAAGCTTCTGACCTCGAACGGCGTCAGTAGCGGCGAGCGGGGCCTATTGCGCACTTACCGGAACGGAATCGGGTACATCAGCCCACCCTTGCTCCATAATGCATTCGGACCACGTTCCAGTTTCAGGGAACTTACCAAGCCGACGTTACGCTCATAACTTTCACTGTAATTGCCGACCTGCTTAATAATGTTGAGTGCCCAGGCGTTATCCAAGCCCATGAGTTTGCCGAAATCGCCGGTCTTCCCAAGGAGGCGCAACACCGTGGGATTGGTGCTCTCAGCCAACATTTTATCGACGTTGGTCGACGTCACCCCGTTTTCCTCGGCCTCCAGCATGGCCATCATCGACCATTGCACGACAGCCGCCCACTGATCGTCGCCTCGGCGCACCATCGGGCCGAGGGGTTCTTTGCTAATACGATCCGGGAGAATGACGAAATCGTCGGGGTTTGGCACGCCTGCGCCACGAATGGACGCAAGGTTGGAACTGTCCGATGAGGCGGCATCGCAACGGCCGGACAACAACGCCTTGATCAGCACGTCCGTCGTATCCAGCAGCACGATTTTGAAGTCGATGCTGTGCTGCTTCATCCAGTCGGTGAGGTTCAGCTCATGCGTGGAGCCTTGCAGCATGCAGATCGTGGCCCCAGCCAGATCTGGTAGATGCGCGGCCTTGGAGGTTTTGGGCACCAGGAAACCCTGGCCGTCGTAGAAATTCACCATGATCATCCGCAACCCGATGGTCGCGTCGCGCAGAAAGGTTAACGTCGTATTGCGGGACAGAATATCGATCTCCCCCGATTGCAGCGCGGCGAAGCGGGACGTGCCGGTGGTCGGCACATACTTCACCTTCTCCGCATCCCCGAACACCGCCGCCGCCACCGCTCGGCAGGCATCGACATCCAGGCCCTTCCAGACGCCCTTGCTATCCGTCATGGAGAAACCGCCAAGGCCGACGTTCACCCCGCAGGACACGAGGCCCTTTTTACGTACATCATCGAGCACGCCAGCCTGCGCGGACGCGAGGCCGAAGAGCATCGTAAGGCCGAAAGCAAGCAAGCGTATCATTGCCGGTGTCTCCCCAATTGGCTGAACCGAGGAGACTGTAGCATGCGGATTAGCCCTTGATAGCGGGCAGCCCCTGTTCCTCGCGGACGGCATTGACGATTTGCAGCACGCGTTCGCGGTAGGGGCGATATTGAACCCCGAATTCCGTCATCAAGCGGGCATTGTCGATCAGGTAGTTGCCGGAGCTATCTTTGCCCCCGGTCTGGTGATCGAACGATATCCGCGCGTCCGGGAGATAGGATCTCACGATCGCCGCGATTTCGCCCAGGCTGACGACCGCGCCACCGGAGCTGTAGATCTGGTGCTTGGGTTTGTCGGTCATAACGACGCGGGTGAAGACCTCGGCGATGTCGTCGACGTGAATCGGGCAGCGCATGGCGTCGGCATAGGGGAAGGTGATCGCCTCCCCCCGCGCCGGGTGGGTGACGATGTTCACGTGATCGACGGACCCCCGCACCTTGTCAGGGCCCGTGACATTGGCCGGACGGATGCCGGTGATCGTCATCCCGTACTTCGCAACGTAGTCCTTGGCCTGCCACTCGTTGAAGGATTTGTGCATGGCATACTGATTGTTGCCCATATGCAAATCGTCTTCGTTGACCGAGCGGTCGCCGAAGTGCTTCTGCTGCCCGTTCACCGCGAGGGAGCTGGCGTAAACGGTATGTTTGATGCCCAGGATGCGGGCGGCCTCGAAGCAATTGTCCATGCCTACGATGTTGAGCTTGGTCGCCAGATGCGGCGGCAGATCCGAGCCCAGATTGTAGGACAGGTTCATCACCCTATCGGCGCCGGACGCCTGCATCTGGTTCAGCACGTCGTCAAATTGGGTGACGTCGCCGCGTACGACCTTCACCTTGTCGCCAAATGCGGAAAAATTGGCGGTGTGCGGGTTGATGTCCATGCAGACCACGGACTCGCCGCGTGCAACGAGCAGCGGGATAACGCGGGTGCCGATGAAGCCAGTGCCGCCGATAACGAACATGCTCATGTGTGTTTCCTCCAGGTGATGGGGGAAGGATCGCGCGGGACGAGGTTCGGGGCAAGGGTGCTGCATGCGAACACCTATTGACATCTCCAATTTTGGGTCGTTCGCTGCTCCCACGTCGCTATCGAATCAATAACAAAACGGAGGACGCCATGGTCGACTACGACATTCTCATCAAAGGCGGCACGATCGTCGATGGGACACGAACACCCCGCTATATCGGCGACATCGCAATCAAAGATGGCAAGATCGCCCAAATCGGCGGCCTGAAAGGCAAGACCGCGCATCGGGTCCTGGACGCCACGGGCCGCATCGTTGCCCCCGGCTTCGTCGATCTGCACACCCATTACGACGCCCAAATTTTCTGGGACCCGTACTGCACATTATCCGGCTGGCACGGCGTTACGTCAGTCGCGCTGGGCAATTGCGGGTTCGGCTTCGCGCCATCACGGGTCGAGGATCAGGACCGAGCGATGCTCAGCATGACCCGCAACGAGGCGATCCCGTATGAGGCGATGAAGGTCGGCATGCCGTGGGACTGGGTCACGTTCCCGGATTTCATTGATAGCCTGATCCGCACGCCAAAAGGTGTGAATTGTCTGACCTACGTACCGCTGACCCCGCTTTACGCCTGGGTCATGGGCTGGGAGGAGGCCAAGAAGCGCCGCCCCACCGAGGCAGAATTGCAGGAAATGTGCCGCCTGATCCATGAGGCGATGGATGCCGGCGCGGCCGGATGGTCCGCGCAAGTACTCGGTGTCAAATCCATTCAGCGGGATTACGACGGGACGCCAATGATCACGGACCTGCTGTCCGAGCACGAAATCCTGGCCTTCGCCCAAATCCTGGGAGATCGCGAGGAAGGATTCATCGAACTCGCTTATCAGGAAACCGGCGAGGAAGGCCGCCCGCTGGCCGAGGAAACCAAACGGTTCTTCGAAAAAGTCGCGGCCGTGGCGAAACGGCCCGTGCTGTACCAGGTCGTCGCCCCGAATGCCGTACACCCCGAACAGCACCGCGAACGCATCAAATGGCTGGAAAGCTGCACCGAGCGTGGCCTGCCGGTTTACGGCCAGGGCGCCACGCGGCGCGGCGGGTTCGAGATGACATTCGAGGACTGGAACCTGTTCGACGACACCGACGCCTGGCGGGACGTCACGCTCGGAACGAAAGCCGAGAAAAAGGCGAAAATGCAGGACCCGGCGATGCGCCGCCGTCTGAAGGAAGAGTGGGATTCCGGCGTCCGCCCAACAACTGTCGTGCCCGGTTCGGTTGGTAGCCTGATACTGCGGACGCGCAACGTGAAGGTGGATATCGGCGCAGAATCGGCATTTCCGAAACTGCCCGTGGCGGTCGAAATTGACGGCTCGTCGTATTTCCTGACAAAGACACGGGACGGCTACCGCTTGATGTCGCGGGTTTGCCCACACCAGGGCGGGACGGTCGAATGCGAAGCCGGGAAGTTCGTGTGCCCAAACCACGGGTATGAATATGAGAACGACGGCGGAAAATGTCTCAGCGCCGAGGGACTACGGCTGAAAACCTATGTCGTGAACGTCAAAGACGGGCATCTGATTGCGTCGGTGCCGGATCGGAAGGGCGCCAACACGGCGGGCCGGACGGTTCAGCAAATCGCCGACGAGCAGAAAAAGCATTTGGTCGACGCGTTGCTGGACATGGTCGTCGCCGACGACCTGGCCACCGAATTCTTCGCCGAAACGCAGGGACGGGACGCGGCGCAGTTCACGACGGAAGTATTAAACTCGAACGTCGTCGTGCCCGGCGTTTCCGATGGTGGCGCGCATGTCAAATTCCTGACCGCCGGGATTTATCCGACTGACATGCTGGCCTGGCTGGTACGCGACGAGAAAACCCTGAGTTTGGAGGACGCGCACTACAAACTCAGCTATCTGCCGGCGCATATCGGCGGTTTCCACGACCGCGGCGCACTCCGCGAGAACGCGCCGGCTGATATCGTGGTTTATGACCTGGCGAAACTGGAAGTATTGCCGTCGGAAGTCGCCGAGGATTTGCCGGGCGGCGAATGGCGGCGGATCCAGAAGTCCAAGGGCTACAACTGGATCCTGGTGAATGGCCAAATCACGTTCGAGGACGGAGAGCCGACGGGCGCCCTGCCCGGTAGGTTCCTGCGGAACGGTCGGGGCTAAGTCGCGGGCCACGAAAAAGGGCGGGATTGCTCCCGCCCTTTTTCATCCGTTCGTGAGGCGTGGGCTTACGCCTCGGCTTCGTCGTCTTCCTCGGCGCGGACCTGCACCGGGCCGCTGTCGAGGCCCTTGGCGCTGACGTCGCGATCGATGAACTCGATCACCGCCATGTTGGCGCAATCGCCGTAACGCACACCAGCCCGCAGCACGCGGCAGTAACCGCCGGCGCGCTCCTTGTAACGATCCGCCAGCGTGCCAAACAGCTTGGCGACGATCACATCGTCACGCAGTTCGGCATAGGCCAGACGTCGATTGGCGAGGCCGCCTTTTTTGCCCAGCGTGATCAGTTTTTCGGCAACCGGGCGCAATTCCTTGGCCTTGGGCAGCGTTGTGGTGATCTGCTCGTGCTTGATCAGCGCATGGGCCATGTTCCTGAACATGGCGATGCGGTGAGTAGAGGTAACGCCGAGCTTCCGGCCGGCAACACCGTGACGCATGGTATTATTCCTTGTCGATCAGAACGGCTCTTCGAGCCGCTTGGCCATGTCTTCGATATTCTCCGGCGGCCAGCCCGACACGGACATGCCGAGGGCGAGCCCCATGGAGGTCAGGACTTCCTTGATCTCGTTCAGGGACTTGCGGCCGAAGTTCGGCGTCCGCAGCATTTCCTGTTCGGATTTCTGCACGAGGTCGCCGATGTAAACGATGTTGTCGTTCTTCAAGCAATTCGCGCTACGGACCGAAAGCTCGAGTTCTTCGACCTTGCGGAGCAGATTGCGGTTGAACGGTAGATCGTCCTGCACCTCCTCGACGCGCGCCGCCTGCGGCTCATCGAAGTTGATGAACAGCTGGAGCTGGTCTTGCAGGATACGGGCGGCCAGAGCCACCGCGTCTTCCGGCGTGACCGCGCCATTGGTTTCCACCGTCAGCAGCAGTTTGTCGTAGTCGGTGACCTGACCCACGCGGGTGGGATCGACGCGGTAAGAAACGCGGCGAACCGGGGAGTAGATGCTGTCGATCGGGATCAGCCCGATCTGCGCGTCTTCCGGACGGTTGACGGAGGAAGGCTGGTAGCCCTTGCCCAGGTTGACCGTGAACTCCATACCCAGCTTCACCCCGTCGTCGAGGGTGCAGATGACCAGGTCGGGGTTCATGATGTCGATGTCGTGACCGGCCTGGATCTGGCCGGCTCGGACTTCGCCGGGACCGGTGGCGCTCAGCGTCATGCGCTTGGGGCCTTCGCCGTGCATCCGCAGCGCGAGCTGCTTGATGTTCAGCACGATGTCGGTGACGTCTTCACGCACGCCGGGGATCGAGCTGAATTCATGCAGCACGCCGTCGATCTGGACGGCGGTCACGGCAGCGCCCTGCAGGGATGAGAGCAGGATACGGCGGATAGCGTTCCCCAGCGTCATGCCGAAGCCGCGTTCCAGCGGTTCGGCGACGATGGTGGCGATACGGTTTGGATCGGCGCCGGGCTCGACTTCGAGTTTTTCCGGCTTGATCAGGGACTGCCAGTTCCGCTGAATGACGGCACTTTGCCTCATGTTACCTCAACCTTTCGAGCCGCATCGCGCGGCTCCAGTCCGGTGAATCGTCGGGCGGCTTTGGATCAGACGCGCCGGCGTTTGCGCGGGCGGCATCCGTTGTGGGGGATCGGCGTCATGTCGCGGATAGCCGAGACCTGAAAGCCCACCGCCTGCAACGCACGCAGCGCGCTCTCGCGTCCCGAACCGGGGCCGCTGACTTCGATTTCCAGCTGCTCCATCCCATGTTCGCGCGCCTTGCGGCCCGCATCCTCCGCCGCGACCTGCGCCGCGTAGGGGGTGGACTTGCGGCTGCCTTTGAAGCCCTGGCTGCCGGCGGACGACCATGCGATGGCGTTGCCCTGCGCGTCCGTAATCGTGATCACCGTGTTGTTGAACGTCGCCGCGACGTGCGCGACGCCGGCGATGATATTCTTACGCTCTTTGCGCCTTGGTCGGGCGGCAGCGGCGGGTTTCGCCATGATGTATGTCCTGCTCTCAACTCATGGCGGCACCGGAAGCCGGCACCGCGGGAATTCGCTTTGGTGAAGAAAAGCGCCGAGGCGCCTTACTTGGTCACCTTCTTCTTGCCGGCAATCGCCACTGCCTTGCCCTTGCGGGTACGGGCGTTGGTGTGGGTCCGCTGACCACGCACCGGTAAGCCTTTACGATGGCGCAGGCCGCGGTAGCAGCCGAGGTCCATCAAGCGTTTAATGTTCATCGAGACTTCACGCCGCAAATCGCCTTCGACCCGGTATTCCCGATCGATCAATTCGCGGATGTGAAGGATCTCCTCGTCGGACAGCTGGTTCACCCGGCGATCGTCGGGGATGCTCAGCTTACCGCAGATTTCGGCGGCCTTGGTCGGGCCAATGCCATAGATGTAGCGCAGCCCAATCAGGACCCGCTTGTTGGTCGGGACGTTCACGCCGGCAATACGCGCCACGCTAGACTCTCCTGTCGCTCGGCTGGTGCCGAGCCATTAACGTGCCCTTTTGGGGCTGGGAAATGCGCAAGCGACGCAAACCCTTCGAGAAAGGGGGTACGTCGGAGCGCGGGACTATAGTTCCGCCGGCCCGGGAGTCAACGAAGAATCGGCCGGATCATACAAGCATTCGACGCTCATCCGACTTGTGTCAGAATGGCGTCGATCTGCTTGGCTACAACATCGATGTCCGCCATCCCATCGACCGAGCGCAAAATGCCTTTGGCGGCATAGTGCGGCAGGATCGGAGCGGTCTGGCGGTGGTAGGCATCAAGGCGGGCGACGACGGTCTCACGATTGTCGTCGGCACGCCGGATAAACTCGGTGCCACCACAGGCGTCGCAGATGCCCGCTTTGGCCGTCGGTTTGAAGCTGTCGTGATAGCCCTCTCCGCATTTAGCGCAGGTGAAACGGCCGGCGATGCGGTCCACGAGGGCCGAGTCGTCCACCTTCAGCTCGATCACGACATTCAACTTCAACTGCGTGTCGACCAGCATGTGATCCAGCGCCTGTGCCTGCGGCACCGTGCGAGGGAAACCATCCAGGATGAACCCCTTGGCGCAATCGGGCTGGCTGACGCGGGAGGCGAGCATCCGCACGATGATATCGTCGGACACCAGCTCCCCTGCCTCCATCACCGCCTTGGCTTCCTTGCCCACCGGCGTACCGGTGGCAACTTCGGCGCGCAACATGTCGCCCGTGGAGATTTGAGCGATCCCGTGCGTATCCTGCAAGCGTTTGGCCTGGGTGCCTTTGCCCGCGCCAGGCGGGCCGAGAAGAATGAGGTTCACCGGCGCCCCTTAACCCGCGATTTGCGAATGAGCCCCTCGTATTGATGGGCTAGAAGATGCGATTGCACTTGCGTCACGGTGTCCATGGTGACGGACACCACGATCAGGATCGACGTGCCGCCGAAGTAGAACGGCACGCCATAATTGCTGATCAGAATTTCCGGCAGAAGGCAAATCGCCACCAAATAGAGACCGCCGACCGTGGTCAGCCGAGTCAGCACCCGATCGAAATACGCCGCGGTTGCGCTGCCAGGACGTATCCCGGGGATAAACCCGCCGTATTTCTTGAGGTTGTCCGCTGTCTCCTCAGGATTGAAAACCACGGCGGTGTAGAAATAGGAGAAGAAGATGATCATGAACGCATAAAGGAACATGTACCCGGGCTGCCCGTGCCCGAGCTGGTTCGAGATCCACTGCACCCACGCCGGGCCACCCGCCGCAAATCCCGACAGTGTGGCTGGGATCAGTAGGATGGAACTCGCGAAGATCGGCGGAATCACACCCGAGGTATTGATCTTCAACGGCATATGAGTCGAGTCGCCGCCGAACATGCGGTTACCCACCTGGCGCTTGGGATACTGCACGTTGATCCGGCGTTGCGCCCGCTCAATGAACACGATGGCGGCGATGGTTCCCACAGCCAACACGATGAAAAACAGAATGAAGAACGGCGACAACGCGCCGGTTCGGCCCATCTCGAGCAGGTTCGCCGCCGCGGACGGGAGATTGGCGACGATGCCGGACATGATGATCAGGCTGGTGCCGTTGCCAACGCCGCGGGACGTGATCTGCTCGCCCAGCCACATCAGGAACATGGTGCCGCCGACCAGCGTGATGACGCATGACATGCGGAAGAACATGCCAGGGTCGATCACCGCGCCGGCCTGACTCTCAAGCCCGATCGCGATCCCATAAGCCTGGAACACGGCTATGATGACCGTCAGATAGCGGGTATATTGATTGAGCCTCTTACGTCCCTGCTCGCCTTCTTTTTTCAAAGCCTCAAGCTGAGGAACGGCCGACGACATTAGCTGGATGATAATGCTGGCGCTGATGTAGGGCATGATGTTCAGCGCGAACACGGCCATGCGGCCCAGTGCACCACCACCGAACATATTGAACATGCCGGCCAATCCGGTACTGTGCGCCTGCATCAACGCCGCCATCACCGCGGGGTCGACGCCCGGCACGGGAATGTAGGTCCCGATGCGGTACACAATCAGCGCACCGAGGGTGAACCACAGGCGCCGCTTGAGTTCGGTGGCCTTCGAAAAGACCCCGAGGCTCATGTTTGACGCGAGTTGTTCGGCGGCGGAGGCCATACGGTGTCCTTAAGCTGGTCGCGCCATTTTCGGCCTGGGCGAAGCGAAGTGCAAGCCGGTGCGTCGGTCGTCGATTAAACACGAAAGGCACAGGGATATCATCCGCTGTGCCTTTATGTGTTCAACGGTCAATATCGATTCAAGCGTCGGCTTGCGCCGGGGCCTTCGGAGCAACGGTCGTCACGATCGTGCCGCCAGCCGCTTCCACCGCCGCCCGCGCTGTGGCCGAAGCCCCCGACACAGTGATCGTGATCGCTCTGCTAATCGCACCGACACCGAGCAGACGCACGCCGTGCTTGTCGCTGGCTGCGACGCCGGCGCCAATCAGTAACGCCTCGGTGATCGGCTGCGAACCATCGATCTTGCCGGCCGTGATCGCGGCGTCGAGCGAGCCGAGATTCAACGGCGCGTATTCCTTGCGGAACAGGTTGTGGAAGCCCCGCTTCGGAAGACGACGATAGATGGGCAATTGGCCGCCTTCGAAGCCGTTCAGCGCGACGCCTTCGCGCGCCTTCTGGCCTTTGACGCCCTTGCCGGAGGTCTTGCCCTTGCCGGAGCCGATGCCGCGTCCGAGACGCTTCGACTTTAGGCGCGAGCCGGGATTGTCCCGGAGTTCGTTCAGGTTCATCTCAGGAAAGCTCCTCCACCTTGATCAGGTGGGCGACCTTGCGGATCATGCCACGGACGGAAGGCGTATCCTCCAACTCGCGCGTGCTCCGGATCTTGTTGAGGCCGAGGCCGATCAGCGTTGCGTGCTGACCAGGTTTCCGGCCTAAATGGGACTTCATTTTCGTGACGCGAACCTTAGGCATTGGTCTGCACCTCCGCTGCCGGTGTCGCGGTGCCGGGGCGCCCGAACAGATCGGACACCTTTTTGCCGCGACGCGTGGCAACCGAACGCGGGCTAGCGCACTTTTGCAACGCGGCGAAGGCGGCCTTCACCATGTTATGCGGGTTGCGGCTGCCCAGGCTCTTGGCGACGACGTCGCCGATGCCCAGGGTTTCGAACACCGCGCGCAACGGGCCGCCGGCGATGATGCCGGTGCCGGCCGCGGCAGAGCGTAGAATGACGTTACCCGCACCGAACTCGCCGACCACATCGTGATGCAACGTGCGGCCTTCCTTCATTGGCACCCGGATCATGCCACGCTTGGCACGTTCGGTTGCTTTCCGGATGGCCTCCGGCACCTCGCGGGCCTTGCCGGCGCCGTAGCCGACGCGGCCCTTCTGGTCGCCGACCACAACGAGCGCGGCGAAGGCGAACCGGCGACCGCCCTTCACCACTTTCGCGACGCGGTTGATAGTCACCAGCTTGTCGATGATGCCGTCATCGGGCTCCCGATCGCCACCGCCGCTTCGTTCGCGGCCGCGGCCCCGATCGCCGCCGCCACCTTCTCTGGGTTCACGTGCCATCGTAGATTTCCCCTAGAAGGCCAACCCGCCTTCGCGGGCGGCCTCGGCCAACGCTTTCACGCGGCCGTGATACAAATAAGCGCCTCGGTCGAACACGACCTGGGTAACGCCAGCAGCGAGCGCACGCTCCGCCACCAGTTTGCCCACCGCGGCAGCGGCCGCCTTATCGGCGCCGGTGCGAATGCCTTCGCGCAGATCCTTGTCGAGCGACGAAGCCGCGGCGAGGGTGCGCCCCTGGCTGTCGTCGATGACCTGCGCGTAGATGTTCTTGCCCGAGCGGAAAACCGACAGGCGCGGACGCCCGTTGGATTTGACGCGGAGCTGGTAACGCAGGCGGCTGCGCCGGCGATTCCGAAGTTCTTGTGTGGCGCTCATTTCTTCTTGCCTTCCTTGCGCCGGACGATTTCGTCTGTGTAGCGCGCGCCCTTGCCTTTGTAGGGTTCGGGGGGACGGAATGCGCGGATTTCAGACGCAACCTGACCGACGAGGCGTTTGTCGACACCTTCCACCTTGATGGACGTCGGACGCTCGCAGGAGATCTTGATACCGGCCGGAACCGGATAGATCACCGGATGCGAAAACCCGAGGTTGATCTCGAGGTTGGAACCATTGACCGCGGCGCGATAGCCGGTGCCGGTGATTTCCAGCGACTTCGTAAAGCCGTCGGACACACCCTTGACCATGTTGGCGATCAAAGCGCGGGTCGTGCCCCACATCATGCGGGACTGGCTTTCCTTGTTCTTCGGCGTGACGCTGACGAGGTTACCCTCGACCTTCGCCTCGACGAACTCGGTCAGCGACAGCTTGAGCTCGCCCAGCTTGCCCTTGGCCGTGAACATGCCGCCGGCGATCGCCACATGGACGCCAGCCGGGATTTCCACAGGATATTTGCCTACGCGAGACATACGCGGCTCTCCCTTAGAACACGCGACACAAGACTTCGCCGCCAACATTGGCAGCGCGAGCCTCGGCGTCGCTCATCACGCCGCGCGGCGTCGACAGGATGGAAATGCCCAACCCAGCGTAAACCCGCGGCAGCTCCTTGATCTTCGAGTAAACGCGCCGGCCCGGCTTGGAGACACGGGTGATCTCCTTGATGACCGGTTCGCCCTCGTTATACTTCAGCTCGATGCGCAGCTGCGCGACGCCGGGACGTAGTTCCTCGGCGGCATAACCACGAATAAAGCCTTCGCGCTTCAGCACACCCAGCACGTTGGAGCGCAGGTTCGAAGCGGGCGACAGACACATCGCATGACGCGCACGCTGCGCGTTACGAATGCGTGTGAGCATATCGCCCAATGGATCGGAAAGCGACATTGTTCTGGGCCCTCCTTACCAGCTGGCCTTGACCATGCCCGGGATTTGTCCCGCGCTGGCCATGTCCCGAAGTGCGATACGGCAGAGCTTGAACTTGCGGTAATTCCCGCGCGAACGGCCCGTAATTTCGCAACGCAAACGCACGCGCACCGCCGCGCCATTGCGCGGCAACTGCGCCAATTTCAGCGACGCGTTGAACCGGTCCTCAACGGGGAGGGTGCGATCCATCAATACGTCCTTCAACGCGGCACGCTTCGATTTATCGCGCTTCGCCATGCGTTCCCGCATAACGTTCCGGTTGACCTGAGAAGTTTTGGCCATCCTGTGTATATCCTCCGGAACCTCTCGGCCTTCGGGTTGTCCGAAGGTCCGACGGTTTTCCAAAAAAAGCTTCAGTTCGCGAAAGGCAGATCGAACGCTTTGAGCAGCGCTTTCGCTTCAGCATCGGTCTTGGCCGTGGTGACGAACTGGATGTCCATCCCACGCACCGACTCGACCCGGTCATAGTTAATTTCCGGGAAGATGATCTGTTCCTTGACGCCCATGGCGAAGTTGCCGCGGCCATCGAAGCCCTTACCCGTGATTCCGCGGAAGTCGCGGACGCGGGGCAGAGCGATGGTGACCAGTCGGTCCATGAACTCATACATGCGGGCCGCGCGCAGCGTGACTTTGCAGCCGATCGGCAGGCCCTTGCGGATCTTGAACCCGGCGATGGCCTTCTTTGCCACCGTCTTCACCGGCTTCTGGCCACTGATCGCCATCATCTCCAACACTGCGGCGTCGAGTTTCTTCTGATCGCCGGTGGCCTCGCCGACGCCCATGTTGAGGACGATCTTCTCCAGCTTGGGAACCTGCATCGGGTTTGTGTAGCCGAATTCTGCCGTCAGCTTACCGCGCACCTCGTCGAGGTAGCGCTTCTTCATGCGGGGCATGTCTTCCGGCGACGCGACCGGATTCATCTCGCTGCCCGCGGTCTGCGCATCGCGCGCGGCGCGACGGGCTTCGCGTGTCGGAGGGGCCGCGCCTTGGCCGCCGCGATTGCTCGCCGCGCCCTTCGCGTTGCCGGGTTTGCCGCCTTTGGGGGCCTTGCTCATGATATCTGCCTCAGCTTTCGATCACGGCGCCGGTTGCTTTGGCGACGCGAACCTTGCGACCGTCTTCCAGGACGCGGAAACCGACCTTGGTCGGATTCCTGCTGACCGGGTCGATCAGTTTCAGGTTGGACAAATGCACCGGGGCTTCCCGCTGCTGGATGCCGCCTTGCTGATCCATACCGGTCGGTTTGATGTGATGGGTCGCCAGAGCCACGCCCTGGACAACAGCGCGATTGTCCTTCGGGATGATCCGAAGAACCTCGCCTTGCCGGCCCTTGCTGGCACCGCTGATCACGACGACAGTGTCGCCCTTGCGAATACGCGCAGCCATTACAACACCTCCGGCGCGAGGCTGATGATTTTCATGAACTTGCGCCCACGCAGCTCACGCACCACCGGCCCAAAGATCCGGGTGCCGATCGGCTCCTGCTGCTTGTTGATTAGCACGGCCGCGTTGCGATCGAAACGGATCGCAGAACCATCGGCGCGCCGGACAGGGTAAGATGTGCGGACGATCACCGCCTGATGCACGTCGCCCTTCTTCACCTTGCCGCGCGGGATAGCTTCCTTGATCGACACCACGATCACGTCGCCAACGGACGCGGTCTTGCGCTTCGAGCCACCGAGAACCTTGATACACATCACTCGGCGCGCGCCGGAATTGTCGGCGACTTCGAGGTGAGATTCGGACTGGATCATGCCGCGATTCCTTCAGCCGAGGCTTGCTCGACCAGCGGTTTCCCGTTGCGTTCGATTACCAGCCAGGTTTTGCGCTTGCTGATCGGCCGGCATTCCTCGATTCGCACGAGATCGCCGATCTTGCAGGTGTTCACTTCGTCATGCGCCGCATACTTTTTTGAGCGGCGAATGAACTTCTTATAGAGCGGGTGCATGATGCGACGATCGACGAGAACCGTAATGGTCTTGTCCATTTTGTCGCTGGTCACTCGCCCGGTGAGGACGCGCCTTGGCATCGCCCGAGCTCCTTAAGACTTGCTGGCGGAAGAAGCTTGCTTCTCCGCCGCTATTGTTTTCACACGTGCGATCTCGCGGCGGACCTGCTTGACCCGAGCGATGCCTTCGTTTTGGCCGGCGGCGCGCTGGAAACGCAAGTTGAACTGCTCCTTGCGCAGGCCGAGGAGAAGATCCTTCAGCTCGTCCGGTGTTTTGGTCCGGACGTCCGACACCTTGTTTTGAACGATACCAGCCATATCAGGCGTCTCCGATACGGGCGATGAACTTGGTCTTGATCGGAAGCTTGGCCGCACCCAGCGTCAGGGCGGTCTTCGCTATGTCGGCGGGCACGCCGTCGATCTCGAACATGATGCGGCCAGGAGCAACACGGGCCACCCAGAATTCCGGCGACCCCTTGCCGGATCCCATGCGAACTTCGGCGGGCTTGGTGGAGACCGGCACATCTGGGAAGATGCGGATCCACACGCGGCCGGCGCGCTTCATAGCGCGGGTAATGGCACGACGAGCGGACTCGATCTGCCGCGCGGTGATCCGCTCGGGTTGCAGAGCCTTCAGGCCATAGGCACCGAAGTTCAGCGACGTGCCGCCTTTGGACGCGCCATGAATGCGGCCCTTGTGCTGCTTGCGGTATTTAGTGCGTTTGGGGGACAGCATCGTCCGTCTACCTCTGAGGAGCCTGTTCCGCGGCGCGCCGGTCTTGCGCCATCGGATCGTGCAGCAGGATTTCGCCCTTAAACACCCAGACTTTAACGCCACAGGTGCCATAGGTCGTCTTGGCCGTCGCAACGCCGTAGTCGATATCGGCGCGGAGCGTGTGCAGCGGCACCCGACCTTCGCGATACCATTCCACACGCGCGATTTCGGCACCGCCGAGGCGGCCACCGCAATTGATTCGAATCCCTTGCGCGCCCAGACGCATCGCCGATTGCACCGCACGCTTCATGGCGCGGCGGAACGCGACGCGACGCTCCAGCTGCTGGGCGATGTTCTCGGCAACCAGCGTCGCGTCGATTTCCGGCTTGCGGATTTCGACGATGTTCAGCGACACCTCGGCCTTGGCCATCTTCGTCAGCTCCTTCTTCAGAACCTCGATATCCTGGCCTTTCTTGCCGATCACCACACCCGGTCGAGCCGCGTAGATGGTCACGCGGGGTTTCTTCGCCGGGCGTTCGATCACTACGCGGGACACGCCGGCGCCATGCAGCTTCTTGCGCAGATGCGCGCGCAACGCGGTGTCGGCGTGCAGCAGAGTGGCATAGTCCTTGTCGGCGAACCAACGGCTATCCCAGGTCCGGTTGATGCCGAGCCGCAGACCGATCGGGTTGACTTTGTGACCCATATTATGCGGCCTCCTCGGTGGTTTCGACGACCTGCGCGCGTTCCGCGACGACAATCTTCAAATGGCTGAACCACTTTTCGATGCGGGCGGCGCGACCGCGGCCACGGGCGTGAAAGCGGCGCATGACCACGGAACGACCTACCTCGGCGCGCGAGACGACCAAGCGGTCTACGTCGAGCTGGTGATTATTTTCCGCATTGGCGATGGCACTTTCCAGCGCCTTTTTCACCTGTTGGGCGATGCGGCGCTTGCTGAAGGTCAGCGTCGCGACGGCTTTTTGTGCAGGCAGGTTGCGGATCATTCCAGCGACCAAGTTCAGCTTGCGAGGGCTGATACGCAGGTTGCTGACGATGGCCTGGGCCTCGGTATCCCCGAGCGCGCGCGGTGTGTTCGGCTTGCTCATGTCAGCCCCGCTTCGCCTTTTTGTCGGCCGAATGCCCGGTAAAGGTCCGGGTCGGCGAGAACTCGCCAAACTTGTGGCCGACCATGTTTTCGTTAACCTGCACGGGCAGGAACTTGTGGCCGTTGTAGACACCGAAGGTCAGACCGACGAATTGCGGCATGATCGTCGAACGGCGCGACCAGATCTTGATAATCTCGTTGCGACCCGACGCCCGCGAGGCCTCGGCTTTGTTCAGGAGGTATCCGTCGACGAACGGACCTTTCCAGACGGAACGCGCCATCTTATTTGCCCTTGTTACGGCGGCGGATGATCAAGCTATCCGTCCGCTTGTTGGTGCGCGTCTTGTAGCCCTTCGTCGGCAGGCCCCACGGCGTCACAGGATGACGGCCACCCGAGGTGCGGCCTTCGCCACCACCGTGCGGGTGATCGACCGGGTTCATGACGACACCGCGGTTGTGCGGACGGAAGCCCAACCAGCGCATGCGGCCAGCCTTGCCGACCTTCTGGTTCATATTGTCCGGGTTGGACACGGCGCCGATGCTGGCCATGCACTCGGCCCGCACCATACGAAGTTCACCGGACATCAGTTTTATCTGGGCGTAGCCGGAGTCTTTGCCAACCAGCTGCGCGTAGGTTCCGGCCGAACGGGCGATCTTGCCGCCGGCGCCCAGCTTCATCTCGATATTGTGAATGATGGTGCCCACCGGGATGGCGCCTAGCGGCATCGCATTACCCGGCTTGATGTCGACGCGCGCGCCAGCCACCACGGAGTCGCCAACCTTCAAACGCTGCGGCGCGATGATGTAGGCTAACTCGCCGTCGGCGTACTTGATCAGCGCGATGAATGCGGTGCGGTTGGGGTCGTATTCCAAACGCTCCACCAACGCTGCCACGTCGAACTTGCGGCGCTTGAAGTCGATGACGCGGTAGGCCTGCTTGTGTCCACCGCCCCGGAACCGGGTGGTGATACGACCGTGGTTATTGCGTCCGCCGTGGCTGTGCTGACCTTCGGTCAAACCCTTGAGCGGTTTGCCCTTCCACAGTTCCGACCGATCGATCAGCACCGTGCCGCGAAGGCTGGGCGTGACCGGGTTGAATTGTCTCAATGCCATCTGACTCGTGCCTTATGAGAGACCGGTGGTGAAGTCGATCGACTGACCGGCCGCCAACTGGACGAAGGCTTTCTTGACGTCGGAACGAACGCCCGGACGCCCTTTGAAGCGCTTGGTCTTGCCTTTTTGAACCAGCGTGTTCACGCCCTCGACCTTGACGTTGAACAGGGCTTCGACCGCGACCTTGATCTCGGGCTTGGTCGCGTCGATCGCGACCTGAAACACAAACTGGTTCTGCTCCGAGAGCATGGTCGCCTTTTCGGTGATGATCGGGCGGCGGATGATGTTGTACATTGCCTCCCGAGACAGCACCGGTTTGCGCTTTTTCACGGTATCGCTCATGCGGCTTCTCCCTTCGGCGCTGGGTTCAGACGCTCCGACAGGCCAGCGAGGCCCGCGGTGGTGATCGCCAGCACGTCGTGGCGGAGAATGTCGTAAACATTGGCGCCTACCGTCGGCAGCAAATCGAAATGCGGGATATTGCGGCTGGCCTTCAGAAAGCCTTCGTCCACGGCGCGGTCGACGATCAACGCCGACTTCCAGCCCAGGGCCTTCAACTTCTTGGCCAGCTCGCCGGTCTTCAGCGCGCCGGATGCGGTGTCCAGAACAACCAGCTTGCCGTCGGCCGCCTTCTGCGACAGCGCGGAAATCAGGCCAAGACGGCGAACCTTCTTGTTCAGACTGTAGCCATGATCGCGCACGACCGGACCATGCACGACACCACCGGTGCGGAACTGCGGCGCACGCAAGCTACCTTGACGGGCGTTGCCTGTGCCCTTCTGCTTGTAAGGCTTCCTTGTGGTGCCAGAAACTTCCGACAGCCCCTTAACCTTGTGGTTTCCGGACCGGCGCTTGGCCAATTGCCAATGCACGACCCGAGCCATGATGTCAGCCCGCGGCGTCGCGGCGAAGATGTCGTCGGGAAGGTCGGCTTCGCCGGCGCTGCCCTGATCGAGCGTTGTGATTGCGATTTGCATTTTTTCGCGCCCCTCAGCCCGCAACCGCGGGTGCGTCGAGCAACGCCGCCGGGTAGGGCGCATCCGCCGGGCGCGTCTTCTTGATCGCGTCGCGCACCAGCACATAACCATTCTTCGAACCCGGCACGGCGCCGCGGATCATCAACAGACCTTTTTCGGCATCGACCGCGGCCACTTCGAGGTTGAGCGTGGTGATACGCTCCACGCCCAGATGGCCTTCCATCTTTTTATTCTTGAAGGTCTTGCCGGGATCCTGCCGGTTACCGGTCGACCCCAGCGATCTATGGGAAGCCGACACGCCGTGCGACGCTTCAAGACCGGCATAGTTCCAGCGCTTCATGCCGCCGGCGAACCCTTTACCCTTTGACGTTCCGCAGACGTCGACCTTCTGGCCGGCGGCGAAATGCGCCGCCGACAGGGTCGCGCCGGGTTCCAAAAGGGCATCGGCGGCGACGCGGAATTCCACCAGCTTCATCTTTGGCTCGACCTTCGCCTTGGCGAAGTGGCCACGTTGCGGCTGTGTGACATTTTTTACCTTGGCCTTGCCCCAACCGAGCTGCACGGCATTATAGCCGTCCCTCTCTTCGGTCTTCGCGGCCACGACCTGTAGCTGATCGAGGTGCAGAACGGTTACGGGTACGTGCGTGCCGTCATCTTTGAAGATGCGGGTCATACCCAGTTTCTTGGCGAGCAGTCCGGTGCGCATGATGTGATCCCCTGCTCCCGGCTCAGATCTTGATCTCGACGTCCACGCCAGCGGCGAGGTCGAGCTTCATCAGCGCGTCCACCGTCTGCGGGGTCGGTTCGACGATGTCGAGCAAGCGGCGGTGCGTCCGGATTTCAAACTGTTCGCGGCTTTTCTTGTCGACATGCGGGGAGCGGTTCACGGTGAACCGCTCGATGTGGGTCGGCAGCGGGATCGGTCCGCGTACCCGAGCGCCCGTGCGCTTGGCCGTGTTCACGATTTCCTTCGTGCTGTTATCGAGCACGCGGTGATCGTAGGCCTTAAGTCGGATGCGGATATTCTGGTTGTCCATAATTCGCTCTTCTGGATCCCGCCAACGCTGGCGCCGGTTTCGGAAGCCGGCGCCTTGTTCGGATGAACAAGCCGCCGACGCCCGAGGTCGCCTTTACTTCTGGATGCTGGCCACCACGCCGGCGCCGACGGTGCGGCCACCTTCGCGAATGGCGAAACGCAGCCCGTCGTCCATGGCGATTGGCGCGATCAGCTCGACATCCATCGACACGTTATCGCCCGGCATCACCATCTCGACACCTTCCGGCAGATTAACCACACCCGTCACGTCGGTGGTGCGGAAATAGAACTGCGGGCGGTAGTTGGTGAAGAACGGGGTGTGACGCCCGCCCTCTTCCTTCGTCAGGATGTACGCCTCGGCCTTGAAGTTGGTGTGCGGCGTGATGGAGCCGGGCTTGGCCAGAACCTGGCCGCGCTGAACGTCTTCACGCTTCGTGCCGCGCAGCAGGGCGCCGATGTTGTCGCCGGCCTGACCTTGATCGAGCAGCTTGCGGAACATCTCGACCCCGGTCACGACCGTCTTCACCGTCGGTACGATGCCGATGATTTCGACTTCTTCGCCAACCTTGACGATGCCGCGCTCGACACGGCCGGTCACGACGGTGCCGCGACCGGAGATCGAGAACACGTCTTCGATCGGCATTAGGAACGGCCGATCGAGCGCGCGTTCCGGCTGCGGGATGTATTCGTCCACTGCGGCCATGAGCTTCAGGATGGCGTCATGGCCGATTTCCGGCTGCTTGCCTTCCAGGGCCATCAGCGCCGAACCATGGACGATGGGAATGTCATCGCCGGGATACTGATAGGACGACAGCAGCTCGCGCAGCTCCATCTCCACCAGCTCGATCAGCTCGGGGTCGTCCACCATGTCGACCTTGTTCAGGAACACCACCAGCGCCGGCACGCCGACCTGACGGGCGAGCAGGATATGCTCCCGGGTCTGCGGCATCGGACCGTCGGCGGCGGACACCACCAGGATGGCGCCATCCATCTGCGCCGCACCGGTGATCATATTCTTCACATAATCGGCGTGGCCAGGGCAGTCGACGTGCGCATAGTGACGGTTGGCCGTCGAGTATTCCACGTGCGCGGTGGAGATCGTGATACCACGCGCCTTTTCTTCCGGCGCTTTGTCGATCTGGTCGTACGCTGTGTATGTAGCGCCGCCGGTCTCGGCCAGCACCTTGGTGATTGCCGCCGTTAGCGACGTCTTGCCATGATCGACATGGCCGATCGTGCCAATATTGCAGTGCGGAAGGTTCCGCTCGAATTTCGCCTTACCCATCGTCGTATTCTCCAAGGATCCAAGGGATGGTCCGTTGAGGGTCTTAGTGTCTTACCAGCGGTAGTGGCTGAACGCCTTGTTGGCTTCGGCCATCCGGTGCGTGTCTTCCCGCTTTTTCACGGCCGAGCCTCGGTTGTTCACCGCGTCCAGCAATTCGTTCGACAGCCGGTCCTGCATCGTATGCTCGCCGCGCTTGCGGGCCGCATCGATCAGCCACCGGATCGCGAGCGCCTGCCGGCGTTCCGTCCGCACTTCAACCGGCACCTGATAGGTCGCGCCGCCAACCCGGCGGGAGCGCACTTCGACGGCCGGCTTCACGTTGTCCAAAGCCTCATGGAACATGCGGATTGGATCGGCCTGGGGCCCACCGCGGCGCTTCAGCACCTCGAGGGCATCATAGACGATCGATTCGGCGGCGGACTTTTTGCCGTCATACATCAGCGCATTCATGAAACGGCTGAGCACGACGTCACCGAACTTGGCGTCCGGCAGAATTTCACGCTTTACGGCGCGGCGGCGACGAGACATCCGATCGCTCCCTTACTTCGGCCGCTTCGCGCCATACAGCGAACGACGCTGACGACGCTTGGGCAGGCCCTGAGTATCCAGCACACCGCGCAGGATGTGATAGCGCACGCCGGGGAGATCCTTCACGCGGCCACCGCGGATCAGAACCACGGAGTGCTCCTGAAGGTTATGGCCTTCGCCAGGGATGTAGCTCACCACTTCGAAGCCGTTGGTCAGGCGCACTTTCGCGACCTTACGAAGCGCCGAGTTGGGCTTCTTCGGCGTGGTCGTATAAACGCGCGTGCACACGCCACGCTTCTGTGGGCAGCCCTGCAGCGCCGGAACCTTGTTCCGCGTCTTCTGTGGCTCGCGCCCGTGGGCAATGAGCTGGTTGATGGTCGGCATGGAGCCTGATTCCCAATTCTGTATCGCCGCCCCGGTTTTCCGGTCGTGGCCGCGGATAACAGACAAAGCCCGCCGGCGTGGGAATGTCCCACCCCGCGGGGTCCCTGAAACAAGCGGCCTAGGCATCCCTGAGGGAAGCGGCGCCGCCTGCATCTTTGGCCTGCGATCCGGCGACCACCCTTGAATAACCATGGGGTGGGCCGAGGGCGCGGAAACTAGTTGCGGTCTAACGGGGAGTCAAGCGGCTCAATTCAGGATTCGACAACCGAGCGTCACCCCTCGGATACGTGCCGCATTTTGAAGGCTTCGAACGAGTACGCCGGCGCGATCGGGGCGCAACCCGAGCGCGCGGATGACCGACGCCAACGGCATCGGCACCGCGCAAATCCGTCATTCCTTGGGGGCGGTCGCGGCGATCGCGGGATTCGTCGCGAAAGCCCCATACCAGGCCTCGAGCTTCGGATGGCCAGGGCGCCAGGGTTCGGCCCCGTAGCGGAAGTCGAGGTATCCCAGGGCACAGGCCACCGCGATGGTGCCAATGTCCAGGGCGGTCCCAGGCAGGTCGGCCTCCAGCGCGTCCACGGTGCGGGCCATGGCTGCCTTATAGCGCGCGATCAGGCCATCCCGAGCATCTTCCTTGGGCTTGGCCAGTTCCCCGCGGCAGGGGACGGCCGCATCCATGATGCCGTCGCCCATCGCCTGTAGCTTCAGTGCCCGCCAACGTACCGGGCCGGCGGCGGGGAACAGTTTCCCGGCTTCGCCAACGCTATCCAGATATTCGCAAATCACGGGGCTGTCGTACAACGACATTCCGTCGTCGGTCACCAAACAGGGTACCCGCGCCAACGGATTATCGGCCAGCAGGTCCGCAGGGGACGCGTGCGGGTTGGACGGGTGCTTCTCAATGCGCCCGTCGATGCCTCGCACGATCGCGCAGGCCATCACCTTGCGGACGTAGGGGCTGGTGCCGGAGTAGTAAATTTTCACGGGTTTGGATCCTTTAGAACCGGTCTTTCTTGCCACGCACATCCGCCAGGCTGGCGACATCCTTGGCGAGCAGGAAGGGGTTGGCGGCGCACTCGTCCGACATCAACGACGGTACACTCGGCTTGCCGGCGGCGCGCTGTTTCTGGACCTCGGCAACGCGCACCTTCAGGGCGGCATTGTCGGGATCGACCGTCAACGCGAATTTGGCGTTGCTCTCGGTGTATTCGTGGCCGCAGCACACCTTGGTATCGCCCGGCAAAGCCGCCAGCTTGCGCAGGCTTTCGAACATTTCCCCGGCCGTGCCCTCGATCAAGCGGCCGCAGCCCAGGCTGAACAGCGTGTCGCCGGACAGCAGGACCGGCCCCTCGGGGAAAAAGAAATTGATCTGGCCACGGGTGTGGCCGGGGGTGTCGATCACCTGGCCCTTGGCGTTGCCCAGGGGGACCATGTCACCCTCCTTCACCGCGACATCCAGCTTCGGCAACCGATGCGCGTCGGCTGCGGCACCCACGACCTTGCAGTTGAAGTGCGCCCGCACTTCGTCCACTCCGGCCGTGTGGTCGGCGTGGTGATGGGTCAGCAGGATCATGTCCAACCGGCCACCCTGGGCTTCAATCGCCGCGATAATCGGCTTGGCGTCCGCGGGATCGACGATCGCGGTGGCGCCCGTCTCGCTGTCCTTCAGCAGCCAGGCGTAGTTGTCCTTCAGAATGGGGACGGATTGCGCGGATATTGTCATATTCTCTGGCCCTTTGCGGTACCGCCGAAAACCGGCATCTGTGTTATAGCATCGCGGCATGGCAGCCGATGCGCAAGCGACAGCCGCGTTCTACACCTCCGCCCGAGGCGCTGTCACCGCGCGCCTGCTGCGGGAGCGCCTGTCCGCGATCTGGCCCAACCTCCGTGGCGAGTCCCTGCTCGGGATTGGCCACACCGCCCCTTATCTAAGGGTGTGGCGTGAGCATGCGCGGCGGTGCATCGCCCTGACTCCCGCGCAGATGGGCGCCGCCCGGTGGCCGTCCGGGTCACCGAACCTGTCCTGCTCGTCCGAAGAAGATGCGCTGCCGTTCCCCGACCTCAGCTTCGACCGCATCCTGCTGGTGCATGGCCTGGAATCCGCCGAAAGTGCCCGCCGCATGCTCCGGGAGGTTTGGCGTGTTCTGAAGGATGACGGCCGTGTCCTGATCGTCACCCCCAATCGCACCGGCATGTGGGCCTATTGGGAGAGTACCCCGTTCGGCCACGGGCATCCGTATTCGGTGCGTCAGTTGGACTTTCTGCTCGCCTCTGGCCTGTTCCGAGCGGAACGACACGATGCGGCGCTTTGGATGCCGCCGATGAAGATGCGGTTGGTGCTGCGCGCCGCCCCGCTGATCGAGCGGGCCGGACGCCGGCTGGTCCCGGCGCTGGCCGGGGTGACGATCGTGGAGGCGGTTAAGGACGTTTACGCCGGTATGCCGGTGCGGGCCGTGGTGCGGCGGCAGTTGATATTGGCGGAGGCGGTTTAGTCGGGCTAAAGCCTTGGGTGAAACTGACGGCGCTGGACGCTCCGGCCGGACGGGCCAAACAGTGGCTGAGTTTTATGAAGGGGCAGCCGCGGAGATCGAGGCCATGTTCAATCAGAGCGTTCGGTGCAACCACCCCGCTACCAGCTCCGTCACCGCGTCCTCCCGCCCTCGGTAGAAATGGTCGCACTTGGGCACGATCTCCACGTCGCATTTGCCACCGGCACGCGCGGCGAAGGCTTCGGCGGGGTAGGTCTCGGGGTTTTCCTGGTCGCCGCGAATGTATAAGACCGGGCAGGTGATTTTCGACGCCAGTTCGAGCATGTCCGGCATCTCCGTCAAACGATCGAGAAAACTCTCGGCCGTGATGACATACCACCAGCCCGGGACCAGCATCAGTTGGCGCCCGCGTCCTTCGGCCGCCATCGTGCGCGCCTGCGCCGTGATTTCGACCAGCCGGTTCCCCGCCAGCTGCCCAGCCTGGCTGCTACGTATGACCCCGCTACGCCCACCGCCATGGGCCGAAAGCAGCACCATCGCTGGCGTTCGCGGGTGAGCGAGGACGTGCGGCACCGCCAACATGCCGCCGTTACTGTGGCCGACGATCGCCGGATCGGGGAAACGGGCGACCATCCACGCGGCAGCGATGGCGTTGTCCTCGATGCCTTCATGGGTCAGCTGAAACGCCGCGCCCTCCGCCGCTCGGCTATCGCGGATCGACAGGATATCGTGGCCGCGGCGGTTGAAGGCCAGACAAACAAAGCCGAGTTTCGTCAACGCGGGCGGCAGGAACCGCGGGGCACCAACGTAGAAATTCATTGTGTTGCCGTGGAACAACAAAACCGCGCCGCGCACGGTTGCGTCGTCGGGCCGATGCAAGGCGCCGTCCAGCGGGAGGGTCGGCGTCGCGATGGAAACCAGTTCGGTTCGCACGGTTACATTTCCGAAAAGCCGGAGCCTCGGGACGTTACCCCGCGTCCGTGCGCGTCCGGGATCCAGCCAAACTCCTTGAGAATCTGCTGGCTGTAGGTAATCCGGCCGTTGATTTTGGCCGCGCCCTCGGACGCCAGAAGCAGCGCCGCCCGAGCCATCATGGAGGGCGGTTCGGCGACGGGGTCGTCCATGCCGGTGACCAGCTTGTGGTGGATGGTGCCGGGGGTCGCGACCAGGTTGGAGGGGGATACGGCCGAAATCGCGATTCCGCTGTGCTGCGCGACTTCCTGTGCCAGACCCTGGGTAAAGCGTTCCAGCGCCGCTTTGGTCGCACCGTACATGGTATTGCCCCGGATTTTGTGGTCCTCGTAGGGGCCCCGGCCGGGGCCGATGCCCGACCCCGAACTGATATTCACGATGGCCCCTGATTTGCGAGGGATCATGTCGTTCAGCACTTCTTTCGACAGCATGAACGGTGCGTGCACGTTCACCGCGAAGCAGCGCCACCAGCGGTTGGTCGCCAGGTCCATGGTGGGCAAATAATAGGACAGGGCGGCGTTATTCACAAGAATATCGACAGGCCCGTAAGCCGCGCGGGAGGCGGCCACCAGCGCCAGGCAGTCCGGCTCGTTCGAGATATCGGCGGCGACCGCCAGCGCCTCCCCGCCCTTGTCCTTAATCAGCGAAACCGTGCGATTGAGAGACCCTTCGAGGAACCGGTGATCTCCCTCATTCAAAGTGCGCGCCGAGACGACGACCTTTGCCCCTTCCGAGGCAAACAGTTCCGCGATCGTTTGGCCGATGCCGCGGCTGGCGCCGGTGACGATCGCGACCTTGCCGCTCAGCTTGCCCATGTCACATCCCCTCCCTGACGAACCTGTTTTTCAGCACGCCCAGTCCGGTCAGCTCGACTTCTACCACGTCCCCATGCACCAGATCGGGGGAGGTACCATCGGTCCCCATCCACATTACATCACCCGGATAGAAGGTGATGTATTTGCTGGTCTCGGCGAGGAAATGCCGGATGCTAAAGATCATGTCGTTGGTTTTGAACCGCAGGTCTTCCTTGCCGTTCACCCGGATCACGGTTTCCATCGCGTCCAGATCGACATCGGTATCGATCCATGGACCCATCGGCTTGAAAGTGTCGGCGTTCTTTCCGCGCCAGAAGGTGCGATCGCCGCGCTGCCAGGTGCGCTCGCTCACATCGTTGCCGACGGTGAAGCCGAACACGCAATCCATCGCGTTTTCTTCGGTCAGGTGCTTGGCTTTTTTGCCGATGACGACGACCAGTTCGCCCTCGTAGTTCATTTTCGGCGGCGCGCCGGCGGGGATCATCACGTCTTCGCCGTCCGCGATCAGGGCGTTGTTGGCGCGGTAGCCGATATCGGCCTTGGTGGGGAACACGGGTTCGACGCCGCGCTTGTGCGCCATTTCGCGGATATGCGCGGCGTAGTTGATGCCGGCGCAATAAAAGGTCGGCGGAATGACCGGGATTTCGGTCTTCACGTCGGCCAGCTTGTGGGTCTGGCCGTTCGGTTTGGCGTCGCCCCAAGGTTCTCCGTCGATTTCGTGGACGGTGTCGCCATTCAGCGAACCGAAGGCGATGTGGTTGTCCTTGGAGAAGCGTATCCAGCGCATGAGTTTTCCTTTTCCATTATGCCGCCAGCCACACCGGCCGTAGAAATTCCGGGTCGAATACCTTTGTCGCCATCACCTGGCAGCGGCGCATGAGGCGGATTTCGTCCGGGCCGTAGTCGTCGATGGCGCGGTGGATGGTGCTCAAGTGATCCCAGATCAGCAGGTCATTTTCGTTCCACTCATGGGTGTAGCGGAACCGCATCTCCAGCTGATGCTTGAACAGGTACTGCAGCATCGCGTCACTCTCGGCTTGCGGCAATTCGTTGATGCGGATTGCGTAGCCGGGGTTGCAATACAGGATTTTCCGCCCGCTGATCGGGTGCACCAGAACCAACTTGTGCACCACCGGCGGGCGGCGCCTCCGCTGCTCGTCCGTCATCGGTGGGCGGCCGCTGTTGCGGTCGCGGCGCATGTGTTCCCAGAATTTTTCGAAGTCGTGGGTGGCGGTCATGCCGTCCAGCCGGATCTTCATATCCTCGGACAACGCGTCGTATGCCGCCGCCATGTTGCCAAACTCCGTGCCGCCCAGCGCCTTACCGTTCCGGCGGGGAATTTTCATGCCGTACAGCACGTTCACGAAGCCCCTGATATCGCGGTACGACATGTCGGTGTGCCAGTCCTGCCCCGCGTCGGGGGAGCCGATGTATTCTCCGTTTTCCTTGATATTCGATAGAATGCCGACATAGGCCAGCGGATCCACGACCTCATTCGGATCGACGCGCGACGGGCCCTGAATCTCTCCGAACCTGACCGAGAAATGGTAGACCTCGGCCGGTTCGAGATGCTGGTTCGGAAAGCGCAGCACGCCGTGGTCGCCCAACCCTTTGAGGATTTGGCCAAAATCGGCTTCCGACAGCGCTATGGACAGGTCCGCGCCCGTGACGGTGGCGCCCAAAGTCGCACCCGTGGGTTCGATGGTCAGCATGTTACGAAGCTCCCTCCTGCCTCTGCGCCAGCACATTAAACCCGGCGCGAAAAATAGGCTACCGAGCGGGGTGGACGAAGTGGACAGAGGTTGCTTCGCCACGGTCGGGGTCGACCATGAAGCCTTTGCGCGCGGCCCAGTATAGTTTCTGCCAGTACAGCGGCAGGATGGCGCCGTCCTCCATCGCGATCCGGGTCGCATCGGCCAATAGCTTGTTGCGCTTGGCCTCATCGAATTCGGCGGCCGCCTGCGCCAACATCCCATCGAACTGTTTGTTGGAATAGCGGGCTCGGTTCAGCGAGCCGGTGCCGGCGGCGGCATCGAACGTGGCCAGCACGCCTATCAAACCGTTCAAGGACGAACTGGCGATACTGCCATAGCTGAAATGGAACACGCTGAATTTCCGCTGCGTAGCGGAGGGGGCGTAGACATTGTAAGGCAGCACCTCCACCCCGTTCACCTTCAGGCCGCCGCGCGTGAACATCTGGCCCAGCGCCTGCGCCAGCTGAGAGTCGTTGGGGAATCGGTTGTTCGAGCCGTGGATCGTCAGGCCGAACCCGCTGGCGTAACCGGCCTCGGTCAGCAGCTTGCGCGCGCCCTCCAGGTCCAGGGCCATGGGTGCCAAAGTGGGGTCGTAGCCGCCCATGCCCTCCGGCACCAGTTGCCCCGACGGCTCCCCCGCACCGGCCAGCACGCGTTCGGTAATGGCCGCGCGGTTGATCATCTTTGACAATGCCAAACGCACCCGCGGGTCCTTCAGCGGATTCTTCGGCAGCGGTTTGCCGTCCCTGTCGGTGATGAACGGGCTGTCGTCGCGGCCCTGATCCATCGCGATGTAAACCACGCGCGTCGAAACCGCCGAGAACAGCGTGACGTCCTGGCGGTTCTGGAACACCCCGATATCCGACGGCGGAATTTGCTCGATCACATCCACCGACCCCGACAACAGCGCCGCGGACCGGGCCGCGGGATTAGCGAGGAAGCGAATTGTCACGGTGCCGAATTCCGGCTTGCCGCCCCAATAGTCTGGGTTCGCCTCCATCACCACCCGGTCACCCGGCAGATGAGACTTGAACCGGTAAGCCCCCGTCCCGATCATCGCTCGGCCTGCGTTGAAGTCCTCGGTTGTCACCTGGGGGCCCAAGGCGGCGGGGATGATTGGGATACGACCGATCATGTCCATCAGCAGCGGGGTGGGCGTGTCGGTGTGCACCCGAATGGTGTGGGGGTTGACGATCTCGGTCTCCTTCACCGACCGCACGAAACTGGACAGCGGGCCAGGAGAGTTGGGCACGTTGCGCGCCCGCTTGAGCGAATAGGCCACGTCGGCGGCCGTGAACGTGGCGCCATCGTGGAATTTTACGTTTGGCCGCAGTTCGATCTCCCATGTCAGGGGGTCGGTTAACGTCCACGACACCGCCAACGCCGGCTGGATCTGCAGCTTGGCGTCGAAGCGAATCAGGCTGTCGAACATGTTCTCGGCCGTGGAAACGTCGTTACCAAGGTCAGAGAACAAGGGATCGAGCGCGTTTTGCTCCGTCGCGCGGCCGATGGTGATATCGGTGGCGTGGGCGGCCGTGACGGCCATGAGCAGCGTCGCAAACGCGGCGATCCGGAACATGCGCGGTGTCTCCCGTAGGTCGGCGCCGGTTTGCCGCATCGCGGCGGATGACGCTAGCTTCGCCGTCAAACGGGGGGAAGCATGCGTATCGCGATCGGGTCTCTGATCCACGAAACCCAACCAGGGGCGCCGCTGACGATGATGGAGGCGTTCACGCTGCACCGGGAGCAAGCCGTCCTGGACGCACTGCCGGCGTTCGCGCAGGCCGGCGCCGATATCGTTCCTCTGATTGCCGCCGTTTCCGGCGCGGGCGGGCCGCTGATGCGCGAAACCTTCCATGTGCTCGCGGTCGAACTCGTGCACCGTCTGGCCGCGCGCCGCCCGGTCGATGGCGTGCTGCTGGCGCTGTCCGGAGGCCTGGCGATCGAGGACGAAACCGATGGCAATGCCGAATTGCTGGAGCGGGTCCGCAACGTATTACCGCCGGGATTGCCGATCGGGGTGTCGCTGGAATCTGGCAGCCTGGTGACGGAGCGGATGCGCCAGCCAGGCGTGGTCTTCGGTTCGGCCGCCACGTGGTCAACCGAGCGGTGGCGCCGCTCAATAATCCCGCGTCTAATCAGGCGAGCTACAATGGTGGGGTGCAGGACATGACGATCATGGTGAACAGTGCCTATGATGGCTGGCGGTTCGAGGATGTCTGGCTGCAAAAATAAGGTCCAACGCCCATGAGTGCTCCCGTTTCCGATCGTATTCCCGTTTTGGATATTGGCCCCTACCTGGCCGGCGAACGTGGCGCGCGCGAAGACCTGAGCCGCGACATCGCCCAGACCGCCGCCGATACCGGCTTCCTGGTCATCGTCAACCACGGGATACCGCAATCGCTGATCGACGGGTGTTTCGCGGCGGCGGCGGCGTTCTTCGACCGGGATGAGGCGTTCAAGGTGGCGCTGAAAGTCGGCAATCTGAACATCGGGTATTTGCCCTATGGGGCGCAGATCGTCCGGACGTCGAAAGTCAACGTCAACACCAAGCCCAACCTCAGCGAGAGCTTCTATATTGTCAACGATCTTGCCGCCGACGATCCCCGCATCGTGGCTGGCGATCCGTTGTATGGGCTGAACCGCTGGCCACCCGACATGCCTGGGTTCAAGGCCGCCACGATGGCCTATATCGCGGCCATGACCGTGCTGGCCGACAAAATGGTGTCCGCCGTCGCCACCGGGCTGGACCTGCCACCGGATTATTTTACCTCAGCTTTTACCGGTGAACCCACGCGGACGTTGCGGCTGATCCGCTACCCCAAGCACGACGGGGCCGAGGACAATCAGTTCGGGTTCGCCCCGCATATCGACACGAACTTCCTGACGCTTTTGGCGCAGTCGGCGCTACCAGGGTTGGAGGTCCGCACCGCCCAGGGCGAGTGGATCAGGCCCGCCCGCATTCCCGGCGCGTTCGTGGTGAATACAGGGGAAATGCTGGGACGCTATTCGAACGACCGGTTCACGCCCACACCGCACCGGGTGGTCAACGACAATAACGCGCTGCGTCATGCCATCCCGTTCTTTTACGGACCCGGGCTGAACGCCGTCATCGCGCCCGTTCCGACTTGTGTTAGCGCCGATAATCCGGCGCGATACGCGCCGCTTTTGTATGCCGATCATCGCCACAAGCTAAACCTGACCAATTTCGCCCACCGTCAGGCTGGCGCCACCGCGAGCGAATACTGATGCGGGCGCTGCGGTGGGCCTTTTTGGCCCTCGGCTTGGCCGCACCGGTGCAGGCCGCCGAACCGTTTCGGGCGGTGATGAACATAGAGCTTCAGGTCCTCGACCCCATCCTGACGACGGCGACGGTAACCCGAGCGTTCGGGTATATGGTTTACGACCTGCTGATCGCGATGGATTCGAAAGGCGAATACCATCCGCAGATGCTGGACTCCTGGAAGGCCAGCGCCGACCGCTTGACCTGGACGATGACACTGCGCCCCGGCCTGACCTGGCACGACGGCGCGGCGGTGACGGCCGAGGATTGCGTTGCCTCCATCAAGCGCTGGGCGCAACTGGATGGGTTCGGCAAACGGCTGATGGCGGCAACCGCGGAGATGCGGGTGGTCGACGCACGCACGTTTGAGATCGTACTGTCCCGGCCGTTCGCGTTTGTGATTGAGGCATTGGGCAAGCCCAACGCTTTGCTGCCGGTGATGATGCCGGCGCGCATGGCGGCGACGCCTGCGACGAAGGCCAATACGGAGACGATCGGATCCGGCCCGTTCACATTCGACCGCAACGAATGGCGACCGGGGGATCGGGGGATTTTTCACCGGAATCCGGCGTATAGGCCTCGCGCCGAACCGGCGGATGGGTTCGCGGGCGGGAAGGTCGCTGGGTTCGATACGGTGGAGTTCGTCAGCATTCCCGACCCCGCCGGACGCGTCACCGCGATCGAGACCGCGGCCGTGGATTACGTCGAGATCCTGACGTTCGATTACATCGAGAAACTGCGCAAGGACCCTCATATCAAGATCATGGCAATGCCGCCCTACGCCCAAACAACCGGCGGTTTGTCGGTGAACAATTCGATCCCGCCCTTTAACGACGTGCGCATGCGCCGAGCATTGCAGATCGCGCTGGATCAGAAGGAGATCATGGCGGGGATGGGGCTGCCACCGGACATGTACTTGCCGTTCTGCCAATCGGTTTTCCTGTGCGGTGGCCCCTATGGCACCGATGTCGGGAACGCCTACCTCCGCGAGCCCAGCGCCGAGAAGGCCCGTGCGTTGTTGAAGGAGGCCGGCTACAAGGGCGAGAGAATCGTGCTGCTGCATAGTGTCGACTCCGCCACGATCAACCCGATTTCCCTGGTCGTCATCGATCAGTTGCGGCGCGCGGGGTTCAATCTGGACGTTGTGTCATCGGATTATAGCTCCCTCGCGCAACGCCGGACCAAGAAGGACCCGATCGAGCAAGGCGGCTGGAACCTGATGCCGGTGGTCTGGAGCGGTTACGACATGATCAACCCGCTGTCGCACTACACGACGTCGTATAGCTGCGGCGGTTCGTATCCCGGCTGGAACTGCGATCCGGGGATGCCCGCCTTGGTCGCTCAGTTCGAGGTTGAGCCCGACCGCGAGAAACGGATGGCGCTGGCGAAGGAGATGCAACTGCGGGTGCTGGATCAGGCCCCGCAGATGTTCCTGGGGCAATTCTCGCCGCCGGCCGCGCATCGGTCGAATATCGTAGGGCTGGTCAATACCGGACTATCCGTTTTCTGGAATGCTCGGCGGGAGGGGCGTTGAAGAGGCCGCGTTCGCGCAGCGCCGCCAGGACCATGCGACCTCGTCGGCGGCGTAACGGACCGTTCTCCTCGGCTTCGAGGCATCGATAGCGTTACCCATTCGATGGTTGGTTAAAGCGAGATTGCAGCGATGATCCGGTCTGCCGTGGCCCGGACGTTCCCACCGGAGCGATCGGATAATCAACTTGCGCGTGTGGTGCACCACACGGTCCGGAAGGGCGAGCGGGTGGAAGCGGTAATCCGCCCGGTTCGTGCTGTATCCTGCCCGATTCGGGACGAAGCAGACGTTGGCCCACTCCTGATCCGTCTGCTGCGGTTTTCGATCGAACACGGGGATCGGCGGTTGCCATTCAGACTCTGGGGTTTGCATGACACGCAACTATTCCTGCCCGGTCGGTACATTGCCGTCGCGGAACTCAGAGCAG
>JANXTL010000178.1 GCA_025352375.1 Acetobacteraceae bacterium | reverse complement strand
ATGGTGGTGCATCGCCGCCGTCGCCAGCAGCGCAGGAATGGGGACGCGGTCCGCGGAGACTTCGCGATCGGAGAGAATGAGAATGTTATCGTTTGCCAGCACCGCGTCGGTGGCCTCCCGGCAGATGCGCTCGACCGCACGTTCCATCCCCTCGGCGCCGTCCTTGGCTGCCCAGGTGGTGTCGATGGTCTTGGTGCGGAAAGCGCCGCCGGCCTGGCTATCGTCGAGGCCGCGGATCTTCTCCAGGTCGGCGTTGGTCAGGATCGGCTGCGCCACCTCGAGCCGGTAGTGGTTGCCGGCGTGGTGGCCCAGCAGATTGGGCCGCGGCCCGATCATGGACACCAGCGACATCACTAATTCTTCCCTGATCGGATCGATCGGGGGATTGGTGACCTGGGCGAAATTTTGCTTGAAATAGTGGTAAAGCAGCTTCGCCTTGTCGGACAGAACCGCGATGGGCGCGTCGGTGCCCATGGAGCCAATGGGATCGTCGCCCTCGCGCGCCATCGGTTCGAGGAAGAAGTTGATATCTTCCTGGGTATACCCAAAAGCCTGCTGCTGGCGGAGCAGGTCTTCCATGTTGTTCGGGCGGGGCAACGCGCGCCGGTCCTCGCCTTCCGGCAGGTCTTCCAGCTTGAACTGTGTCTGCTTCAGCCATTCGGCGTAGGGATTGGCGCCAGCAAGCTTCGCCTTGATCTCCGCGTCGTCGATGATGCGGCCTTCTTCCAGGTCGATCAGAAGCATCTTACCGGGCTGCAGGCGCCACTTGCGGACGATTTTCTCGTCAGGCACCGGCAGCACGCCGGATTCCGACGCCATGATGACGTGGTCGTCGTCGGTGATCACGTAGCGCGCGGGACGCAGGCCGTTGCGGTCCAGCGTGGCGCCGATCTGGCGGCCGTCGGTGAAGGCGATGGCGGCCGGGCCGTCCCACGGCTCCATCAGCGCGGCGTAGTACTCATAGAAAGCCTTGCGCTCGGCATCCATCAAAGGATTGCCGGCCCACGCCTCGGGGATCAGCATCATCATCGCGTGCGCGAGGGAATAACCGCCGGCGACCAGGATTTCGAGTGCATTGTCGATACAGGCGGTATCCGACTGCCCATGCGGAATGATCGGCCACATCTTGTCGAGATCGGGCCCAATCAAATCGGACGACATCGAACGCCGTCGCGCCTGCATCCAGTTGACGTTGCCGCGGACGGTGTTGATTTCGCCATTATGCGCGATGAAACGATACGGATGCGCCAGCTTCCAGCTCGGGAACGTGTTGGTGGAGAAGCGCTGATGCACCAGCGCCAGAGCCGACAAGCACAACGGATCGCGCAGGTCCTTGTAGAAGCTGCCCACCTGCGTCGCCAGCAGCAGCCCCTTGTACACCACGGTCCGGGTCGAAAACGACGGCATATAGAGTGCGTCGAGGCCCGGGATTTTCCGCTTTTCCGACAACGTCCGCAGGTTGTTCAGGATCTGCTTGCGGATGGCCAGAATTTTCCGCTCGAACGCGTTCTGATCCTTGATCGAGGGGCTGGCCGCGACGATCGCCTGCCGGATGACCGGCATGGAGGCGATCGCAGCCTCCCCCAATCCCGTTGTGTCGGTTGGGACTTCGCGCCAGCCGACCACAGTCTGGCCTTCCTTGGCGACGACCTCCCCGAAATGGGAGATGGCAAGGTCAAGCGCGGCTTGTTCGCGCGGCAGGAAGCACATGGCAACAGCGTAGCGGCCGGCGGCGGGGAGGGTCTTGCCTTCCCCAGTCGCCCAGGCGTGCAATAACGCCTCCGGTGTCTGGATCAGGATGCCGGCGCCGTCGCCCATCAGCGGGTCCGCGCCAACGGCACCCCGGTGGTCGAGGTTTTCCAGGATTTTCAATCCCTGGCCGATGATGTCGTGAGATTTTCGGCCTTTGATATTGACGACGAAGCCGACGCCACAGGCATCATGCTCATTGCGCGGGTCGTACAGGCCTTGTCTCTCAACCGATTCCATCGCCGATCTCTTCTCCTGGCGTAATAAACTGGCGCAGCGCGCAAGCCGCCCTTTTGCCGAAGCTCGGGTGCCTTTGCAAGGTCGTGCCGCACCGCAGCGTAAACTAACCCCCAACCGGGGCACAACCCGGCTCGGGACATGGGAGGCAGTCGCGGATGTTAACCGCGTTCCCGCAAAAACCGGCCGAACGCGGCCAAGGTGGCATCGGACACGTGGTGTTCGAGTCCTTCGGCGTCTTGTTCGGCCGCTTCGGCCGGCACGCCCACCGCCAGCAAAAGGTCTACCACCACCCGGTGGCGGGCGCGCACGCGTTCGGCCAGGGTTTCGCCGGCCTCGGTCAGGAATACGCCGCGGTAGGGTTTGGCGATCGCCAGTCCCTCCCGCTTCAAGCGGGCGATGGTCTTGATCGCGGTGGGGTGGGTTACGCCGATGCGGCGGGCGATGTCGGTGGGCCGGGCTTCGCCGCCCGAACCGATCAAGTCGGAAATCAGCTCGACGTAATCCTCCATCAACGCTCCGGATTGGGCGGTGCGCGCCTTCCCGAAGCGGCTGGCCTGGGTGGGTTCGGCGGGCATTTCAGCACGTTTGGGCGGATCGTCCGCGTGAGACTCAGGCATGGTTTGCTTTTACCGATCAGACGCCGATAAGCAAACTGAGGTCCATTCCGAAGGTCTGCAACAGCAAAATCGCATTCAGGGTCAACACCACGCCGGTGGCGGCCCAGGCCGCGGCGCGTACGTGTCGGCGCAGTACAAAAGAACCCATCACGCCCGAACGCCCGGACAGGAGCAGCAGTGCGATCATTGGCACTGGCAGCACGAGGCTGAGCACCACCTGGCTCATGACCAAGGCATCGGTCGCGTTGACACCGATCAGAACGACGACCAACGCAGGCAGCATGGTGATGACGCGCCGGACCCAAAGCGGGATACGGATACGCACGAAATCCTGCATGATCGTCTGCCCGGCGATGGTGCCGACCACCGAACTGGCGATGCCCGACGCCAGCAGCGACGCCAGGAAGGCGCCGGCCGCGAAAACGCCCATAAGTGGCAGCAAGGTGCGGTAGGCAGTTTCGATCTCCCCCACGCCGGAGTGGTCGTGGTGGAACATCGTCGCCGCCATCGCCACCATCGCCATGTTGACTAGGCCGGCGATGCCGAGGGCGAACAACACCTCCCGGTTCGAAAACCGTAGCACCTTGCGACGTTCCGCGTCGGTCGTGGCCGGCATGCGGTTCGGCATCAAGGCGGAGTGCAAATAGATCGCATGCGGCATCACGGTCGCGCCGACGATGCCGACGGCCAACGTGACGCTGTCGACGCCGGCGAGTTGCGGTACCACCGAATGGAAGGCAAAGGCGCCCCAGTCCGGCGGCGCGATCGCCAACTCGATCACGTAACCCAGGCAGATAATGCCGACGAAGCCGGTAATTACGATTTCCAGAGGGCGGAAACCGTGGGATTGCAGGCTCAGCAGGCCCCAGGTGATGCCGAACGCCAGCAGCAGCGCCGGCAACATCGGCATGCCGGTCAGCAAACTCAGTCCGATCGCCGCGCCGACCAATTCCGCGAGATCGGTGGCCATCGCCGCGCCCTCGCTCGCCACCCACATCGCCAGCACGACCGGCCGGGGGAAGTGCTGGCGGCAAAGGCTGGCGAGGCTTTGGCCGGTGACGATGCCGATGCGGGCCGACAATGCCTGGAACAGCATCGCAATCAGGTTCGCGACGACCACCACCCACAGCAGAAGGTAGCCATGCCGGGCACCGGCCTGGATGTTGGTCGCGAAATTGCCGGGATCGACATAGGCGATCGAAGCGATGATCGCCGGTCCCGCGAAGGGCAGAAACGCTCCGATCCCCCGACGCCGGCCGGCCATGACTTCCCGGCCGGCGCTGAGCGTCCGACGGGTCATATTTCCTTGCTGGACGATCGCGTCGCTCAAGCTGGGTCCTAAATCTGGCATGTGGCCTATGGCAGAGTTTATGCCATACAGCACAGTATGTAGCCTTGGCTACAGTTTCAAGTGCTGATAGCGCCGCCTTGCCGGTCGATCGCGCGCTTGTACGCCGACCCACGCCGCGCATTTTTTTTCGTGTTATCGTCAGGCTTGGTAACCAGTCATCCTGGCGGAGATAGCCATGCGAATTTTCCTGTTCCCCGCGATCGTGCTGCTGGCGGCGGCTGGCGACGCGTTGCCGATGCAGATCGGCCACGCCTGGGCGCGTGCCACCGCGGGCAATGCGAAGAACGGCGCCGCCTATGTCACGATCGTCGAAACGGGGCCAGCCGATCGATTGCTCGGGGTCAGCACGCCGGTGGCGGAGACAGCGGGCGTACACGAAACCATCAACGAGGGCGGGGTCATGAAAATGCGGGCCGCTGGTCCGCTGCCGCTGGAACCCGGCATGCCATTGGCCATGATGCCGGGCGGCAAGCACATCATGCTGATGGGATTGAAGGCGCCGTTGAAAGCCGGCGATCGATTCCCGCTGACCCTGACGTTCGAACATGCCCCACCGGTCACGGTGACGGTCACTGTCGAGGGTGTGGGTGCCGACGCCACCTCCAAACCCGGGATGGCGGACCACACCCACTGATGGAATGCCCAGCCAGCGAAGATCGCACGAGCGCGACTGCGTGCGCGTCATCTCTCCGGCGGTGCGCCGATCAGGATGCGCGTTAGGGTCGGTTGCGTCGGGTCGAACCGTGCCTCGGGCTTGATCCCTGCTGCATCCAGTGCCTGCTTGATCGTCATCGCGTCGGCGGTCGGTTCCACGGCGCTGCGGTTCTGGATCACGATACCGTCGAACGACGGCAACGTGCCGGCGGTATAGACACCTTGGTCTTCGACCTCCCAGCCGGGAATGCTGGCCAAAAGCTCGACGAGATCTTCCTTGAACTGGCGGGCCCGCAGGTTGTTCAGACGCACGACCACCCTGAGTAACGTGTGGTTCGCATTGGCGGCGGCCTGGAACAGCGCCCACTGCGCATCGTCGATGCCCCAGGCATGTCGATTGCGTTCCCGGTTCGGCGAACGGCCCGGCACGGTGCTCGGCGCGGCCGCGTCGGGGATGAACACGGTGCTCCCCGACGGCTGCGCGCGGGCGGCGACGGGCAGGAGAGCGATGGCGCCAAGTGCCCGTCGTGTCAGGATCACACAGACTGCCATAACGCCGTGACCCGATCGTGATCCGTCAGCCAGCAATGCGGCGACCGCCGCACCAGGGCCAGCGAGGCCAGCATCGCCAGCGCGCCGTATGGGCGGCCAAACACATGGGCGTGCAAGGTAATGTCCAGGCACGCTGGTGGGTTGCCCAGGCGCGGCCAGCCCTGCACGATTTTGGCCAAGGTGCGGGTGAAGGCGTCGGGCTCATTGCCATACCGCACATAGAGCGGCATGTCGTTCACCTCCATTGTGAAAGGCATGCCGATCAGCCGGCCATGATCGGTCGCGATGGGGTAGGGCAGGTCGGAATCGAACATATCCGCATGCCAGCGGAAACCAGCGCGCGCCAGCAACCCCGACGTCAAGCCGCTGGGCGTGCAGCGCGGGCTGAGCCACCCGGTCGGGTGCTGGCCCGTGGTTTTCTCGATGATATCGACGCAGCGGGCGATATCGGCCCGTTCCGCTTCGGGTGTGAGATACGGGGGCAGGGTGCCCTGGCTCCAGCCATGCGCCGCGATGCGGTGGCCGCGTTGGACGATCGCCGCCGCTAAATCGGGGTACTGCTCCGCCACCACGCCGGACGTGTAGAAAACGGCCCGCACACCCTCCCGGTCCAGCAGATCGAGCAGCCGCCACGCACCGACCTTGGCGCCATAATCCGCCCAGGAGCGTGCCTGGAGGTCCACCACCCCCGGCTTCAGCGGGTTACCCATCGGGCCGATACCAGGGGCGTCGGGTGCGGCCCAACCCTCCAGCATGACGTTAACGGAGACCGCGAGCGGCTTGCCCACCGGCCATCCCGCCGGGGTCATGCCGGCCATCCCAACCATGCGCAGGGGCCCTTGCCCTTGCCCATGACCCATGCGCGATCCCCGGTCCCGAGGAGCATGTGGCGGTGCGCGTCGCTGTGCGTAACCTCCGGCCATGGCCGATCGGACTTATCGGGCCCCCAGATATGCACCTGCGCATCGGCGATCTTCATAGCGGTTGTAACTCCCCAAAGGTGCGGGGCATTGTGCCATGGCTCAGGGCTCGACGGGAGAGCCGCCGTCTCATTACGATGACGACGAAGGCGTTACGACAACTCGTAGCGAATTTCGGTTCCGTCCCGGCCATCGAACCGCAGCCCGACCCAACGCGGCGTTGCGTCGTACCAAGTATCCAGGTCGGCATCGCCCCGCAGCGCGAAACCCGCTGCCGGATGGGGGAAACCGGGAATGCGGCCGGTTCCCAGCGGTGTTACGGCCGGGCGCATCAGCTTGCCGTCCTGGGTGTTGATCAGCGGTCCATTGAGCATCGTCTTGTTCCAATGTGTGGCTGGTGACGCATTGGGTGGCGCGGCATACCGGGTTTGACCGGTGCTTTCCACGATCAGTGTCCCGCCGTCCCGCCACATGCGGGTTTTTACCTGCGTCCCGTCGTCATTGGTTTCAGCCTCGACCGACACGACCTGCCCGCCCTCCCACCGTTCGGTGGCGCGATGGCGGTAGCGGAACAAGACAATGGGGCCGAGCGATACGGCGATGTCGGCGGCGACGTGCACCGTCAGGCGGTCCCCGGCTGGCTCGAACGTCAGCACATGGTTTCCGATCGAGCCGCCTTTGCGAACGATCGAAAACGCCAGCCGGTTACTGGGCGGGACAGGGAGCGCGGCGACCGCCGGCCGCAGCGCCGCGAGGCAGGCGCCGCCCGACAAAACAACCCGCCGCCCGATCATGCCGGCCTCGCCAAGACGTATAGGCCGACATCTGTCGCGGCGGACCGAAACCCAGCCTCGCAATAGGACAAATAATAGTCCCACATTCGCTTAAAGCGGAGGTCGAAGCCCTGTAGCGCGATCTCCGGCCACGCCGCGAGGAACCTGCGGCGCCATTCGGCTAGGGTGCGGGCGTAACTGTCACCGAAGGTTTCCACCGACCGCAGTTCAAGCCCGGCGGCCGCGATCTGCCGGCGCATTTCCGTCATCGACGGCAACATGCCACCTGGAAAGACGTAGCGTTGGATGAAATCCGCGCACGAGCGGTAATCGTCGAACCGATCCTCGGCGATGGTGATGGCCTGCAACACCGCCGTTCCGCCCGGCCGCAACCGGTCGCGGATGGTGGCGAAATAGGCTGGCCACCAGGACTCGCCAACGGCTTCGAGCATTTCGATGGAAACGATACGGTCGAATGTCCCGGTCGTATCGCGATAATCCTGTAGCCGGAGATCGGCCGGGGGAACACGGTTGGATGCAAAAGCCAGCTGAGCAGGCGACAGCGTCACCCCGGTCACATGGCACTTGGCCCTTTGGATCAGGCGCTCGGCCAGTCCGCCCCAGCCGCAGCCGATTTCCAGCACGCGCTCACCAGTGTTCACTGCCAGCAATTCGATCGCCCGGTCCTGTTTTGCGGTTTGCGCGGCTTCCAGCGTTTCCGACCCGGTTTGATAGAGCGCGGACGAGTATGTCATCCCGGGATCGAGCCAGGCGGTGTAGAAATCGTTGCCAAGATCGTAGTGGCGCACGATGTTGCGCTTGCTGCCGCGCTTGGTATTGGCGTTCATCCGATGGCGCATGCGGTTCAGCAGCCGGGCGAACCAACTTCCCCCAATCGCCTGAATCAAAGCCGTGTTGCACGCGACCAGCTCGATCAACGACGGCAGATCGGGGCTGCTCCAATCGCCATCCATGTAGGACTCGCCGCCGGCCACGTCGCCGCCGGCCAGCAGGCGGTGCAAGGTGCGCCAGCGGTGCAGCACCATCACTCCCTCCGGTCCCGGACCGGTTGGCGTGTGGGTCAGACGCGTGCCGGAGGGCGTGACGAGTGTCAGCCGCCCGCACCGCACGTTCGACATTAACACGTTGGCCAACCAGTTCTGGCGTGGCGCAACGTTTGAGAGCGGCAGAGTAGTATCGAGTGACCCGTCGGACATGATTCAGATCTCGTTCGGTTGGACGATGGTGACGAGGTCGGCGGGCGGTGCGGGGCGCGGCTGGATGCGCAGTCCCTTCAGCAGGAGCTTGACGGCTTCCCAATGAATGGCCGCGAGGACGGTCAGGGCCAGGATTCCGTGTCGCAGCATCACGCCCAGCAACGCCGCATCATTCAGCGGACGGCGCTGCCCAACAAACGATGTCGCGATCAATGGACCTTCGCTGTCGCTGCCGTTGACGACGACGGTGGTGCTTTCGCCCGGCCGAACGACCCGAAAATCGTATGTCATCGCCATCCGCATGAAGGGGGAGACGTAAAATTGCTTGTCGCAGCTTTGCCGTACAATCGGCGCATCGGGGTCCGCGACCGGGATCAGATACGAGTGCCGTTGGCCGAAGGTGTTGTTCACCTCGTATAACATCGCCGCCAGGGTTTCGTCGCGGCGATGGCAGAACCACACACTGATCGGGTTGAAGACACTGCCCAATACGCGAGGCATGCACAGCAGCCGGATCGGTCCGCCATCGATGGGGATGCCGGCGGCGGTCAATTGATGCTCTATCTGCACCCGCAATGGTGTTGTCGTTCCATCCAGATGGTCGCGGTCGCGGAACCCGATCAGGTTGCGGCCGTTGTAGGAGAAGAATCGCAGGGATCGATGCATGGCCGGCAACTCGTCCAGATCGAACAGGATCCAGAACAGTTTATAGGACAGGCGATGCCGGCGCGGCCGCAGCCGCTGGTGCACCACCAGGCCGCGATATAGTGCCGATTTCATGCCGCCATCTCCGTTGCGGGCGTAACGTAGATCCGCCCGCTTTCGTCGGCAACGGTCCAGGGACGGCGCACGCCGCCCAGCTGTTCGGCGACCGCGAGACCGGCCTGTAAACCGTCCTCGTGAAAGCCGGCTCCGAAATAGGCGCCGCAGAACCAGGTATGTCTGTGACCTTGCAACGACCACAGGCTTCGTTGCGCGCGCATCGTATCCGCGCCGAATAGTGGGTGTTCGTAGGTTTCGGTGCGGACAATGCTGTCGGGCCGTGGCGGACGTGCTGGATTCAACGTCACGAAAAGCGGCGTTTCCGCGGGCAAATTCTGTAGCCGGTTCATCCAATATGTCACACTCAGGTCCGGTGTGTCTGCTCGGCCCAGGTAGTTCCAGCTCGACCACACCCGCTTGCGCTTGGGCATCAACGCAATGTCGTTGTGCAGCACGGCCTCATTCCGGGAATAGCGGAACGGCCGGAGCAGGGCGATTTCGCGATCGTCGGCGTCGTCGAGCAGCGCCAAAGCCTGATCGGCATGCGTTGCGATTACGACGTCGTCGTAGCGCTCGATCGTGCCACTGGTGTCTTGCACCAGCACGCCGTTGGGAATCCGCTGCACCGAAACGACCGCGTGGCCGAGGCGCAGGTCGGATCCCAACGCCTGGGTTAAGCGTTCGACGTAAACCCGGCTGCCGCCCACGACAGTGCGCCATGCCGGGCGATTCGAGATCTGCAGCAGGCCGTGATTTTCGCAGAAGCGAATGAAATTGGCAGCGGGATAATCCCTGATCTGGCCGGCGCTGGCGGACCATATGGCCGCCGCCATGGGCATCAGGTGGTCGTCGCGGAACGCGTCCCCGTAGTCGAAACGGTCCAGCATTGCGCCAATGCTTTCATCGTCTTCCATCGTCAGCGCCTGTTCCGGCGCATCGCGATAAAACCGGCGGAGATCGCGCAGCATGGACCAGAAGCGCGGGCGGAACAGATTGGCGGGCTGGGCGAACAGGCTGACCAGGTCGGTGCCGGCGTATTCCAGCCGCCCATCGTCCAGCGACACGGCGAACGTCATGTCGGATGCGACTGTTTTCACGCCAAGGTGGGCAAACAGCGCGATCAGATTCGGGTAGGTGGCGTCGTTGAACACGATGAAACCGGTGTCGACCGCAATCGAACCGCGTCGCCCCTGCGCGTCGACAGTGTTGCTGTGTCCGCCGGCCCGTTGCGCTGATTCATAGACGGTGACGCGATGACGCTTTTGCAGCAGCCAAGCGGCGGAAAGGCCCGAAATCCCAGTGCCAATGATCGCTATATGCCGAACGGGCGTGCCCATCATGCCGTCCATGCCCGTGTTGCCCCCGTGAGTGTGGTATCTGCTGTTACGCAGTGACGCCAGCGTTGGATCACCGGTCCCAAGGTGATCCAACCGTCGCACCGCCGCGTAGAGGGAGGCATGAATGCGCTTGGAAACCTCGATGTCCGACGGCTCACCCCCCATCGTCCCGGGGCGTGGCCGTTCGCCATGACCGTGTCCGCCCCGGATTTTGCTGCGTTGATCCGATCGGTAGCCCAGCACGCGGACCAGGAGGCTTTCGCCACGTTGTTTCGGCATTTTGCACCGCGGGTCAAGACGATGTTGATGCGCGGTGGCGCGCCAGCCGTCTCGGCGGAGGAACTCGCGCAGGAAACGTTGCTTGCGGTTTGGCGCAAGGCGGCGCAGTTCGATCCCGAGAAAGCAGGCGCCTCGACCTGGATATTCACCATCGCCCGTAACTTGAGGATCGATGTTCTGCGGCGCGAACGCCATCCGGACACGCTGCTTCCGGATCCCTCGGGCGAGCCGGCACAACCATTGCAAGCCGACCATGTCCTGGCGGCGGGCGAACGGGATGAACGGGTGCGTGCGGCCATGGCGATGTTGTCTCCTGAACAGGCCGCTGTCGTGCGGGCTGCTTTTTTTCTGGATAAGGCGCACGGTGAAATCGAACGCCATCTGGGCATCCCGCTTGGTACCGTGAAATCGCGGCTGCGCCTGGCCTTGTCGAAGCTACGCGCCGCGTTGGAGGATTTCGCGTGATGCAACACCACCCAACCGAGGCGACCCTGGTGGCCTATGCCGGTGGCGCTTTGCCGGAAGCTATGGGGCTGGTCGTCGCCACCCATCTGTTCGGCTGCCCGGCCTGCCGCCATGTGAAAGCCATGGCCGAGGCGGTGGGCGGCAGTTTTCTGAACGATTTTCCCCCGACCGCGATGGACGACGACGCATTGGCACTGGTGCTGGCTCGCACCGAACGGCCGGTGGCACCGGCGGTGCCGATCCCGCGTTCTCCTGGCCTGCCGCCGCCGTTGGATGTCTGCACGTTCGGGCCCTGGCGCCGCATTGGCCTTGGACTGCGCTGGCGGCCGCTGGTGACGGGCGGGAGCATCCTGGCCGGGTTGCTGGAAGGCATGCCGGGGAAGGTTCTGCCCGCCCATTCGCACACCGGAATGGAGATGACCTGCGTGATCGTCGGGTCGTTCACCGATCATGATGGCCGCTATCGGGCCGGCGACTTGGTGGAGGTCGAGGGCACCCATCAGCACCGCCCCACGATCGACGGTGACGGCCCCTGCCTTTGTTTCATTGCCACTGAAGGCGTGCGATTCCGCGGGCTGCTGGGCTTCGCGCAACGTTGGATCATCGACTGATGCGGCTCATTCGGCCTGTATTGATGCTGACGTGGCTGCTCAGCGGATGTTCCGCAACGGGCTTGCTGAACGCAATGGCGCCGTCGCATGCCATTACGGTCACGAGCGACGTTGCCTATGGGGAGGGGCCGCGACGTAAGCTCGATCTCTACGCGCCGCCTCAGGCGCGTGCACCGGTGGTGGTGTTTTTGTACGGCGGAAGCTGGAAATCCGGCGACCGTTCGTCATACCGCTTTGCTGGTTCGGCCTTCGCGGATCGCGGATTCCTGACCGTCGTTCCAGATTATCGGGTCTACCCGGAGGTTCGCTATCCTGACTTCATCGACGATGCAGCGGCGGCGGTGGCCTGGACCAAGACGCATATCGCGGCGTACGGCGGCGATCCCGATCGGGTTTTTCTGATCGGGCACTCGGCCGGCGCGCAAATCGCGGCGATGCTGACTTTGGACAAAACGTTCCTCGGACGCGTCGGGCTGGATCCCGATCGAGACATTGCCGGCATGATCGGGCTGGCCGGCCCGTACGATTTCCTGCCGTTGAACGATCCCGATCTGGATGCGATTTTTGCGCCCGCCGGGGATTTGCGGACGACCCAACCAATTACTTATGCCCGTGCCGGTGCCCCGCCGCTGCTGTTGTTGACGGGAGATACCGATACAACTGTGTATCCAAGAAACTCCCGGGCTCTGGCCGATCGGATCAACGGTCTGCGCGGTCGGGCGACTTTGAAGACATATGGTAGCGTTGGTCATCTGTCGATTGTCGGCGCGTTGTCTGGGTTACTGTCGTGGAAGGCCCCGATCCTGGACGATTGTGTGGCGTTCATGCGTTCGGGTGGCGTGTGATGTGGCCGTGGTTTCTCATGTGTGCCGGATTGCTGTCGGCGTGCATGGCCGGAGCGTGGGGGTTGCAGCGGGTCACGGGAAATTCCGGCTGGGTCGATGCGGTGTGGTCGTTCTCCACTGGTTTGGCCGGGGTGTTGCTGGCGTTGCTGCCAGGGGTTTCCCCACGCGGTCTGGTGGTAGCGGCGCTGATCGCGATATGGGCGGTGCGGCTGGGCGCGCATATCGCCCGCCGTTCCTTTGCGGCGCCGGAGGACGCACGTTACGCCGCGCTGCGAACGGAGTGGGGTGCGGCGTTCCAGCGCCGGCTGTTCTGGTTCCTGCAAATTCAGGCTGTCGCGGCAGCGTTGCTGACCCTTTCTATGGGATTGGCGGCCGCCAATCCCGCGCCGTTCCCACGGGTGCAGGATTTCCTGGGCGTGCTGGTGCTGGTGGTTGCGATCGTGGGGGAGGGCGTGGCCGACGCCCAGCTGCGCGGGTTTAAAGGTCGCATCTGCGATGTCGGCCTTTGGGGCATGAGTCGCCATCCCAATTATTTCTTCGAGTGGCTGGGTTGGGTCGCATATCCGCTCCTGGCGATCGATTTTGCACGACTGGACTGGGCTTGGCTTTCGTTGACCGGTCCGGCGTTCATGTACTGGTTGTTGGTGCACGTTTCCGGCATTCCGTTCCTGGAGCAGCACATGTTGCGCTCGCGAGGGGATGCATACCGAGCGTATCAACAACGAGTAGGCGCGTTTTTCCCATGGTTTCGAAGGAGGATCGAATTATGAGTCTGATCTCCGCCGCGACCGGAGTGCTTGAACGGGTGCCGCTACCCGATTCCTTGACCCGGTCGGGGATTTCCTGGTTGGTCGATCGCACCCGCCGCAAACTGGCCGATGCCGATGAGGCCGACGAGATCGCCTTTGCCCGCATCATGGCCCAGCACCCGGTCGCGGTGCGCCCAGATGCCGCGAATGCACAACATTATGAGGTGCCCTCGGCGTTCTTCGGTTTGGTGTTGGGGCGGAACCGGAAATACTCTTGCTGCCTGTATGAGGATGGCGACACGCTGGATGCGGCGGAGGGTCGCGCTTTGGCGGCCACGGCCGCGCATGCTGCTCTGGTGGACGGGCAGGATGTGCTGGAACTCGGTTGCGGTTGGGGTTCGTTATCGCTTTGGATGGCGTCGCGGTATCCGGCTTCGCGTATCGTGGCGGTTTCCAATTCCCTGTCGCAGCGGGCGTATATCGAGGGCGAAGCGGCAGTGCGCGGCCTGACGAACCTTCGTGTAATCACAGCCGATATGAACGAATTCTCCATCGATACGCGATTCGATCGCGTCGTGTCGGTGGAGATGTTCGAGCACATGACCAACTGGCAGGCGCTGCTGCGCCGCGTGTATGGCTGGTTGCGGCCGGACGGTCGTCTGTTCCTCCACGTCTTCAGCCACCGCGTGGCGCCGTATTTGTTCGACATCGACGACAAGGAGGACTGGATCGCGCAGCATTTCTTCACCGGCGGGATCATGCCGAGCCATGGGCTGATCCGGCATGTGGCGCACGATTTTCGGGTGGAGCAGGATTGGCGCTGGAGCGGCTCCCATTACGCTCGGACCGCCCGCGACTGGTTGGTGAACTTCGATCGCAACGACGCCGAGATACGCGATGTATTGCGGTCGGTGTATGGCGCCGACGCCGGCCTGTGGCGGCGGCGCTGGCGGCTGTTCTTCCTCGCGACCGCTGGGTTGTTCGGGCACGCTGAGGGCGCCGAGTGGGGCGTCAGCCACTACCGTCTGCGGCCCTTGCCGGGATGAAGGCCTGGCTTGGGCGCTACGCCGCGCATCCGGATCCTTTGGTCGCTGCGGGGAATTTCGTGGCGCTTGTGCTGGCTTGGAATCAGCCTTTTTACCCGCTGTATCTGTGGTTGATCGCCGGATCGAAGGCCTGGGTGGAAGCACCCGATGTTTTGTCCGGGCTGCTTTTTTTCGCCATCCCGGCCATCGCCCGGCGGAACTCGTTGCTGGGCCGGGTGTTGCTGTCGGTGTTCGGGTTGGCAAATGTCATGATCGTCTGGTGGATCCTGGGGGAGGGCACGGGGATTTGGCTGCTGCTGTTCCCCTGCGGCATGCTGGCGGCGTTGTTGTTCACCTGGCGGGAGCGTTGGGTGATGCTGCCCTTGGCGTTGCTGCCGCTGGTGTCATGGCTTGCGATGCGAGAGCGGCTGGGGCCGCCGCCGGTCGCTTTTACGGTTGAGGAACTGGCGTCGATAACGACAATGAACGCGGTCAGTGCGTTCGCGCTACTGGCGTTTTTCGGATGGGTTTTTATGCAACGGAATTCTTGAGCATCACCCAACGATCCAGGATCGGCAATACAACGTCCGCCTTCGCGGACGGCAGGCTGACGATGCAACGAACAATACCCAAATCCCGATAAGAGGCGAGGGTTTTCGCGTCCTCGGTCCCGTAGAACAATGAAATCGGGAAGGTCGCGGCATCGCGGCCGGCTTCTTTCAGCATGTCCCGGAATTTGGGCACGTAGTCGCCGACATCTCCATATTGGCCGGGGCGTCCGGCCAGCGGGATCCAACCATCGCCGTAACGCACGGCGCGCCGCGCCGCATACGGATAGGCGCCGCCAACGATCACCGGCGGATGCGGCTTCTGTACCGGCTTGGGCCAGGTTACCATCGGGTCGAAGTTGACGAACTCCCCGTGGTATTCGGGCTTGGTCTGGGTCCAGATCGCGCGCATCGCCTCCACCCGCTCGCGCACCAGCTTGTGGCGGGTTTTGAAATCGGTTCCGTGGTTTTCCATTTCGTCCTGGTTCCAACCGTTGCCGATACCGAACAGGAAGCGGCCGTTCGACACCTGGTCGATGGAGGCTACCAATTTCGCCGTCTGGATGGGGTCGCGCTGGTTCACGAGGCAGACGCCGGTGCCGACCATCAGGGTCGTGGTGGCGCAGGCTGCCGCCGTGAGCGACACAAACGGGTCCATCACGTCGTAATACTGCTTCGGCAGATCCCCGCCGCCGCCCCAAGGCGATTTGCGGGACAGCGGGATGTGCGAATGTTCCGCAGCCCAGACGGACTCGAACCCGCGTTCTTCCAGCGCCACGCCGAGTTCGGCGGGGGTCATGGAGTAGTCGGTGAAGAAGATGGATGCGCCGAAATGCATGATGGGTACTCCCTAGACCATGATCGTTTGAGGTTGCATGCGATCTCGGCGTTGGATCATGGTCTAAGCCTTTGTTTGAGAGGGTGATTCACGCCCGAGGTTGAAGTCAACCTCAGGCGATCACGCTCTAGTTAGAAACCTTTCGGATCAGCGCTGCCCAACGGTCGAGAATAGGCAGCACCGTTTCGGCGTTACCTGCTGGCAAGCTGACCGAGGCGCGTTCGATCCCCAGATCGCGGTACCGTTTTAGCAGGTCCAGGTCCTCGGGGGACGCCGTCAGCGAAATGGGGAAAGTGGCGGGATCGCGCCCCTCGGCCGCCAGCATGGCGCGGGCTTTCGGGACGATGCTGAACACGTCGCTGTTCTCCCCCATCAACCCGGCCAGCGGCATCCAGCCATCGGCGTAACGGATGGCCCGGCGCGCCGCATGAGGGAAGGTGCCGCCGACGTAGATGGGGGGATACGGTTTCTGCACCGGCTTGGGCCAGGTCATCATCGGGTCGAAATTGACGAATTCCCCGTGATATTCGGCTTTCGTCTGCGTCCAAATGACTTTCATCGCCTCCACCCGTTCGCGCACCAGTTTGGCGCGGGTGGCGAAGACGGTGCCGTGGTTTTCCATTTCCTCGGCGTTCCAGCCGACGCCGATGCCGAAGATGAATCTTCCCCCAGAGATCTGGTCCAGGGACGCCACCGACTTGGCCAACTGGATGGGGTCGCGCTGGTTCACCAAACACACGCCGGTGCCGAGTTTCAACGTTGTCGTGACCATCGCCGCCGCTGCCAGCGTCACGAACGGGTCCATCACGTCGTAATAATGCTTCGGCACCTCCCCGCCGTTGGGGAACACGGACTTGCGCGACACCGGGATGTGGGAGTGTTCGGGCGCCCACAGGCTGTCGAAGCCGCGCTGCTCCAGCGCCTGGGCGAGTTCGCCGGGGGTCATGGAATAGTCGGTGAAGAACATGGATGCGCCGAATTTCATGCCCGGACTCCCTGGTGCCGCGTCACCGCCAGCGTAACCCCAGCTTGACGCCGGGCAAAGTGGGGGCAACCTTGGGGCATAATCAGGGAGGAACCGCCATGCCACTGCGCCTTGTCGTATCCATCAGTGCCGAAACTGGCAAAGGGCCGGAACTCGCCGCGATCTACCGGGGGCGCTGCGCCGACGTGGTGAAAGAGCCGGGGTGCCTGCAATTCGAGGTGTTTCAGAGCGTAGTGAACCCCGACCGGCTGGCGCTGCTGGAGCTGTGGGCGGACCAGGCGGCGCTGGACGTGCATGCCGGGGTGAACGCCACCCGCGCGCCCCTGCCGCCCGGCCTGCGGGCGCCTGGCTCGGTGCGGGAGGATTACGAATACCAGCCTGTCAGCTAAGGCAACGCCGGCAAATAAGTGCGTCAGCACGCCGGCAAAGTTGCCGTTCAAAACAAGAGCTTAGGCCCTGTCCGATCCGCATGATCGATTCGATTATCTTTGGACAGGGCCTAAGAGGTGCGGCCTCCCCGGTGGTGTTCGCCAGCAAGCGGCGGTGGCAATATTTGAGGATGCCACGGTGCGGGCCGGTGATCTCCCCCCCCCGATCAGCACGTAATCGGCCAGGATCTGGTCGATCTTGCGCCGGTTGGTGTCGCCGTGGAATTCCATCATCACGACGTCGTAGTCGATGTCGGTCATGCGGGAGAGGATGTCGAGTTCCGACCCCTCGGTATCCAGCTTGAGCACCTGGCCCTTCGGCAGGTCGGAGGGGGAAATGGTGACCACGTCTTCGTAGTCCTCCGCTTGTTCACCCAGGTCGTAGAAGCTGGCCTCCCCGCAATTGTTGCGTCCGAGGTACAGCCTTGTGTTGCCGGGATTGCCCACCGCGACGTTGTTGACCTTGACGCGGGTGCCGAGCAGGTCTTTCAGATTGTCGCTGAGCAGTGCGAAGTTGGACGACAGCGGCTCATAGCAATGGACGAACGACCCCGGCCACCGGTCCAGCGCCCAGGCGGCGAAGCTGCCGACGTTGGCGCCGAGATCGACGACCACGGGGTTGGTGGCGTTGTAGGGGAGGTCGTACTCCCCCTGCAGCACCTTGTTGACGTGCGGGAGCATGGATTCGGGCGCGCGTATCAGCATTTTTTCCACAGGTTTTTCTGTTCGCCGGGGGTCTAACGGCCCGGGCCGTTGGAGGCAACGACGTTGCCTTGCAGCGGCGGCTGGTGTTTGCTCCCGCCAACAACGTCCCAAGGAGCCACGATGAGCGATGCCCTTCCCACCGCCACCCGCGTGTCGGACCCAGGCATTCGCGCGCTATACCAGTTGGAGAACCGCTGGCAGGCGTGGCTGGACGTTGAGGCGGCTTTGGCTCGGTCGCAAGCCGCGCTGGGGATCATTCCGGCAGCGGCGGCCGAGGCGATCGCCAAGGCCGCGCATTACAGTCTGATGGATCGCGTCCGCCTGGATGAGGGGTTCGCGCGGACGGGTCATACGATTGTGCCGCTGGTCTGGGAACTGAGCCGCATCACGGGGGAGGAGCATGGCGGCTGGGTCCATTGGGGCGCCACCACCCAGAACATCACCCAGACCGGCGATTTGCTGGTGCTGCGGCAGGCGCATGCCGTGTTTTTCCGGCTGATCGGGGAGGCTCTGGCCGCCATGGCGGATTTGGCCGAGCGGGGTGCAGATATGCCGATCGCCGGGCGGACGCATGGGCAGCACGCGGTGCCCGCCACGTTCGGCTACAAGGTCGCGGTGTGGATCGACGAGTTGCTGCGGCATGTGGAACGTTTGCAGCAGGCGGCGCCTCGGCTGTTCATCGCCATGCTGGGCGGCGGGGCAGGGACCTATGCCTCGCTTGGCAAGATGGGGCCGCCGGTGCAGCAGGGCATCGGGCGGCTGCTCGGCTTTGGCTCGATGACCGTCCCATCGCGCGCCATTGGGGACCATCTGGGCGAGAACATTTGTCTCCTTGGTTTGCTGGCGGCGACCTGTGGCAAGATCGGGCGTGAGATCTACACGCTGATGAAGACCGAGTTTGGGGAGGTTGAGGAACCGGTGCCCCCCGGCACCGTCGGCTCCTCCACCATGCCGCAGAAGCGCAATCCCAAGCTGTGTCAGGACATTATCGCGGCTGCTGCCGAAGTGCGGTCCTTGGTGCCTCTGGCCTTGGAAGCCATGACCACCGAGCATGAGGCCGACCGCACCACGAGCCTGATGTTCGACAGCGCCGAAGCCCGCGCCTGCATCGCGATGGGGGATATTCTGTCGCGGCTTGGGGAGATCATGCGGGGCCTGAAACTGGACCCGGCGCGGATGAGGGCCAACCTGGACCTCGGCGGCGGGCTGATCATGGCGGAGGCGGTGATGCTGGACCTCGGCGCCGCGCTGGGGCGGCAGCATGCGCACGACGTGGTCTACGATTCCGCGATGGCGGCGGCGGAGCAAGGTGTGTCGTTCGGCGGCCTGCTGACGGCGGACCCGCGCGTGACGGCGCATATGACGCCGGAGGCGATCGTTCGGTTGCTGGACCCCACGGCGTACACCGGACTGTGCTCGGAGATGGCGCGCGAAGGCGCGGCACGGGCACGGGCGGCTGTTCCAACACTGGTTTGAACAAGGAAGGAGAAACCACCATGCCATTCTACGAACGAGGCAATGTCCGCATCCACTACGAGGAAGTCGGCTCCGGCCCGCCGTTGCTGGTCATCCCCGGCGGCGGGCTGAACGCCATGATCCCCTACGTCACGGTGAACGGACCGTTCAACGTGTTCGAGGCATTCAAGGACGAATACCGCGTCATTTCGTTCGACCTGCGTAACTCCACCGGCAGCGAGTCGACCGGCCCATTGGAGGTCGATCGGCCCTGGGACGCCTACACCGACGATCACCTTGGGCTGATGGACCACCTCGGCATCGACAAATTCCTGGTGATGGGATTCTGCATCGGCGGTCCTTTCATTTGGAACATGCTGCGGCGGGCGCCCGAGCGCGTGATCGCGGCGGTGCTGGCGCAGCCGAGCGGGGCGCGGCCGGAGCTGCCGGGTCTTTTTTACAATAACAACATGGGCAACTGGGCGCCGGCCCTGTGCGCTGCTCGGCCTGAAATCACGATGGAGCAGTGCGAGCGGTTCCTGAAGAAGATGTACGGCGGGGACGATTTCGTGTTCACCGTGACGCGGGATTTCGTGAAGACGGTGAAGACTCCGTTGCTGGTGATGCCGGACGACGTGCCGGCGCATCCCTATGCGGTGGCGATGGAAACGGTGATGCTGGCGCCGAATTCGGAGGTGACCATGTTCCCGTGGAAAGAACCGAAGGAGCGGGTTCCGGTCGCGGTGCGTCAGGTTCGGTCGTTTTTGCGGGCGCATCGGTAGGGGAGGCGAGGGGAGGTAACCTGGAAGCAGGCCCTGACGCCTAGACCATGATCGTTTGAGGTTGCATGCGATATCGGCGTTGGATCATGGTCTAAGCCTTTGTTTGAGAGGGTGATTCACGCCCGAGGTTGAAGTCAACCTCAGGCGATCACGCTCTAAGCCTTTGTTTGAGAGGGTGATTCACGCCCGAGGTTGAAGTCAACCTCGGGCGATCGCGCTCTAGGCCTGCTCAGCGATAAACTGCTGCAATTGCTTCAGCCGTTTTTGGATCGCGTCAGCCGGGCCAT
>JANXTL010000160.1 GCA_025352375.1 Acetobacteraceae bacterium | reverse complement strand
CGGCGCGGCGAGCATCGCCCCCCTGGCCCAGGATGCCAGTTTCCGCCGCTACCTGCGGATCCAAGGCGGTGCCGTCCTCATGGACGCCCCGCCGCCGGAGGACGTTCGGCCTTTCCTTCGCATAGCCGAACACCTGTCACGCATTGGCCTGTCTGTCCCCCGTATCCTCGCGGCCGAGCCTGAAAAGGGCCTCCTGTTGGAAGAAGATCTCGGAGACGACCTGTTTTCGGCTGTGCTGACCCCGGACAACGAGGATGCCCTCTTCGGCGCCGCATTGGACACGCTGGTCGCGATCCAACGCGCCGCCCCGCCCTCTGGCTTGCCTCCCTGGAATGCGGCCCTCATGGCGGAAACCGCGCTCGGCACGCTGTTCGACTGGTGGTGGCCGGCGGTGTTCAAAGCGCCCGCGCCGCCCGAAGCGAAACACGATGTGGCAACCGCGCTCGCCACCATGCTGCAACCCGTCAGCCATGGGCCCCAAACCCTCGTCCACCGGGACTGGTTCGCCGGCAACCTGATCTGGCTTCCCAACCGCTCGGGTATCCGCCGCGTCGGCATCATCGACTTCCAGGGCGCCGCGCTCGGCCACCCCGCCTACGACCTGGTCTCCCTGCTGCAAGATGCCCGCCGCGACATCGATCCGGACCTGGCCGAGCGGATGCTCGCCCGATACTTGGACGTTCGGTATCTGGACGCCCGGCCCGAGTATGACCCCGCCGCCTTCCGAACCGCCTACGACGCATGCGCGGCGCAGCGGCATCTGCGGGTCGCGTGCCAATGGGTGCGCCTCGCGCGCCGGGACGGGAAGCCGCACTATCTCGCCCACGGCCCGCGCACCTGGGCGCTGCTGAAAACAGCGCTTCATCGACCGGCCGCCGCGCCGCTGGCGGAAGCGCTGGACCGGTGGGTGCCGGAAAAGCTACGGGGGAACCCATGACCATCGTTCCTCGCACCGCCATGGTCCTGGCTGCCGGGCTGGCCACCCGCATGCGGCCGCTGACCGAGCATACTGCCAAACCGCTGCTGACCGTCGGTGGGCAGACGTTGCTGGACCATGCGCTCGACCGCCTGCTCGAGGCGGGGGTGGACACAGTGGCAGTCAACGCCTTTTGGCAGGCGGACAGGGTCGCGGCGCATCTGAAGGCCCGCGCGAAGCCTCCCAGAACGGTAATGAAACGGGAGAAAAAATTGCTCGATACCGGCGGCGGGGTGCGCAACGCGCTCGACGTTCTCGGCCCCGACCCGTTTTATGTCGTCAACGGCGATGCGTTGTGGCTGGACGGCACGATCCCGGCGCTGACCCGCCTCGCGCGCGCCTGGCGCGACGACATCGACGCGGTTCTGCTGGTGCAACGCACCTCCCAGATCTCGGGGGAGGTCGGGCGCGGCGACTTTATGCTCGACCCCTGGGGCGTCCCGCGCCGTCGCGGGGAGCGCGAAGTCGCGCCATACCTGTTCGCCGGCGTGCAGCTGATGCATCCGCGTTTGCTGGACGGCATGCCCGCGGGCGCCTTTAGCACCAACCGCGCCTGGGATCGCGCGATCGATACCGGGCGGCTGCGGGCAGTGGTGCACGACGGGCACTGGTTTCATTTGTCTGCGCCGTCCGACTTGCTGGAGGCAGATAGATGGCCGGGGCGCTGAACCTCTTCACCATCCCCCCGCATGTCCCGTTCCTGGACGCGCTGGCGGCCGCGTGGCTGGCGCGCGAGACCGACCCGGTTAAGCGCGCCGACGGCATTATCCTCCTGCCCACCAAGCGTTCCGCCCGCTCCCTGGCCGAGGCGTTCCTTCGCCTGTCGGACGGCGCGCCGCTGCTGCTCCCTCGTATCACCGCGCTCGGCGCATTGGACGAGGCGCCGCTGGCGCTGGCCGGCGCGCTCGATTTGCCGCCCGCCGTCGAGCCGATGCAGCGCCTGTCCGCGCTGACGCAGCTCATTCTGGCCATGAAGGGTGCCAATGGCGCCCCCACCGGTGCCGACCGTGCCTGGCTCCTGGCGCAGGAACTCGGCACGCTGATGGATGAGGCCGAGCGGGCCGAGATCGATCTGTCCCAGAATCTGCCCGACGCCGCCGGTTCGGATTTTGCCGAACACTGGGCGGAGACGCTGAAGTTCCTCCACATCGTCACCGACTTCTGGCCGGCCTGGCTGGCGGATAACGGCCTGATGAACCCTGCCGCGCGGCAGATCGCGCTGCTGAACGCCCAGGCCGCGGCGTGGCAAGCCGAACCGCCCCCGCACCCCGTCCTGATCGCCGGCACCACCGCCGGCGTCCGCGCGGTTGCCAGGCTTTTGTCGGTGGTCGCGCGGATGCCGAGGGGGCAGGTGGTATTTCCGGCGCTGGACATGGGGATGGACCCGGACGCCTGGGACGCCATCGAGGAGTCCCACCCACAGGCCGGTTTGCAACGGTTGTTGCATGGGCTGGGTGCGACGCGGGGCGATGTGCGGCCGTGGCCAATACAGCCCGATAGCATTGTTCCAGCGAGCCGCTTTCCGCTGCTGTCCCGCGCGCTGCTGCCGGCCAAAGCGCTGTCCGCCTGGCGCGTCGTTCCCGGTGAAGTGCGGCCGGGGCTGGACGGTCTCTGGCGCCTGACCGCCCGCGACCAGCAGGAGGAAGCCGACGCCATCGCCGTGGTATTGCGCGATGCTTTGGAAACGCCCGGTGCCCGGGCGGCGCTGGTCACGCCCGACCGCGTGCTCGCGAACCGGGTCGCGGCGGCGCTGCTGCGCTTCGGTGTGGTGGCCGACGACAGCGCGGGGGAGGCGCTGGTGGATTCACCCCCCGCCGTCTTCCTGCGGCTGACCATTCGCGCGGTGGCGGAGGGGCTGACGCCAGTGCCATTGTTGGCGCTGTTGAAACATCCATTGACCGCCGCGGGCCTGACTCCCGTTGCCTGCCGCCGTGGCGCGCGGGCGCTGGAACTGGCGTGCCTGCGTGGGCCGAGGCCGGGTGCGGGATATACCGGCATTCGCGTGGCGCTGGATAAATCCAAGGGCAGCGAAGAAACGAAAGCATTTTGGGCGCGCGTGGAAAAATGCCTGGAGCCGGTCTTTCGCATCCAGTCCGCTTTTGAGTCCGACCCCACAGATGCCCTGACCGCGGTGATCGAGGCCGCCGAACGCCTCGCCGCCACCGACAACGAAACCGGTCCCGCCCGCCTGTGGTCCGGCGAGGAAGGGGAGGCATTGGCCACCCGCCTGTCAGAAGTCCTCGCAGCCTTGCCCGGTATGCCGGACCAGCGCCGCGCCGTGCTGCCCGGCTTGCTGGACGCCGTGCTGCAAGGCGGCGTTGTGCGCGACCGCCGGGCCTTGCGCGGCCGCGACGGCGCCCTGCATCCCCGCGTCTTCATATGGGGCCTGTTGGAGGCGCGGCTGCAAAGCGTGGACCTGATGGTTCTCGGCGGGCTGGCGGAGACGGTCTGGCCCCCCGCCACCGATCCGGGCCCCTGGCTGTCGCGGCCGATGCGCACGCAAGTGGGCCTGCCCTCGCCCGAGGACATCGTCGGCCAGGCCGCGCACGACTTCCTGGCCATTGCCTGTTCAGCACCCAGGGTGGTGCTGTCCTGCCCTGTAAGGCGTGACGGCGCCCCCGCCGTGCCCGCGCGTTGGCTGACGCGCCTGGAAATGTTCCTGGCCGGACGGGGCCTCGCGTTGCCGGCACACCCCGCCGCCGCCTGGGTTCGGGCATTGGACTTGCCGGATGGAGGGCCACGCGCTGTGCGCCCGCCAGAGCCTCGGCCGGACGTGCGGTTGCGCCCGCGCCGGCTCAGCGTCACCGAAATCGAAACCTGGCTGCGCGATCCCTATGCCATCTACGCGAAACACATCCTGAAACTGGCGGCGCTGAAGCCGCTGGACGAGGCGACCGATGCGTCCGACTACGGGTCGCTCGTGCATGCGGGGATGCACCATTTCCTCCAGGCCTTTGGGGAGCGTTGGCCCCCCGACGCGGCGTCCCGCCTGCGTGCGGCGATGGATCGAGCGCTGCGGGAGGCCGGGTTGCGGCCGGCGTTGCAGGCGTGGTGGAAGCCCCGGCTGGACCGCATCGCCGCCTGGGTGGCCGAGACCGACCGGGATCGCCGTGCGTTGTCTGCTCCGGTTGCGATCAAAGCCGAGGCCCCCGGCCGGCTGGAATTGACCGGTCCCGGCGGTGCGTTTCGCCTGACCGGCCGCGCCGACCGCATCGACCGGCGGGCAGACGGGACGCTGGCCATTTTCGATTACAAGACCGGATCGGTGCCATCCCAGTCCGCCGTCGATGCCGGCCTGGCGCCGCAATTGCCGCTGGAAGCCGCGATGGCCGCTGCCGGCGCGTTCGGACCGGATATCGCTGGGCCTGCGACGGAGCTGATCTACTGGCATTTGACCGGCGGCGCCTCGGCCGGGGAGGAGCGGACATTGTTCAAGGGGGATGCCACGGTCACGCAGGAGGCCTCGGCGGAGGCGCTGGACCGGTTGCGTGGGCTGATCGATGCGTTCGATTTGGAGGCACGGGCGTATCTGTCCCACCCGCATCCAGGGCAGGCGCCCAGGTTCTCCGATTACGCGCAGTTGGCGCGGGTGGCGGAGTGGTCGGCGAGCGGGGAGGAGGGGGAGTAGGCAAGTTTGCCTGCATCGGAGCGAAGTTGCGAACCGGAGATGTCATACTTGCGGCGACTCGGCCAAGCCAGCCAAAAAGGTAATGTGATGATGGTGCAATTTGATCGCGTCGTAAATGCTTTCGTCGTGCCCGCAGGTGTTGCGTCGGGTGAGATCGATGGCGTTTGTGCAAAACTCAATGAAGCGCTTGCGAAAATTCGTGTATGGCTAAATAAGAAGAAGTGCAACGGGAAATATTCCCGCATTTTTCTTATGGAACTTTCGATGGAATATGTTGATCGTCGATACGATATGCACAACATATACGATGGAATTGGCAAGTTAGAAGGAACCGACATTAGACCAAGCCGAACCAAGCCCGCCGAACCTTTCAAGCGGCCTCCCTTGCGCGGTCTGTGTGACGTTTGTAGCGGAAACCACAGCGGTTGTCGGGCGGCGGCGTGGCCTAACCCGCCCGCCGTCAAACGCATGTTCAACGCGGCCGACATCTTGCGGGACGGTCGCGTGGTTTTCGACATCGGGGGCAACAAGTGCCGGCTGGTTGCCTGGGTGAACTATCAATACGGCGTGGTCTATGTCCGCTTCATCGGCACACATGGCGAGTATGACAAAATCGATGCCCAGACCGTCTGACGCACCTCTCCGGGTCATTCGTACCGAAGCTGACCACCGCGCTGCGCTGGCCGCGGTCGAGACCCTCATGCACGCTGCGGAGGGCACCCTGGAAGGTGACCGTCTCGACGCCCTCGTGACGTTGATCGCGGCCTGGGAAGCGCGGCACCAACCCATCCCGCCGCCCGATCCGATTGAGGCGATCTTATTCATGTTGGAGCAGAAAGGCCTGACCCGTCGCGACCTGGAACCCGCCATCGGGCATCGCGGCCGGGTGGCTGAAGTGCTCAATCGCAAGCGTGCGCTCACGTTACCGATGATCCGGGCGCTGAGCCCGCTGTTGGACCTGCCGGCGGATGTGCTTGTGGCGGCCTACCCGCTTCGGCTTGCGGCCTGAGGGAAGCGTCGGCCGGGAACGGCGGTGCCTGTGCCGTCGGCACGTCCGTAAGTTTCCGCACGAAGTGTTAAAGCCACGAAGAGCCGCGAAGCGTCGTGTGCGCGGGCGTAAAACAGAACTTCGCGGCTCTTCGCGGCTTTGAATCTTCGTGCCCTTCGTGAGGAAACTTGCGGTCGTGCGGCCATTCTCAGGCCTCGCAACCCTAGGCATTTTTTAAGTCGTGGATGGCGGGCCTTCGCCGGCCATGACAATAATGGGGCGCCATGCCCCCAGAATCCCCCCGCGACCGCGCCAACCGCACGCAGCTCGAGGCATCCGATCCGGACGTCTCCGCCTTCGTCGCCGCGTCGGCGGGTTCGGGCAAAACCAAGCTGCTCACCGACCGCCTGCTGCGGCTGATGCTGACCGACGGGGTGAAACCCGAACGCATCCAATGCCTGACCTTCACCAAGGCCGCGGCGGCGGAGATGTCCCTTCGCCTGCAACGCCTGCTCGGCCGCTGGGTGACGCTGGACAACGCGGCGCTGGATCGGGAATTGCAGAATCTCGCGCTGGCACCCACGCCGAAATTGCGGGAAACCGCGCGGGCCTTGTTCGCGCGCGTGCTCGATCTACCCGGCGGGATGCGGATCGGCACCATCCACGCCTTCTGCCAATCGTTACTGCGACGCTTTCCCTTGGAAGCCGCGCTGTCGCCACACTTCCAACTCGTCGACGAGCGCGATGCCGAGGACGCGCTGACCGAAGCGCGCGAATCCATGCTGGCCGGCGCCGAGGACAACGATCTGGAAAAAGCGTTGCTGACCTTGGCGGGCCTGGCCACCGCCGATCAGTTCGGCAACCACGTCAAAGCTTTGATGGCCGACCGCGACCGGTTATCCGCCGCGCTGAGCCATCCGGACCTCGCGGCCGCGCAACGACGAGCGTTGGGTGTCTCGGCCAGTAACGAAACCGAGGTTCTGCGCAACGCCGTCAACTGGCAGGACGAACCGCCCCTCCGCGATGCCGCGCGCATCGTTGCCGCGCTCGGTGCCAAGGGTGTGAAAGAACGGGCGGGGGAGATTCTCGGCTGGCTCAGTCTGGCTGCGGAGGATCGAGCGGAGAACTGGGATATCTGGTACAAACTGTTCACGATCGCCGACGGCAGCGTGCGCAAGTCCGGGGGCTTCGTCAGCAAGGCGGTCACCGACAAGCACCCCGATCTCGCCGATCGTTTTATCGACGAAGGAAACCGCATCGTCGCCATACAGGACCGGTTGCGGGCACTGAAAGTCGCGGCGGTATCGGCCGCGCTCATGACATTGGCCGCCCCGGTTTTGACGGCGTACGCCGCGCATAAGGAACAGGCTGGTTTGCTGGACTACGCCGACCTGATCGGCCGGACATCCGCGCTGCTGATTGACCCGGGCGCGGCCTGGGTGCTGTACAAACTCGACGGCGGCATCGACCATCTGTTGTTGGATGAGGTGCAGGACATCGCGCCGCAGCAATGGAACATCGCACACGCCCTGACCGACGAGTTCTTCGCCGGGCAAGGCGCGCGGGAGCAGCGCCGTACGGTGTTCGCGGTGGGCGACCGCAAACAGTCGATCTTCGGGTTCCAGGGCGCGGACGTGCCGACGTTCGAAACGTCCCGCCGCAAGATCGCCGCCCGGGTCGAGCGCGCGGGCGAAACGTTCAAGGACCTGACGCTGGACGTGTCGTTCCGTTCCGCCCGTCCGGTGCTCGATTTGGTGGACGCGGTGTTCCTCGATCCCATGGCCAATGCGGGTGTCACGACCACGGGCGAAATTCTGACCCATCTGGCGGACCGCGCCGGTCATGCAGGGTCGGTCGAACTGTGGCCCCTGGCGCCGGTGCCAGCGGATGAAAAGCCAGAACCTTGGTCCGTGCCGGAGGCCAACCAAGGCCGGACCGACGCAAAGCGCCTGCTGGCGGCGCGGCTGGCGGACTGGATCGAAGCGCAGACCGACGGTTCGGTTATGCTCGAAAGCCGCGGCCGGCCTTTGGCCCCCGGCGACGTGATGGTGCTGGTGCGCCGGCGGGAGGCTTTTGCGACAGCATTGGTCCGGGAACTGAAAAGCCGCGGCGTGCCGGTGGCGGGCCTCGACCGCATGGTGCTGACGGAGCAGCCGGCGGTGCAGGACCTCATGGCACTGGCGGACGCGCTGCTGTTGCCCGACGACGACCTGACCTTCGCCTGCGTGCTGACCAGCCCGCTCGGCGGTCTGAACGACGACGATCTGATGAAACTGGCCATCGATCGCCGAGGCACCCTGGCCGAGGCGTTGCGGACCCGCGCCGACGAAAGCCCCCATTGGCGCCGCGCCTGGGATTTCTTCGCCACGCTCCTGTCTCGCGTCGATTACGCCGCGCCCTATGCTTTGTTCGCCGAGGCGCTGGGTGCCCTGGGCGGACGGGCGCGGTTGTTCGCGCGGCTGGGTCCGGAAGCGGCGGAGCCGATTGCCGAACTGCTAAACGCCGCATTGACCTACAGCGCGATCCATCCCCCATCGTTGCAGGGTTTCCTGCACTGGATCCGCCGCTCCGGGGCGGAGGTGAAGCGGGAGGCCGAGGCGGCTGGCGATCTGGTCCGGGTGATGACCGTGCATGGCGCCAAAGGCTTGCAGGCTCCGCTGGTGATTGTGCCCGATACCACGGCGCTGCCGCCCGACGAGTCCGGGGTGGTCTGGGCAGAGGACCCGCGCGGCGGCCTGGTACCGCTGTGGTCCCCGAATAAGGATTTGCGATGCGCCGCCGTGGATAAGGTCCGCAACGAGGCCGCGCGCCGGCGCATGGAGGAACACAACCGGCTGCTCTACGTCGCGTTAACCCGCGCCGAGGACCGTCTGGTCGTATGCGGCTGGCAGCCGGGGCGATCGCTGAACGATGCGAGTTGGTACAGCCTGGTGAAGCGCGGCTTCGAGACGCTGCCCGTCGAACGGGAAGCGTTTGGGGCGTGGGGCGAATTATGGCGGATGTCGACGCCGCAAACGGCCGATGCGGCGAAACAGAAAGCGCTGACGGCCGGAGACGTCGCCTCCCCGCTACCGGCCTGGATCGGCCGCTCCCCCGACTGGCGCGCGGCGTCGGCGCCGGCCGAACCGGCTCGACCGATGCCCTTGGCGCCGAGCCGGCCGGATGGGGTGGAACTGGGGTTGGTGCCGGCGGCGGCGTCACCCTTGGCCGAACGCATGGGGGAGGGGGACCGGTTCCTGCGCGGGCAGCTGATCCACGGGTTGTTGCAGCATTTGCCGGAGCTGCCGGTGGCAAGCCGAGCGGCGGCGGCGCGGCATTATTTGGACCGGCCGGGGAATGGGCTGCCGGCGGGGTCGGCGCCATCGGTGGCGGCGGAGATCCTTCGCATCCTCGACCATCCGCAACTGGCGCCGCTGTTCGGTCCCGGCAGCAAGGCGGAGGTGCCGTTGACCGGCGTTGTCGAAGGGCATGTGGTTGGGGGCCTGGTCGACCGGCTTGCCGTGCTGCCGGATCGGGTGCTGCTGGCCGACTTCAAAACCAACCGCCAGCCGCCCGATTCGGTTGCCTCGACCCCGGTGCTGTACCTGCGGCAGATGGCGTTGTATCGCGCGGTTCTGCGGGCGATTTTCCCAGATCGGCTGGTCGTGTGCGCCCTGGTCTGGACCCGGGACGCGCGGGTTGTCATGCTGGCGGACGAGATCCTCGATCCGCACACACCCAGACCGGCGTCGGCGGCGGCTTGAGCCGGCGCCGTCCGCACCCCATTTCACGCCCCACTCAACTGCATGAGGTCATCCCATGAACGACAACACCAAAGCCGTCACCGACAAGAGCTTCGACACCGACGTCGTGGCGGCCAGCAATAGCGGCCCCGTGCTGGTGGATTTCTGGGCGGAGTGGTGCGGCCCCTGCAAGATGATCGGGCCGGCGCTGGAGGACCTCGCCGGGGAGTTCGCCGGCAAGCTCACCGTCGCGAAGGTGGATATCGACGCCAACCCCCTGTCGCCCGGCAAGTTCGGCGTGCGCGGTATCCCGACGCTGCTGATTTTCAAGGACGGCAAGGTCGCCGCGACCAAGGTCGGCGCGATGCCGAAGGCGGCGTTGAAGCAGTGGATCGAGAGCAACCTTTGAGTCCGCGCTCTTGACCCGCGCGGGGGCATGGCTCTTGATCGGTCCGGCTTGCAACAGGACCCAAGATCATGACCCCGCGCCCGTTTACGTTGACCGTCCCCGATTCCGCGCTTGCGGACTTGAAAACACGCCTGGCGCTGACGCGGTTTCCCGACGCGGCGCCTGGTGAGCCCTGGGCGTTCGGCACCAGCGTTCCGTATGCGCGGGAGCTGGTGGCCTACTGGCAGAACCAGTTCGACTGGCGGGCGCAGGAAGCGGCGCTGAACGCGTTTCCTCAGTTCAAGGTGGCGTTGCATGGCATCGACCTGCATTATCTGCATGTGCCGGGGAAGGGACCGAATCCCAAGCCGTTGCTGTTGTTGCACGGGTGGCCGGGGTCGGTGTTCGAGTTCCTGGATATTATTCCGCGCCTGACCGACCCTGCCGCGTTCGGGGGTAAGGCCGAGGATGCGTTTACCGTGATCGCGCCCTCGCTGCCGGGTTACGGCCTGTCCTTCGCGCCGGGGCAGAAACGATTTGGGCTGCCGGACATCGCGGCTTGCGTTAACGATCTGATGACCCAGGTGCTGGGTTTTTCGAAATACGCGGTGCAGGGCGGCGACTGGGGCGCCGGCACGGCATCGCTGATCGGGCAGGCGTACCCGAACGACGTCTGCGGCATCCACATCAACCTGCTGTTCATCCCTCGAGATCGTCCGACGGGCGAGCCGTCCGACGAAGAACGGCAGTATGGCGACGATCTGGTGTCTTGGCTCAAGGAGGAGACAGGATACCAGCAAATACAGGGCACCAAACCGCAGACCTTGGCGTTTGCGCTGACGGATTCTCCCGCTGGTCTCGCGGCTTGGATCGCCGAGAAATTCCGGACCTGGTCCGATTGCGACGGGGTGGCCGAAAATGCGATCTCGCGGGACCGGATGCTAGGCAATATCGGGCTTTATTGGTTCACCGGTGCCATTGGCTCGTCCTTCTGGCCGTACTACGCGCGGCTGCACGCGGTGTGGCCGATCCATCCCGGAAATCCGGTGACCGTGCCCACCGGATACGCCGACTTTCCCAAGGAAATACTGCGCCCGCCGCAATCGCTGGCCGCGAAAACCTACACCAATATCCAACGCTGGACCGTCATGAAGAAAGGCGGTCATTTCGCGGCCATGGAGCAACCCGCCGCGCTCGCAACCGAAATCCAGAACTTCTTCCGCCCACTCAGATAAGGAACGTTATCACATGCCTCAACATAACGGCCTGCGCTTCGGCATCTTCCTGGCACCGTTTCACCGGCCCGGCGACAACCCCACCCTGGCGCTGGATCGCGATCTGGAGCTGATCCAGTGGCTCGACCATCTCGGCTATGACGAGGCCTGGATTGGGGAGCACCACTCCGCCGGCTGGGAAATCATCGCATCCCCGGAAATTTTCATTGGTGTCGCAGCCGAGCGCACCAAGCACATTCGGTTGGGGTCCGGCGTCACCAGCCTGCCGTACCACCACCCGCTGATGGTGGCGCAGCGCTTCGTACAGCTGGATCACATGACCCGCGGGCGTGCGATGCTCGGCTGCGGGCCGGGTGCACTGGCATCCGACGCCTACATGATGGGCATCGACGCCGACACGCAGCGGCCGCGCATGGACGAGTCCCTCGGCGCCATCATGGCGCTGCTGCGGTGCGAGGAACCGGTCAACATCAAGTCCGACTGGTTCGAGTTGAAGGATGCCCGCCTGCACCTGAAGCCCTGGACCAAGGGTGGCTTCCCGATCGCCGTCGCCAACGTCACCACGCCCGCCGGGGCGCGCGCCGCCGGCAAGCATGGCGTGGGGCTGCTATCGATCGGCGCTGGCCTGCCGGGCGGCCAGGCCATGCTGGCGGAAAGCTGGAAGGTCGTGGAGGCCGAAGCCAAGGCCTATGGGAAAACGGTCAGCCGCGATAACTGGCGCCTGGTCGTGAACATGCACTGCGCCGAGGACGACGAGCAGGCCATGCGGGACTGCCGCATCGGCGAGCGCCTGGAAACCCAGACCTACTTCTCCGAGACGCTCGGCCGCCCGCCGATGCGGAGCGAAAACCCGCTGGCCGAGGGTCTGGCGAACGGCACGACCCTGGTCGGCAATCCCGACACGATCGCCGAGGGCATCGAGCGGTTGCTGAAGCAGACCGGCGGTGGGGCAGGGGCCGTGCTATTCCGGGCGCACGATTGGGCCAACCGCAAGGCGACGCTGGAAAGCTACGAGTTGTTCGCCCGTTGGGTCATACCGCGCTTTCAGGGCAGCGCCGAGCAGCCCATCGCGTCCCGGAACTGGGCCAGCGACAATCGCGGCGGCATTTTCGCCCCCGCCATCGGCGCGTTGAAGAAAGCGTTCACCGATGCGGGGCAGGAGGCGCCGGAGTTGATGCGCTTCCAGCTGCACACCGGGAAGACGGAGCTTTAGAGCGTGATCGCCTGAGGTTGACTTCAACCTCGGGCGTGAATCACCCTCTCGAACAAAGGCTTAGAGCGTGATCGCCTGAGGTTGACTTCAACCTCGGGCGTGAATCACCCTCTCGAACAAAGGCTTAGAGCGTGATCCAACGCCGAGATCGCGTGCAACCTCAAACGATCATGGTCTAAGAAGGTCTGGCGACCTGCCGGTACCCGTGCGAGGCAATGCAGCGGTCGATGTAGGCGCGCTCGTTCATGAAGCCGCTGATCCTGGTGCCGAAGAAGCCGCGCGATGCCTCGGTGGTGCAATCGGCCTGGGCGGCGGCCAGCGGCCGATCTGGGGTCCCGTTCTGGACCCAGACCGGCTGGCAGCCCATCACGGCGCCGGCCGTGAGGAGGGGAAACAGAAACTTGCGGGCTGGCATGGCGGAGATCTCCTGCGTTCGGGATGGTGCCGTCATAGATTGTCCTACCACCACCAGGTTTCAACGTTTGGGTGGGGCTGGCCGTTGGACGACGCCTTGATCCCCTTGGCGCAGCGGACGATCATCCAAACCGCAACGAAAATCAGCATGGGGATGCCGATGAGAATGAACAGGCAGACAAAGCTGACAAAACCGTACAACAAGCCGATCCAGAACGTGCGGATTTGGAACCGGTAATGCGTCTGCGCCCAGGGCGCCGCACTTTGCTTGTTGACGTAGGCCATGATGACGCCGACCAAGCTGGTGATGCCGCTGAAAAACCCCGCGAGGTACAGGATGTAAATGATCATCGGCGTATCGTCTTTGACCGCGGGCGCGGGCACCAAATCGCTCGGCATTGTATTATTTTCCTTGTTTCGCAGCCCGTTCGATGGCGTCGGTGATGAACTGCCGAGCCTCGGCGGCGTCGCCCCAGCCGATGATTTTGACCCATTTGCCGGGTTCGAGGTCTTTATAGTGCTCGAAGAAGTGCTGGATTTGCTCCAGCGTGATCTGGGGCAGGTCGGTGTAGTTGTGCACGTTCAGATAGCGCTGGGTCAGCTTGGCGGAGGGGACGGCAATGATCTTCTCGTCCCCGCCGCCGTCGTCGTTCATCTTCAACACGCCGACGGGCCTCACGTTGATCACCGCGCCGGGGAAGATGGGGCGGGTGTTGGCGATCAGCACGTCGATGGGATCCCCGTCGTCCGACAGGGTGTGCGGCACGAAGCCGTAATTGCCGGGGTAGCGCATGGGCGTGTGCAGGAACCGGTCCACCACCAGGGTGCCGGCGTCCTTGTCCATCTCGTACTTGATGGGCTCCCCGCCGATTGGAACCTCCACGATGACGTTGAGGTCGTCCGGCGGGTTGTTGCCGATCTTGATGAATTCGATGCGCATATCGGGTGCTCGGTTTGATGTCCGAGCACCTTATAGCGGGTTTGGGTTAGGTGGCGACGCCGAAATCGATGAGCTGGCGGAGGACCTCCCCACCTTTCAGCTTGGTGTATCCTTCGTTGATCTCATCGAGCTTGATGTGGCTGGTGATGAGGTGATCGAGCTTCAGGTCGCCCTTCTTCCAAGCGCTCAGCAGCTTGGGCATGTCGAACCGGAAGCGGTTGCTGCCCATGGAGGAGCCTTGGATCTTCCGTTCTTTGAGGAAGTCGTAGCCGTGCAGCTCGATCTTCGTGCCGTATGGCACCATGCCGATGATGGTCGCGGTGCCGCCCGCGCGCAGGCACTGGAAGCTTTGTTCGGCCGTTAGTTTCAGGCCCACGGCTTCGAAGGCGTATTCGACGCCGCCGCCCGTCAGGTCCTTGATCGCCTCGACCGGATCGACGTTGGAGGCGTTGATGACGTCGGTCGCGCCCATTTGCTTGGCGACGTCGAGCTTGGACGACCGCGTGTCGATCGCGATGATCCGGTCGGCGCCGGCGATGGCGGCGGCGTTTACCGCTGATAGACCGATGCCGCCGCAGCCGAACACGGCGACGGTCGAACCCTGCGGGACCTTGGCGGTGTTCAACACCGCTCCGGCCCCGGTCATGACGCCGCAGCCGACGATGCAGCCGATGGTGAGGGGGATGTCGTCGGCGATTTTCAGCACCGCGTTTTCGTGCACCAGCATCTGCTCGGCGAAGGACGACAGGTTGGCGAACTGGCCGACCGGCTGGCCCTTCCAGGACATGCGCTTGGCCGCGCCGGGGAGCATTTTGACGGCGGTGTTACTACAGAGTTGCGGGCGGCCGGTGTTGCAATACTCGCAGGTGCCGCAGAAGACGGACAGGCAGGTGATCACCCGGTCGCCTTTTTTGACGTAGGTGACCTCGGAGCCGACTTGTTCCACGATCGCCGAGGATTCGTGCCCGAGCACGATGGGGGTGGCGGTAGGGTAGAGGCCCTCGAGGAAGTGGAGGTCGGAGTGGCAGAGGCCGGCGTAGGCGGTGTTGAGCAGGACCTCATGCGGGCCAGGTTTGGTGATTTCGAGGGTCTCGATGGTCATGGGGGTGTTGGCTGCGTGGAAGACGGCGGCGCGCATGGTGGTTTACTCCGGTGGGGGTGGCTTGGGGGGACGGTATGAGGTGGGGGTGGGGGCGTCAATTGGGGGATGGCAGCCGTGCACTCAAAGCGATGGCCACAACGAGACCCTCAGGCGGCGGTGCCAAAGGCGGAGGCGCTGGCGACACCGGACTTCAACAGTTCGCGGCTGCGCACGTCGAAGCTGGCCGTGCGGGTGCGCGAGGTGCCGAGTAGGATCGGTTTGGCCTTTGCCGCCAATTGTCCGCGCAGGGCCTTGTTCCGCTGGTTGTTGGCCCGGCCGCTCCCCGAACCGGCTTGAACAGTGGCAAGCGATTGGCTTCCTGGGGCAATGTGGGCATACAGCGGCAACCGGGACCAGTAAACGCGAAGTGTGCCGGTTCGCTGCGGTGCGATGCGTCAAACTGCACCAAATAAAGGCGTATCTTCAGGAGGTTACGCCCCCCTGCCGAGGCCTGACGGCCTCGGACTCATTGCGACTGCGAAGGCGAGAGCAAGGGTTGACACGTTCCGAACCCGGTCGCAGGTCGGGAGATGAAGGACCGCCACCGCTTCGTTGTCATCACCCCTACCGCGATCATCCGGCTCGGCGTCGCGATGACTGTGCCTGTAACAACCGGCGGTGCATTCGCGCGAAATCTCGGCTTGGCAATCCCGATCACCGGCCACGACACCACGGGTGTCGCAGTTTGCAACCAAGTCCGCTCCTTCGACATCGAGGCTCGTATACGCGCCAAAACGGCTCGCTACGTCGAAACCCTGGACGTCACGACGACCGACGAAATCGTCTCGCGGGTTCTAAGCGTGATCGACCCGGGCGAGGATTGACCTACGCTCCCACCCCAAAATCGATCAACTGCCGAAGCACCTCCCCGCCCTTCAACTTAGCATACCCCTCATTGATCTCATCCAACTTGATATGCCCTACAATGACATTGTCTAGCTTGAGCTGCCCCTTCTTCCACTGGTTCAGCAGCTTCGGCATATCGAACCGGAACCGGTTGGAGCCCATTGAGGAGCCTTGGATCCGCCGCTCCTTGAGGAAGTCGTAGCCGTGCAGCTCGATCTTCGTGCCAAACGGGATCATGCCGATAATCGTCGCCGTGCCGCCGGCCCGAAGCGCGGAGAAGCACTGTTCCGCCGTCAGCTTTAGACCCACGGCCTCGAACGAATATTCCACCCCACCGCCCGTCAGGTCCTTGATCGCCTCCACCGGATCGACGTTCGACGCATTGATGACGTCGGTCGCCCCCATCTGCCGGGCGACGTCGAGTTTCGACGACCGCGTGTCCACGGCGATGATCCGATCGGCGCCCGCGATGGCGGCGGCGTTGACGGCCGACAGCCCGATGCCACCGCATCCGAACACCGCGACAGTGGCCCCCGACGGCACCTTGGCGGTGTTCATCACCGCGCCGGCCCCGGTCATGACGCCGCAGCCGACATAGGCGCCGATACTCAACGGAATATCGTCCGCGATCTTCACCACCGCGTTTTCATGCACCAGCATCTGCTCGGCGAACGACGACAGATTGGCGAACTGGGCGACGGGCTGGCCCTTCCAAAACATTCGCCGCGCCTGCCCCGGCAGCATCTTCACCGTCGTGTTGCTGCAAAGCTGCGGGCGGCCGGTGTTGCAATACTCGCACGTGCCGCAGAAGACCGACGGGCACGTAATGACCCGGTCGCCCTTCTTGCAGTAGGTGACCTCCGACCCGACAGCCTCAACAACGCCCGACGACTCATGGCCGAGCACGATCGGGGTCTGGGTGGGGTAGAGGCCTTCCAGGAAGTGCAGATCGCTGTGGCAAAGCCCAGCGAAGGCGGTATTCAGCAGGACCTCATGTGGGCCCGGCCTGGCGACTTCGAGGGTCTCGATGGTCATCGGGGTTTGGGCGGCGTGGAAAACGGCGGCGCGCATTGCTACGGTTCCTTCGCTGGGGGGTGGTGGTTGGGAGGGATTGTGTAAGGTGGGGGTGGGCGCGTCAATCGGGGCGCGCTTGCGGCGGAACTGGGCATCCCGGCAAACCGCGTGACCGATATCACATAGAGCAGAACATCAGACTTGCGCTGGACTGAATTTATTATATTTCTGGGATCGCGGTAGGGACGCGCATCACTGCGCGCCCCCCGCACAGACTGGCCAGCCTACGCCAGTCAGCGCGGCAGCTTGACGGTGTGGTTCACCGAAGACGCGGTCGCGTCGTGGCGGCCAAGCCACGCACGACGCGCGGTGGCCAGCCCTGGTATTCGCCCCTCGCAATCCTGACGGCGCTGACGTTACGGGCCGTGTTCCGCTTGGCCTATCGGCAGCCAAAGCTCGCAAGGCCTTCGATCCCGTCCTCTCAGCACAGCTGGTACCAAGTCCGGATCGTGTCTGCGTCGAGAAACAGCACTTTCGCAACCGCCTCGCAGGTCATGCCATCATCCAGCAGCGCCAGCGCATTGGCCCGGCGTGCCAGCCGGTGCGCGGCCGAGCCGTCACGAGCAAGCTCGATCAGGTCCTTGCGGGATTCAGGGTCAAGGAAGCCGCCACGGATCATGCGGCTGAGCAGAATCCTGGTGCCGGTGATTCGCAAGCCGTTTTTCCGGGTTCTGGCATAGTCAGGGTATAGGAGATTTGACCAACCCGTGGTAATGAATTTCAAATAAGCTCTCGACTCGGGCGAACTCGCTAAGGGGGAACCTTAATGGCAGCCCCGACTGACGTGCTATGGCTCGGCAACGATGGTCCGCCTCCTCCAAATCCTCAGACGGAATCCGTGTTCCACCTGAGTACGGCAGGAGATGTTCTCCTCCCCACGCTGCCGAACGTCTCGGCGACCGGGATAGCCTTCGATGGCACTTTTCTCTATTTCAACAACGATGGCGAACTCGCTAAGCGGGACCTCACCGGAACCCTCCTCGCGGACGTGCTTCTTTCTCCACCCAAGGCTGGAGCAAACTCCGAGGACCTAGCTTACGACGTCTCCACCGGCCTCTTGTGGCGGATGGACAATTTCGTTCCCGACGATCCCTCCGATCCCGACGTTCCCTTGGGCGGCGCGCCCAAAGTCACAAAATTCAACCCGGTCACTCGTGTCGTGGCCAACACGTTCTACGTCGCGCCTGCCGTTGCCCTTCTTCCGCCCGGCGGCGTGCGATGGGGAGGGCTTGGCATTGCTCACGATCAGTCGGGGAACCGCCTGTTCCTCTCCTTTGAGGCGGAGCCGGCGCCCTTTCCAAACGGGGTCGTGCTCGTCCGGGATCTTACAACGGGGGCTACAGACGTGCTGTTCCAGACTACAGGGTTCCAGACCGGGGGCATGGACTACGACCCCGACACACAAACGCTTTGGATTGGCGGTATGGACTTCGTGCGCCACATATCGCTGGACCCAGCGTTCATCGATCCGGCGGGGACGACAATTGTCGATTTGGCGTCTTCAGCAATCCTGGCAACCGTCAAGAACTCGAGCGGCCGGTTCGTTGACGGCCTCGCATTCGTCCGGGGTCGCTGTCCGTAGCGGGACAGTGTTTCACTCTATAGTGCGCAGGGGCCTTGTCAGGTTGGCGGTCCAGGTCGGGCCGTGGCAGCCTGGTCCGCCTTGGTGCACGAATGGACCGCCGGTATCGTCTCCAAGCTCGCTGCACGGGATCAGACGACCCGAACGGTGACCGGCACGCGGTGGCCACCTAGACCATGATCTTTTGAGGTTGCACGCGATCACGGCGTTCGTTCATGGTCTAAGCCTTTGTTTGAGAGGGTGATTCACGCCCGAGGTTGAAGTCAACCTCAGGCGATCACGCTCTAGACCATG
>JANXTL010000151.1 GCA_025352375.1 Acetobacteraceae bacterium | reverse complement strand
GGCGCGAGTCATCTAAAGTGACGGGTAGAGGTGCCTGAGTTTGATCCGGGCATCGTCGTTGGTGAATTGCCAGTTTGCCGTTGCATTGTGTTTGTTCCTGCGCGCCTGCCATGCGGCGACCTCGCGAATGAGGCTTTCCTTGTCCGGAATGCGCCGGTCAAGACATTGCGAGGACAGAACACCGAGTTCGGATTCCGCCATGTCGAGCCAGCTGCCGTGCTTCGGCGTATAATGCCACTCGAACCGGTCCGCGAGGCGGCGGGCCTCAGCCGGAGCAAAGGTCGCGTATAAAGACGCGGCGGTATGAGTGCTGAGATTATCCTGGACCAGGCCAATTTTGCTGGCGCCTGGAAAGTGCAGGTCGGACAAATCCCTGAGTATGGCGGCATAGTCCGCGGCGGCGTGGCGGTCAGTTACCTCGACATGCCGCCATCCCTCCAGGGGCGCGAACAGCATGAAGATATTGGCGGTGCCGTTGCGTTCGTACTCATAATCGACACGGGCGGGCTGACCGGACTTCATCGGCACGGGCGTCCTGGTTTCCCTGGTCAGTTGCTTCGAGGTCTCGTCGAGGCAAACCAGCGGCCGGTCCGGGTCGCGCGGCCTTGTGTATACCGCCAGGATGTTTTCCATCGCCGCCACGAATGCCGCGTTCGCCTTGGGTGGAATGACCCATTGTTCCTTCAGATGCGGTTTGAGAATGTTTTTTTTAGCGTCCGCCCGATCGTGTTGTCGCTGGCCCGTTCGACGATTTCCAGTTGAACGACCATTTCTTCCAGCAGACGGAGGCTCCATTTCGCATGACCTTCCGGCGGTGTGGAGCACGCGAGGGCGATCAGCCTGGCTTCCTTCTCGCCATCGAAAATGCGGGGGATCGAAGGCCGTTCGCGGGGTTTCCGGCGCAGGACGGCGTCGAAGCCCTCCTCGACCAGGCGCTGCCGGGTCCGGTGGACGGTCGTGACACTGGTGTCGAGCGCCTTCACGATACGGCTGTCGCTCCAGCCTTCACCGGCTTCGGAGATATCGGCCTTGAGCAGGATCCGCGCTTTCAGGGTCAGGCTCGCGGGGTGTGATCCCTTATGGATCACCGCTTCGAGCGTCTGGCGCTCTTCGGCGCTCAGTCTGACGACGTATTTCCTGACTTCGTTCACTGACATGACCCGATTCCCCGCAACGTTCCAACGACGTTGCCAGAGAGTCATGGATTGCTGTCGGTTTCAATGACGCGGGCCACTAGGGTGTTTGACGCGAAAGCGCTGAGATGGCCAGGGATGAGATATCCGGGGTTTGGGCAGCCAGCGGTTTGCCAGCCGGTCCATGTCTTTCCACGTCGTCCGGTCCCTCTGGCTGCGCCTGAGCAAGGCGCGGCGCCACAGGTCGATGACGTGGTGGCGGAACGCCGACAGTGCCCGATAGTTGGTGGGCACGGCGTGGTAGGCGAAGAACCCCCGCACCACGCTGCCCAGCCATTGGCCCTGTTCGGCTATCGCCTGGTGCCAGCGTCGCCGGAGGTCCTCCTTGATTTCCAGGAGCTTCGCCATTTTCCGGTCGCGCCGCGTATGACGGGACAGCAGAAAGCCGCCCCGGCGCGAACGCGAACAGATATGGGTAAAGCCCAGGAAGTCGAAGGTCTCCGGCTTGCCCTCCCCGCGACCGGCACGGCCAGATGCGGCATGCCTGCCGAATTCGACCAGCCGCGTCTTATCAGGGTGCAGTTCCAGGTCGAATTCCGCCATCCGGATGCGCAGGTCCGCCAGGAACCGCTCGGCATCGGCTTTGTGCTCGAACCCGACGACAGTGTCGTCGGCGTATCGCACAATGACCATGGCACCGTTCGCATGGCGTTTCCGCCATCGATCGGCCCATAAGTCATAGACGTAATGAAGGTAGATGTTCGCCAGCAGCGGCGAGATGACAGCCCCTTGCGGGGTGCCCTTCGTCACCGGTTGCCGTATCCCATCTTCCACGACGCCCGCTTTCAACCACTTGCGGATCAGGCGTATTACGCGCCGGTCGCCGATCCGGTGTTCCACAAACCGCATCATCCAATCGTGGCCGATGTTGTCGAAGAATCCCTTGATGTCGGCGTCCAGTATCCAGTTCACCGCCCGGTTCTCGATCCCCGCCGCGAGAGCGTCCAACGCATCGTGCTGTCCCCGTCCTGGGCGGAACCCATAAGAGAAGCCGAGGAAGTCCGTCTCGTAGATGGCATTGAGAACCTCCACCATCGCGCGTTGGACGATCTTGTCCTCCAGCGCGGCGATGCCGAGCGGGCGTTGCCGCCCATCCGGTTTCGGGATGTAGGCACGAAGGCTGGGCTGTGCCCGGTAGGAGCCCCGATGGACGCGGGTTTCCAGATCGCACAACCGCGCGTCCAGGTCCGGTCCGTAGGCGTCCCATGTCATCCCGTCCACACCGGGCGCGGCGTCGCGCTTCAACCAATAATATGCCTGGCGAAGCAGCGCCGCGTCGATGTGGTGCAGTAGGGTAGTGAACTTTTCCGCTTTCCTTTCTGTCGCGGCTTTCCGTACGCGGTCGATTCCCGATGACGGGGTAGCCCGGTTCCGTGCCCGGACCCCGTGCGAACCTTCCACGTTTCCCTCGGCCCCCGCCCTTGGCTCCACTCGCTCCTTACCCGGTCGTACAGGTTCGTTCGCAGGCTTCACAGCTACTATGGCGGGGTCTGACTTCTCGTCTCCGTTCATCGCGGGCTACGGGTTTGACCCCTCCCCCGCGCGGACCGGCGGCGCGCTACCGCCCCGGCCGAAAACGAGATCTCCCGGTTCCCGGGCAAGGAGTGTCCACACATGCTGGGGTCTCTGACCACGCCGGACCAACCAGCCGCTCGCGATATCGCGGCAGGTCGTATTGCCTTCCAGGTTGGTAACCCTGTCGGCGTCCGGGATAAGGCACTTTCGCGGCTCAATGGCCAGCCTGCGTGTGCCCCTGCCGACGCTTCGCCCTGCCCCTCGCGGGACACGACGCACGGCTCGGGGGCGATGTGACTCGCTACGTCTTCATCGTAGAGGACTTGCACCTCATGCTCCTTGCCGGTCTCCCGGCGCACTACCAACCGCC
>JANXTL010000116.1 GCA_025352375.1 Acetobacteraceae bacterium | reverse complement strand
ATGATCGACAAACTGGAAATGATGCTGGCCCTCGCTCGGGAGCAGCACTTCGGACACGCCGCGGAAGCCTGCGGGGTGACGCAGCCCACGTTGTCCGCCGGACTGAAGCAATTGGAAGAGAGCCTCGGCGTACTGCTGGTCAGGCGCCGATCCCGCTTCCTCGGGTTCACGCCGGAAGGGGTGCGGGTGCTCGACTGGGCCCGTCGCATCGTCGGCGATACACGGGCGATGCGGCAGGAAATCCGAGCACTGAAGCGGGGGCTGGCAGGGCATCTGCGGATCGCGGCGATCCCAACGGCACTGCCGATCGTCGCGGCGCTGACCACACCGCTGCATATTGCGCATCCAGAGGTGGAATTTACGATTCTGTCGCGCACCTCGATCCAGGTTTTGTCGTTGCTGGACAATCTCGAAGTCGATGCGGGTCTGACTTATGTCGATAACGAACCGCTGGGGCGGGTGCGTTCGGTGCCATTGTATTTCGAGCATTACCGTTTGCTGATTGCCGCCGGCCATCCCTTGGGTGCTCGGGATAGCGTCACCTGGAAAGAGGTCGGGGGCATTCCGTTATGCCTTTTGACCCCGGACATGCAGAACCGCCGCATCATCGACCGGCGGTTGTCCGACGCCGGTGTCGAACCGTCGCCGACATTGCAGTCCAATTCGATGGTTGTGCTGTTCTCGCACGTACGCACAGGCCAGTGGGCCAGCGTGATGCCAGCCGTCCTGGCGGAGACAATGGGTCTGGGTGACCCGATCCGCGCGATCCCGATTGTCGACCCTGTATCGCCGCCGACCGTGGGCTTGGTCTACCCGCGGCGGGAACCGATGACGCCGCTGACAGCGGCACTGGTGGGGGAGGCGCTGAAGCTGGGGAAGGATTGGATGGGGTGAGGGATGGTGTTACAGAGGTATGTGCCGCGATGGAAAGTCCGAGCGACGCGGGGCTACCGCGATGACCAAAGCGATACTCACCACCAAGGCTGACCCAGCGTACGACGATCTACCGGAATGTCGGTATAATTTCCCGCGTACCTATCTGCGCACGGTCGAGGCCACTATCGGGGACTGGATTGTTTATTATGAGCCGAGACGCCCGAGCGCCGATCTGTCCAGTCGTGGTGGCCGGCAATCGTATTTCGCAACAGCCCGCGTCACTGGGGTTCGGCCAGATCCACGGAAAGATGACAGCTACTACGCCGATATCTCCGACTACCTGGAGTTCCCTCGACCAGTCCCATTTAGAGATGGTGAGCACTATTATGAAGCTGGTCTAAAACGAACCGATGGAGGGACCAGTAAGGGAATGTTCGGGCGCGCCGCGCGAGGCATCTCGGAGGCCGAATACGATTCCATATTGAAAGCAGGATTCGTAACCAACCTCCTGGGCAAGCAACCGGACGTCGGCGCTTTTCCGCAGGGTTTCGCCGAAGAACAAGCGACGTTCGAACGTCCTATTGTTGAGCAGGTGACCAAAAGACCGTTCCGGGACGCGGCATTCTCCTCCACGATCAAAGTGGCCTATAGCAACACCTGCGCATTCACCGGTCTGAAAATCATCAACGGTGGCGGACGCTCGGAGGTGCAGGCCGCACATATTCGGCCGGTCGCGGACAGCGGTCCTGACTCCGTCCGAAATGGAATAGCGCTTTGTAGCACTGTGCATTGGATGTTCGACCGTGGACTTCTATCGCTCGACGACGATTATACAATTCTCACCGCCTCCGGAAAGGTACCTGACATGATACAGCGGCTGGTAAATGCCGACGGCAAGCTGCTGGCACCCGACCGGCCGGAGTTTCGGCCACATCCCCAGTTTCTTCGGTATCATCGGCAATTTGTGTTTAAGGGATAGCCACATAAAGGAGGTTTAAACCCCCATTCTAACTCAGAAATACTGATTCAATTATCGCCACTGTCATCGATCGTGATCGGTGGGCCAGCCCAATTATCGGTCATCGTAAACCTATGCTGCGTGCAATCGAATAGGACCAGCGCATCGTATCCAGGACGTGCCGTGATTTGCCCCGAGATTGAGCCATCGGCTTGAACACCTAGTTCCAGCATCCAACCACTATCGGCGCTACCGTTCTTTCTATCCACCATGAGCACGATATCGTAACCGGAGAAATCAGCCTCGCCCAATTGAGCAACCCACGCCTCTCCACCTTCCTTCGGTCGAAATACCAGTTTGGCGCTCATCGCGTGTTTCCCTTGGCAAGGTGGTTGTGACAGGTCCCAGTCGTCGGGATAGCCCACCGAATGTCGCTCGGATTGCCGAGCCGCATCAAGGCTGATCTGGGCCGCGGGCCCAAAATTCCCCTTGACCCCATCCCCCCACCTCCACTACACGCCGTCCCGGGCCACACCCCCCCACCGGGGTGCTTCTCTTCTGAAAGGGAGAGCGAACATGAACGCGATCTCGACTCCGGGCATCCGTCCGGCGAACCCGAACTTCTCCTCCGGCCCCTGCGCCAAGCGCCCGGGTTTCACATTGGAAGCGCTATCGGGTGCCTTCCTCGGCCGCAGCCATCGCGCCGCCGAACCCAAAGCCCGCCTCAATGAAGTCATAACGCGGTCGAAAGCCATCCTTGGCATGCCCGCAGACTGGCGCCTGGGGATTGTCCCCGGTTCCGACACCGGCGCGGTCGAAATGGCGCTCTGGTCCATGCTGGGCGCCCGCCCCGTGGACATCCTGACGTTCGAGAGTTTTGGCGAAGGCTGGGCCACCGATATCGTGAAGCATCTGAAACTGCCGGGTGCCACGGTTTTATCCGCGCCCTATGGCGAATTGCCCGACGTAACCAAAACAAACCCAGACCACGACATCGTTTTCCCCTGGAACGGCACCACGTCGGGTGTGCGCTTCGCCAACTCGGACTGGATCGCCGACGGGCGCGCGGGATTAACCATCTGCGACGCCACGTCGGCCGCATTCGCAATGGAACTTCCTTGGTCCAAACTCGATGTCGTCACCTGGTCCTGGCAAAAAGTGCTAGGCGGAGAAGCCGCGCACGGCATGCTGGCCCTGTCCCCAAGAGCGGTGGAACGCCTGGAAACCTACACGCCGAAATGGCCATTACCAAAAGTGTTTCGCCTGACCTCCAAAGGCAAAATCTCGGAAGGCGTGTTCAAAGGCGAAACCATCAACACGCCGTCAATGCTATGCGTGGAAGATGCGGTGGACGGCCTGAAATGGGCGGAACAGATCGGCGGGCTAAAAGCGCTGATCGCCCGTTCGGAAGGCAATTTGAAGGCCGTTGCCGACTGGGTGGAAAAATCCAATTGGGCGGATTTCCTGGCGAAAGACCAAGCCACGCGGTCCTGCACCTCGATCTGCCTGAAAATAACAGCGCCCTGGTTTACGGCGCTGACAGCCGAAAACCAGGCAAAAGCCGCCAAGCAGATCGCAGGAAACCTGGAAAAACAAGGTGTCGCTTACGATATCGGTTCCTACCGCGACGCGCCCCCCGGCCTGCGCGTCTGGGGTGGCGCCACCGTGGATACATCCGACATCGAAGCACTACGACCGTGGCTCGACTGGGCGCACGCGAATACAGCCGCTTCGTTCCAATAAAGGACGCGTGAAAAATGCCCAAAGTCCTGATCAGCGACAAGCTGTCGCCCGCCGCTGTCGATATCTTCCGTCAGCGCGGCATCGAAACCACCTTCAGACCCGGCCTGTCCCCGGCCGATCTGCGCAGCATCATCGGGGAATACGACGGCCTCGCCATTCGTTCCGCCACAAAGGTGACGCGGGAGTTGCTCGACGCCGCCCCGAACCTGAAAGTCGTGGGCCGCGCCGGCATCGGTGTGGACAACGTGGACGTGAAATCGGCCACCGCGCGCGGCGTGATCGTGATGAACACGCCGTTCGGCAACACCATCACCACGGCGGAACACGCGATCGCCATGATGTTCGCCCTCGCCCGGCAGATCCCCGAAGCCTCCGCGTCCACCCGCGCCGGTAAGTGGGAGAAGAACCGTTTCATGGGCGTGGAGCTGACCGGCAAGACGCTGGGTCTGATCGGCTGCGGCAATATCGGCTCGATCGTCGCTGAACGCGCGGTGGCCTTGAAAATGAAAGTCGTCGCATACGATCCGTATTTATCGGATAAAAAAGCGCTCGATCTGGGCGTGGAGAAGACCGACCTCGACACATTGCTGGCCCGCGCCGACTTTATCACGCTGCACACGCCGCTGATCGACGCGACCCGCAACATCATTTCTCGCGAGGCGCTCGCCAAAACCAAAAAAGGTGTGCGCATCATCAATTGCGCACGCGGCGGACTGGTGGACGAAGCCGCGCTCGCCGACGCGCTGAAATCCGGCCATGTCGCCGGCGCGGCGCTGGATGTCTTCGAAACCGAACCGGCGACCGATTCGCCCTTGTTCGCGCTGGATAATGTCGTCTGCACGCCTCATCTGGGCGCCGCGACGGCGGAAGCGCAGGAAAACGTTGCCCTCCAGGTCGCTGAGCAAATGAGCGATTTCCTGCTCACCGGCGCGGTCTCCAACGCGATCAACATGGCCTCCGTCACCGCCGAGGAAGCCCCCCGCCTGAAACCCTATCTCGAACTCTGCCGCCTGCTCGGCGCCTTCGCCGGGCAGCTCACCCAGGCCAAGGACGGAACGATCCGCCGCGTCACGGTCGAATACGAGGGGCTGGTCGCTGCCCTGAACACCCGCCCCCTGACCGCCGCCACGCTGGCCGGGCTGCTGCGGCCAATGATGCCAGGCGTGAACATGGTCAACGCCTCGGTCGCCGCGCGGGACCACGGCATCGACGTGGCGGAAACCGCGCATGACCGGCCCAGCGAGTATCTCACGCTGGTGCGGGTCACCATTCAGACCGACACCCTGACGCGCTCCATCGCCGGCACGCTGTTCGCGGGTTCCCGTCCGCGCATCGTCGAAATCAAGGGCATCAAGGTCGAAGCCGATTTCGCGCCGCACATGCTTTACGTCACAAACCAGGACAAACCCGGCTTCATCGGCCGGTTCGGCGCCACCCTGGCCGGCGCGGGCATCAACATCGCGACCTTCCACCTCGGACGCGCGGAACAGGGCGGCGACGCGATCTGCCTGGTGTCGGTGGACGAGCAAGTGCCGGAATCGGTGCTGGAAATGGTGCGGACCCTGCCGCTGGTGGTGCAGGCGACACCTTTGGCGTTTTAAGCGCGCGGGCCTATATCGGGAACAATCGCAACCGAGGACTCCGATGCCGGTCAAAACGGCCCCATTCTGGCGTTGGCCTTCGACGTTCGTCCGATCCCTGCCGGTGGCGCTGGTGGGGTGCGCCATGGCGTGCGTCGCCGCGGCGCAGGACGCCTCGGTCAACAAGGCGATCCTGGCCCCCCCGCCCTCGGCGTGGGATCGCCTGATGCTGTCCGGGCGCCCCCTGCTGAGCCAAACTGTCAGCGACTTCGCCGCCATTACCACCGGCATCGTGTTCGGCATGGGCCCCGGAGAGGTTAACGCCCACATGCCCAACCCCGCCAAGGGCATAAGCTGGAGCGCCTTGCCCGCCGCAGCCGAATTCCAAAACGACGTCCGTTATTTCTGGATCCGGTTCGAAGATGCTCGGGACCTGCGGGTCGGCGCCACGTCCTGCGCCGGGGCCGAAAGCTACATCGTCTTCCTGTTTCAGCCGCGGGGGCTATTCCGCATCTCCTACCGCCTGGTGCCCGACGTCGCCTGCCCGAGGCCGGCCGGTGCGATCGCGGAAGTTTTCGGGCGTTTCGTGTCCCTCGCCACCAACATCGCGCTCAGCGTGCATTATCGCGCCGGCCCGATGGAGGTGGTCGACGTGACCGACCCCACCGCCGGCTACCTGATGGCCACCCGCTGGCAACCCCGAGCAGAGGAATAATATGATCCTCCGCCCGATTTTGGCACTGATCGCCGCGCTGTTGGTCGGTCGTGCCGCGTTGGCGGCGCCGGTTGGAACGTCCAATGACGAATCGGTGCCGCCCGTGGTGACCGACACTACCAAACCGCGCCAATGCGTCATCGCCTATCTGGTGACGGATGTCGCGACCAACGACATGTTCGTCTCCCGCCAGCAGGTGGAACCACCGAAGGACCAGGCGGCTAGCCGTGGGCGCTACCCCTGCCCGACCGACGTGCCAGCGCGGGTCGCGACGCGCGCCCTGGAGCCGTGCTTGGCGCGAGCAGGAGACCTGAAATTCTGCGTGTTCGGGGATATGGCGCGCGGGTTCGAGAACCGGCCCGATGTGCGCCAAACGGCGGAGAACACGTCGCGCTGCGCGTCCGATCTGGCGACCTACATCGGCATTGCTTGCTGGAAAGCCGGCGATCGGGACATCTGCAACGTCGCTTGCGGCGATACCGAACAGGCGGCGCGCGACCTCGCACGCGGACGCTGCGAGGTGAAGCAGCAGAAGCGGTGCACGATCACCGGTGCAACGTTAATTCTGCCGCCGCAATAACGGGGCGCACGATCGCTCGCAGGGCTTCGGCGATCATCCGGGAATGCGCGATTTGGGCGGTTTCGTGCAGGTGATCCGCGGTATCGAAGAAGTCCCGGCGCGGATAGCGGGCATGGTTAGGTAGGTCCAGGAACGCAGCGCCATGGGTTTCATACAACGTTCGGATCGCCGCCACCGTCTCCAACGGTATCGGCGAGTCGGAGAACCCGGTCGGCAGCCCCCCGATCGTGCGGACACCGCGACGCGCCGCCCAGTCGAGAAAACCCGGAATTTGCCGGCTCGCAGCATGGGTCCGAATCTGGTCGGCATTGGCGTGGATCGGGTTTACCACGGCCAGCATGGGCAGGTTCGGCTCCGCTAACGCCTCGGTATGACCGGTATGATCACCCCAGACGTTGGTCGTGCCGGTCGCCTCGGCGCGTGGATCGTGAAAACCGCTTGCCACCAAGGCGGTCTCGATAACGCTCATGATGGCGGCGCGCAGGTCGAAGGCGAACAAGGTGGCGATCCAGCGTTGCGGCGGCAGGCGTGACAAGGTGGCCCAATCGTGGCGCGCCATGATCGCGGCGTCGGGCCCCAGGCCGACCGATGCGAAGGACGCGGTGTATTGTGCCTCCTCCAACGGGAGATAAACAACGTCGCCTGGGTGCAGCAGATTCTGCCACCGGGCGAACATGTAATCCAGGCCAATGCCCACCGCGACGCCGGCGTTCACGCATGGCATGCCGAGGATCGGCTCGATGGTTTCGCAACGGTGCGAGTAAGGGCCGTTGGAGCCGGCGAGGATCACCAGTTTCGGTCCCTGGATCGCGGCACCGCGCGCCAATTTGGCCTCCAGTTGCGCACGCGGCTGACCCAATGACAGCGGCCGGTCCAGCACGAAGCCGAACCCCGCCGCGTAGAGCACCAAGGACAAGCCGCAGGAGAACAGAAGCCGGCGCATCAGAATTGAAAATATAAAAAGGGCGCCACGTGCGGCGCGAAGAACACAGCCCGCACGGTGAAGGCGAAGCTGGCCGCGATGGCCCAACCGCGTGCGCGCTCCGACAAGGCCTGTGCATGCGGGAAGGCCAGGACAACGATCCAACCCAGCAGCAGGCAGGCAGCCACCTCCGGCAGGCTCAAGGTACGAGCGTCGCCGAGGAAACGCAGCAGCGGCACCGGTGTGGCGATGGCGGTCAGCCCTGGAACCGCAGACGCGATCATCGCGGGCACGGCCAGACCGTTAAGGCCGAGCAGGCCGCGGGCCATGACCAGGGATGCATGCATGGTTTCGGCGCGAAACGGCACCCAGGCGAGGCAGACAAGCACCAGCGTGACGCCTTGCCCGAACCGATCCGGTAGCCGCCCGAATCGGCGGCGGTACAGCCGATGCCCGACCAGCATCGCCCCATGCAGCCCTCCCCACAGCACGAAGCGCCAGGCGGCCCCATGCCACAAACCCGCAAGCAGCATCGTGATCATGAGGTTGACTAACGGCCGGTGCCGCTTGCCCCCCAGGGGAATGTAGACAGTGTCGCGCAGGAACGAGCCCAACGTAATGTGCCAGCGGCGCCAGAAATCGGTTATATTCCGGGCTTGGTAGGGACTGTCGAAGTTTAACGGGAACCGCACCCCGATCATGCGGGCCAGACCGGTCGCCATGTCGGAATAGGCCGAGAAATCAAAGTATATCTGGAGCGCGTAGGACAAGGTGGCCGCCCAGGCCTCCAGCAGCGTCAGGGTCTCGCCGTGGCCGGCGGCATCGAAGCCGGTATCGGCGAAGCCCGCGAACAGATCGGCCAGGACGAGCTTCTTGGCGAGGCCCAGGAGGAACAGGGTCAGTCCGGTTTCCAGGTTTTCTCGACTGAACCGGGCAGCGGCCAGTTGGGGGATAATATCCCGCGGCCGCACCAGCGGGCCGGCGATCAGATGCGGGAAGAACGCGACGAATGCGGCATAGGACCGGAAATCGGGCGGGCGCGCGGCCCGGCACTCGATCAGGAACATGATCTGCTGGAACGTGAAGAAGCTGATCGCCAGCGGCAGAACGATGCCGAGCGGCGGGGCGGCGATGCCAAGAACGAAATCCGCGTATTTGAACCACGCCAGCGCGGCAAGGTTGCCGGCTACCCCCGCCATCAGCCACGCCGAAGATCCTGGCGTCCGGTGGATGCGCAGCCCGATCGCGTAATTCGCCAGGATCGACCCCACCAGCAGCGGCATATGGACGGGGTTCCACCAGCCGTAGAACGCCAGGCTCGCCGCGATCGTCCAGTGCAACCGCCACCGCCCAGCCAGGGCGAACCCGGTCAGGAACAATGGGAGAAAGCCCAGGATGAAGACTTGGGAGTGAAACAGCATGGCGTATGCATTGTGCCGGCCAAACGTTAACAAAAAGTAAACGCCAGCGAAAATTTCCGCCGCTTGCCACGCGAGGCCCCCCGGGCTTACGGTCGCCGCAAAATAGACAGGAGCGTCCCATGGCTGAACAACTGATCTCCGCCGACAACCATATCGATATGACCTACTGCCCGGCCGACCTGTGGTCGGCGACGGCTCCGGCCAAATGGAAGGGCACCGCGCCGCGCACCGAACAGCGCGACGACGGGCTGCACTGGATCGTCGATGGCGACGACAAGGGCATGTGGAACGGGGTCGGCCCCGGCTTCACCAAATACCAGAAGGGGTCGTTCACCCACGTCGACGAGATGAAGGACGCCGGCTTCGAGTGGGACTATTTCCCCGGCGCCAAGCCGCGCCCGACCACGCCGGATCTGCGGGTCGTGGACCTCGACCGCGACGGGGTAAAGGCCGAGATCGTCTACGGCTGCCTGATGATCAACCACATGATCGCGGACAAGGCGATGCGCGGCTGGGCCGATGGGGTCTACAACGACTGGGTGGCGGATTTCGCCAAGCGGGCGGACCCGAACCGGGTCTTCCCGCTGGCCATCGTGCCCAACCACGACCCGAAGGAAGCGGCGGCCGAGGTGCGGCGCTGCGCCAAAATGGGCCTGCGCGGCGGCGATATGGCGTTCAAAAACAGCGTCGTGCCGCTTTGGCACCACGATTGGTACGCGGTCTGGGAAGCGGCGGCGGAGTGCCATTTTCCGATTTCGTTCCACTCCACCGGGTCGCAGTCGCCGCGCGCGCCGAACAATCCGGAGATGGAGAAGGAATACTTCACCCAGTGGCGCCTCGTGCGGTCGGCGTTGTTCCAGACCGACACGATGGAGGTGCTGGTGTCGCTGCTGGCCTCCGGCGCCTGCGAAAAATACCCGGACTTCAAGTTCGTGCTGGGCGAGTCCGGCGTGACCTGGCTGCCGTATATCTTCGACCGGCTGGACACCGAGTACCACGATCGTGCTCGGAGTTTGGGGTTCAGCATGAAGCCGAGCGACTACTTCCGCCGGCAGGGGTTTGTGACGTACCAGCAGGACCAATTCCTGGAGCCGATCATTCCATTGATCGGGGAGGACAACATCATGTGGGGGTCGGACTACCCGCACCCGGACTGCCTGTGGCCTGAGTCTCATGCGGTGATCGGCCGCAATCTGGCGGCGATTTCGCCGTCGGTCCGGGCTAAGATCGTGCACGACAACGCCGCCAAGCTCTACAACATCCGCTGAAGGACCGATCGATGACCATCCCGTTGCTGGACCACGATCTGGCCGAGGACGA
>JANXTL010000093.1 GCA_025352375.1 Acetobacteraceae bacterium | reverse complement strand
CGCCGCACGACGCCAGGCCCCGCGATCGCCTCGATCGCGGCGGCTACGGCAGCCTCGGTGTAGACGTCGCGCACCAGCGCCAGCCCTGCCTCGGCGTGTTGGCGGTTCAACGTGGGCCGGTTGTGCAGTTCGCATATCCGGTCGGCCATCTGGATCGCGTCGGTCGTCACGGCCGAGCGTAACAGCTCGTTCAGAGGAATTCCCTCGGCCGCGATGGGGCTCATGACGCAGGGCAATCCACCCGCGAAACTATCGAGCACCTTGCCTTTGACGCCGGCGCCGAACCGCAGCGGGGCGATGGTCAGGCGGACCTGGTCGAACACCTCATTTAGCCGAACCACCTGACCGGTCAGGTGCAAGCGCGGATCGAGCCGGCCCCACACCGCCTCGGGCCAATCGGCACCGACCAGCAGGCAGCGCATCTCGGGCTCGCGCGTCCACACGCGGGGCAGCACCTCGGCCGCCATCCAGCGCACCGCGTCGGGGTTGGGGGCGTGGCGCATGCCGCCGACGAACGCGATGCCGTGGCGATCCCCGAACGGCACCGTCGTGGGCGCCGCGGTCACAGCCCACGGCACCACATGCACATCGAAGCCCGGCGCCTCCCGCGCCAAATACTCGGCCTCGGCGGTGGAGTGGGTGATCGTGACGTCGGCCATTCGTATGGCGTTCAACTCGCGGGCCTTTAACAAACCGGCCGTTTCCATCAACTCGCTGTTATTGTGTACCTCCGCCTGCCGGGCGGAGCGGACGTGGTGGAGGTCGGCGACGCAGTAGACGACGCGGGCTTTCGGCTGCCACACACGCGCCAGCGGAGCGTAGGCCTCGGCGTTCGACAGGCGGTGCAAATACACCAGATCGTACATGTTGCGGTTGCGGCGCAGCACTTCTTCGACGGACGCGACCAAAGGCGAGCGATGACATTCGACAGCCAAAGCCTTCAATGCGTCGGTCGCCGCATCGCCGCCCGACAACGCGCCGGACGCCACGAACTCGACCTCCCACCCCAACGATTTCAGCGCCGCGACGTGGCTGAGGATAGCATTCGACCCGGCATCGCGGTCGCGGCGCGGCCATAAATCGTCGATCACCAGCGCCCGCTTCGGCCGTTGGCGCCGCGGTTTGCGGTGGCTCGGCCCGTGGGTAGCGGCGATGTCCGTGGCACGCAGGCGCCGCACCCGATCGACGCCTTGCAGCAAATTTTCGAGCAAAGCATCCAACGTGCCCGGATCGGACGCGGTGTTGGCCGCCAATTCGATGGCCTTGCGGGTGTCCCTGACCAGCGTGCGGCGGTCGTGCGGCTCGATCGCCAGTGGCGAGCCCGGCAGTTCCCGCCCGTCGCTCACCCGCCGCACCCGCAATTCATGGCGCACCAGCGGCGACAGCGACCGGGACAGCGCCAATTCGAACCCATGCCGCCCGTCGCCGATCCCCGCGGCCTCCAGGTCGGCGCGGAAGCGGTTGGCGGTCAGGCGAGCCACCAGCCTCTCCCCGTCCAGCACTTCCAGCAGCACGGATGTCGCCGGATGCGCCGGCGCGAACGCCCAACCGACGATGGTGTTGCCGTCGAGCCCGTCGAGGTTGCCCTCCAGGGGTCCCGGCGCCACCCCGCTCCCCGCTTTGACCAGCCCTGCCCTACCGTCGATCGCGCGGCGGACCTGGTCGAGGATCGGGCCGGTTTCGATGCGCGGGGCGCAGAATATCCAGCGCCGCGGCTGGTCGGCGGGGTAGAGTTCCACGAACTCGGACGCATTGTCGAACAGCGACCGCGTATCGCAGTCGACGAAAGTCTCGGCCGGCGCGCCTTCCGCGAAGATAATGTCGTGCTGGTCCAGTTCGATGTGGAAATACCGGACCGGATCGATCTCCGGACACCGCACCACCGACACCCCATTCAGCAAGTATTCGGCCTCCACCAGCACGTCGTCGAAAAACAGCGCGTGCGACGGGGAGACATACAGATCGCGTTCGGGAATGTTACCGCCGAGCGCGCCCTGTTGGATGAGGATGGGGGCGACGTCGGCATGGTCGCGCCGCCCAATCCATTTGATCGGCTTCGCGGTGCCGTCCAGCGTCTGGACCTTGTCGCCGATCCTCAGATGCTCGACCGGGACCGGGTCGCGATCGGTCCGTATGCGCGTGCCGGCGCGGTAGCACGGGCTGGTCTTGGCGGTCGGCATTACGCCGCGCGGGCGGCCCCGTGCGGGTCAACGCCATCGGCGAACGCCAACCGCGCCCGTGGCTGCCAGGTCTGGGCCAACGCCGCGTAAGCCTTGGCGGCCGGGCCCAGGCACACCAGATCGAACATGTCGCGCTTGCGGCGCAGCACTTCCTCGACCGAGGCGACCAGCGGTGCGCGGTGGCATACAACCCCGAGCGCCTGCAACGCGGCAACGGCATCGTCCCCGCCGGCCAGCTCGGCGGAGGCAACGAACTCGACCGCCCACCCCTGGGCCAGCAAGGCCGCGATGTCCGCGCCACAATCATTTCGTGGTACCATAGTATCGACGACCAGCGCATGCTTGCGGCGGGGTTGCGTGTGCTGCGTGAGCCGCAGGCGGCGCACCTGATCGATGCCTTGCAGTAAGGTTTCCAGCACGCCGTCCAACCCGCCGGTCTCGCGTGCCGTTTCGACCGCGAGATCGATCGCATCCCGTGCGTCCGACACCAGCGAACCGCGGTCGAACGGCTCGATTGCCAGCGGCGAACCGCCGAGTTCCCGCCCATCGGCCAAGCGGCGCGCACGAATTTCGTGCCGCGTGTGCGCCGGCAGCGGGCGCGGCAGACGCAGTTCGAACCCGTGGCGGCCGTCGCCGATGCCTGCCGCTTCCAGGTCGGACCGGAACCGGTTGGCGTTCACCCGCGCGATCAGCCCGTCGCCGTCGAGGATTTCCAGCACCACCGGTGTGTCTGGATGCGCCGGATCGAACGCCCAACCGGTGATGGTGGCGCCATTCATGCCGTCCAGGTTGCCCTCCAGCGGCCCGGAGCTCGCGTCGGTCAGACCGGCGCGAGCATCGATCTCGCGGCGGATATTTTCCAGCAACGGGCCGGACACGATGCGTGGAAAGCAGAACTTCCAGGCCTGCGTGTCCGCGTCGGGGTAAAGCTCAGAAAATTCCCGCGAATTGTGGAAGATGCCGCGGCTGTCGCAATCGACGAACGTTTCGGCCGGCGCATCTTCGGCGAAGATGACGTCGTGGTTTTCCAGTTCGATGTGGAAATACCGGATCGGATCGATCTCCGGGCACCGCACGACCGACACTCCATTCACCAGGTGCTCGGCCGGCACCAGCACGTTGTCCAAAAACATCGCATGCAGCGGGGAGACATAGAGATCGCGCACCGGAACGTTACGGCCCAGCGAACCCTGCTTGAACAGGATGGGGATCACATCGCGGTTGCCCGCTGCGAAGGCCGATGAATAAGCGCGACGCCCGATCCATTTGATCGGCTTGGCGCTGCCGTCGAGGGTGACGATTTTGTCGCCGATTTGCAGGTCTTCTACCAGGGCATCGCCCCGATCGGTGCGGATGCGGGTGCCGGCGAGGTAGCAGACAGTGGTCGATTCCTCCAGGAATGCGTTGCCACCGACGTTTTGGAAGTGGAAATATTTGCCAGGTATCGCTGTACCGAGCTTGATGTTGATCGGGCCGCCGGCAGTCAATGAGACGGCGAGGGTGTTGCCGCTGTTGATCAGGCTCGTGCTGGTAACGATCACCCCGGTTAATTCGATCGTCTGACCGCTCACGGTGCCAGACGCGATCGTCAGGCCGCCGATGGCCTCCACCGTTGCTGCCTGACTGCTCAGCGCCAAGGTAACGCCGGCGGCGGTGCCGAAATTGATCACGCCAACACCGCTCAGGGCCGCGATTTCCACCGACCCGCCGTTCAGCAGAATCGTGCCGGTGTTGGTCAAGCTGCCGCTACTCTTCAACGTGCCGCTGTTGGTCAGCGTGCCGCTGTTGGTCAAGGTCCCAGTGTTGGTCAAGGTCCCAGTGTTGGCAAAGTAACCGCTGTTGATAAGGGGGCCGCTTTCGGTCAGAGCGCCGGTGCTTCTCAGAGTGCCGGTATTGACCAGCCGGCCTACTACGGTACCGACACTGGCGGCGGTCAACGTACCAGCGTTGGTCAGCGTGATACCGGCGCCGAATGTATCGGTGCTATTGACGGTCCAGTTTGATGTAGAATCGATCGTCACCTGGCTGAAATTGATATAGTTGCTGCCGAAGCTGCTCAGGGTGCCCGCACCCGTCGCGGCGGCCAGTTCGAGTGTCGCGGCGCTGCCGCCATTGACCTTGCCCAGCACGACACCCGTGGAATCGTCGATGAACCTGTTCCCGGCGACCGCGGCGAAAGAAACGGCGGTGCCGGCCGCACTGGCGGCCTTAATGGTCCCTGCGTTGGTAACCGTGCCGCTACCGCGTTGAAAGGCAATGCCAGACCCCGAACCGTTCGCCGCGATCGTGCCCGCCAGGTTGGTTACCGTCCCGCCGTTCCCGTAAAGGGCGATCGCGGACCGATTGCTGGGTCCACCCCCGAGGATTGTACCCGAATTGACGACCAGGCCGGCATTGGCCAGACGGCTTGCATATCCCTGAAAATAAATACTCCCGCCGATGGTCCCCGTAGCGGTATTCGTAACAACACCGCCGGCGACGGTGCCCGTAAGCTTATAGTTACTAAAGAATATGGCACCGAATGACGCGCTAGGCGACGATATGAAGCCCGCGTTGACCACCGTTTCGCCAGAGAGGACGCCGCTGCCGGCATAGGCTTGAATCGCGCCGTAGCCCGGGGTCCCAAGGATAATGCCGCCGACGGCATTGCTGACCGTTTGATTCGAGGCCTGCATGGCAATGCCGAGGATACTGGGGACAATCTTCCCCGAGTTGATCATGACCTCGTTCTGGCCGCGGAGGTAGACGGCGTAGTTTCCAGTTGCGCCAGCGGAGCCGTAGGTGCCCGAATTCGTCAGTGTCCCGCCGATGGTCGAGAACGTGAATGACCCGTGGCCACCAGGCGTTAAAGTCGTCATGAATCCTCGGCCTCCATCGAATTCCGGTCCCGGCATGCGCCAGTCCGATCTCGTCCCCAGCATTACTTCCGTGGAACCGTGGCAGGCATGCCACGCTCCCCAAGTCCGCACAACCGCACGCTGGCCAATCTCGAACCAATGGGTCGTCGCGCGTTCGCACGTCAGCGTGAATTATGGCACGGTTCGGCGCCGTTTACCAATACCCGATGCGGACGGCGAACGTCCTATTTTCGATTGCCGCCAATAACGCTGCTGCCCCAGGTCGGTTCACGTCAGCATTGCCCGAACTGCCGCCGCCGAGGTCCCGCTCGCTCGCAAATCACGGATCGTCGCGGCCCGATCCCGCTTCGCCAGCCGCCGGCCGGAGGGGTCGGTCAGCAGCCGGTGGTGCGCGTATCGTGGCACCGGCCAGCCCATCAGCGCCTGTAACAACCGGTGCAAATGCGTCGCTTCTCGCAAATCCTCCCCCCGCGTCACGAGTGTAACACCTTGCAACGCATCGTCGTGCGTCGCGCACAAATGATAGCTGGCGGGCGCATCCTTACGCGCAAGAACAACATCGCCGAACGCCGCGGGATCGCAGACAATCGCGCCCTCCCTTTCCTCCTCGAACGACAACGGGCCATCCAAAGCTCGTCGCGCGTGCAATCGAAGCGCGAAGCGCTCCCCCGCCGCGATTCGCGCGGCACGTTCGTCAGCCGACAAATCCCGGCACATTCCGGGATAGACCGGGCTGCCATCGGGGGCGTGCGGCGCGGCGGCGGACGCTGCGATCTCCCGCGCGATGTCCGTTCGCGTGCAAAAACAAGGATACAGCAGACCGCGCTCGCGCAAAATGCTCAGAACGCAACGATAGTCGTCCAGGTGTTCGGACTGCACCCGCACCGGACCGTCCCAATCGATGCCGAGCCAGGACAGGTCCTCCTGAATCGCCGCGGCGTATTCGGGGCGGCAGCGGCTGGGGTCGATGTCTTCCAGCCGCAACAGAAAGCGCCCCCCAGCGTCCCGCGCCCGCCGCCAGGCCGTGAAGGCCGAGAACGCATGACCGAGGTGGAGATAGCCGGTCGGGCTGGGGGCAAAGCGCGTGACGACGGACATGGGGCGATTGTGGATAAGCGCCTCGGGTTGGGCAATCGGCTGGCTCGCATCCGGCGCGACCAGATCGAAATCTCTGTGGCTCTGTGGTTAAACTGAGTGGCCTGCCAACCACCGGCGGCCGTGGATGCGAGGCCGCAAAGCACAGGCACAGAGCCACAGAGAAGCGCGCCATCGCTTGACGGTCGAGCGGTCTGGCGTCTGAGTAGGCGCACACAAAGGGAGAAACCGACATGGCGGTGTTGGATGCCATCCACTGGGGCCCGGCTTCCAAGGCCGCGCCCAAGCAACTGGTCGTGTTGTGCCATGGCCTGGGCGCGGATGCCTACGACCTGATCGACATCGCCCCCACCTGGGGCAACACCCTGCCCGACGCCATTTTCGCCAGCGTCAACGCGCCGGAGGAGCATTTTTCCGGCTTCGGTCGCCAGTGGTGGCCGGTATCCGACCGAAGGCCAGAGGTGATGCAGGGCGGCGCCCGCAATGCCGCCACGCACCTCGACGCCTTCATCGACGCCGAACTCGCGCGGCTCGGCCTGCCGCCGGATGCCTACGCGCTGATGGGGTTCAGCCAGGGCGCGATGACGGTGCTGTTCACCGGCCTGCGTCGCGCCGTTGCTCCGAAAGCGATCCTCGCGTTCTCCGGCGCGCTGATCGCCCCCGAGTCGCTGGAAGCCGAGATCCGCAACCGCGCCCCGGTGCTACTGGCGCATGGGGAGGCCGATGGGCAGGTTCCCGTCAGCCGGTCGCGCGACGCGGAAGCCGAACTGAAACGCCTGGGGGTGCCGGTGGAAGCGGCGTATTCTCCGGGCTTGGGCCACGGCATCGACGACCACGGCATCGCGATGGCGGCGCTCACGCTACAGAAGGCCTTTGCATGACCAAACCGTGAATCCGTGAGTCTCGTGGAGTCGCGGAGTTGCGACCCGAATCGGGGTCTGGCATAAAGTGCTCGGTTCTCGGCGGCGCTCTTCATTTGGTGGGTCGGCAGTTTCAACCCACCAGATATTGCGCCCCAACGGAGAGGGGCTTCGCTTGCCTGACGGCGGACAGCAGTTTCCCGCGCTAGTTCTGAATGCGGACTTCCGCCCGCTGTCGTATTTTCCGTTGTCCCTTTGGTCCTGGCAGGATGCTGTCAAGGCGGTGTTCATGGACCGGGTATCGGTGCTGAACGAGTACGAAAAGGCCGTGCACTCCCCCAGCGTCACGATGAAGCTGCCCAGCGTGATCGCGCTGAAGGACTTCGTCCCCACGTCCCGCCGCCCGGCCTTCACCCGGTTCAACGTCTTTTTGCGGGATGCCTTCCAGTGCCAGTACTGCTCGGCACGCTCCCCCGCGCCGGATTTGACGTTCGACCACGTCACCCCCCGCTGCCGCGGCGGCCGCACCACGTGGGAAAACGTGGTCACCGCCTGCGGCGCCTGCAACCTGCGCAAAGGATCGCGCCTGCCGCGGGAGTGCCGCATGTTCCCGCGCCTGACTCCGAGGCAGCCCTCGACGTGGGAATTGCAGGACAACGGCCGCGCCTTCCCCCCGAACTACCTGCACGAGAGCTGGCGGGACTACCTGTACTGGGACAGCGAACTGGAGAGCTAACGCGTCGCGGCTTCGGCGGCGCGGCAACCGCGGCGCATCGCCCCATCATAGTCCGCGGGGTCTAGAGCGTGATCGCTTGAGGTTGACTTCAACCTCGGGCGTGAATCACCCTCTCAAACAAAGGCTTAGACCATGATCCAACGCCGATATCGCGTGCAACCTCAAAAGATCATGGTCTAATCGGGCAATTGGTCGTCCTTGGTTTCCCGGCCCAACGCCATTGCCAGGATCGACAAAACCGCCATGCAGGTCATGACCGCCGCCGCCCTGTTGAACTGCCCGCCGAAGAACCCGACCATCAGCCCGGCGACCAACGGGCCGAAGCTGGTGATGACGCGGCCGGAGCCGTTGCAGAACGACACCGCGGTGGCACGCACATGGGTGGGGAACAGCTCCGGCAGATAGACCGCGTGGCCGGAGAACACCCCGAACACGAAATACCCGAACACCGGCAGCATGTACGGGTAGTAATCCCAGGTATCCAGCACTTGGTACAGCACCAGCCCACTGACGATGGTGCCGACGTTGTAGAACACGATGGTCGGGCGCCGGCCGAACGCGTCGGCGAGGAAGCCGAACGTGGCGTATCCCACAATACCGCCGATGCCCCACAGCGTCATGCCATTGCCGATGAAATGCGCCGCGGCGGGGCCGGTGATGCCCGACTTTGCCAGCATCTGCCCCTGGATGGTTGGCAGCCAGATTTGGCTGGTCCAGATCGCCAGCAGGGTGCCGACGCAGAACAGCACCCCGATGAAGGTGCTGTAGCGGATTTGCCGGCTGAACAATTGGGCGGGGACGAAACCAAGGAAGTTGTGCTCCTCCTCGGTCCTGGTGGTGGTGGCCTTCAATTCCCGGCGGCGGGCCTGCACGACCTTGAACCGCTCCGGTTCTTCCATGCCGCGGCGCAGCGCCAGCAATGCAAGCGCCGGCAGCACCCCAGCGAACATCACATAGCGCCAGCCGTATGGGCCGACATACGCGAAAATCTGGCCGCCGAGGAGATTGCCCACCCCGCCGCCGGTCATCATGAATCCCAGCACCTTGGCGCGATTGGTTTCGGCGAATGCCTCGGCGACCAGGGGGATGCCGATCACGATCTCGGCGCCGGTGCCGACACCGGTCATGAAACGGAAGATGCCAAAAACGAACGTATTTGGCGCGAACCCCTGGAGGAAGGTGAACAGGCCGACGATCATAATACTGAGGGCGAGAGTCCGCACCCGCCCGATGTAGTCGGCGATAATACCGAAGAAGAACCCGCCGATCGCCCAGCCGAGCAGGCCGGCCATGGCCAGGAGTCCGCCGACGCGGCCGATGTCGGCGCCGGTGGGGTTACCGCCCAGCAGTTCTGTTACTGCCGGCCTGAGAACCAGCGAGAACAGCCCGAAATCGGCGTTGTCCAATGACCATCCAAGCCAAGCGACCAGAAAGACCTGCCATTGGTAGCGGGTGATATCCCGCATCCAGCCGAATCCGCCTTCTGCCGTTTGTTGGGTCATCGCTTCCTCCTGAATCGCCTCTGCCGGGCGTGACAGCGACGTTACGGGAGGGCTGCGCGGTTCGTCCAGTGGTTACCGCGCCAGATTGCGGCGGCGCCAGGCGCTGATCTGCTCCAGGGAGGTGTGGCAGTGAATGACGACTGGTTTGTCTTTGACGGAGAATGCCTCCGCGATGGTGCCTGCGATCTGCGACTCGTCGGTGACGGTGAAGCCCTTGGCGCCGAACGCGCTGGCCCAGACGGCGAAGTCGGGGTTTGTGAGCTGCGTCGCGGCCTGGTAAGGACGGCCAGGATAGCGGATGTCGTGGTGCATGGTGATCGTGCCGTAGCAGGCGTTATCCGAGATCACGAAAATCGGTGCGACCCGGTACTGGCAGGCGGTGGCGATCTCGTTACCTGTCATGAGCGCGCCGCCGTCCCCGGCGAAGGCGATCACCCGGGAGCCGGGCCGGCGCAGGCAAGCGGCCACCGACATCGGGAAACCCGCGCCCATCGCGCCCACGACGGACGACAGGAACATCTGGCCGGGCTTCATTGGCAAATACCGCTGCACGAAGCTGGAGAAATTACCGGCATCCGACGTCACCGTGGTGTCGTCGGTCATGTACTTGGCGATTTCGCAGACCACGGCGGAGAAATTCACGCCGTCGGTGGTTGGTTGCCATTCCGGCTCCATCAGGGAGCGGTGGATTTTGTTCAGGCCCTGGACCCAAGGTTTGCGGCGTTCGGCGTTGTTGGGCGTGCCCCGCGCCAGCAGGGCTTGCACGACGGCGCGCGGCTCGCAGGCCAACGCCAGATCGGGGCGCCAGACGCGGCCGAGCTCAACGGGATCGGGCCATACGTGAACGAGCGGCAGTTGCGGTTCGGGTGCGGCGGGAAAGGTGAAGTTCTGCGACACCGTGCCGGTGAGGCGTTCGCCCAACACCACCAGGAGGTCGGATTTCTTCATTTCGGCGATGACGTCGGGATGCGTGCGGCTGGCAACGTACCCGCCGTAGTTGTCGTGCCAGGCATCGAACAAATGCGGCCGCCGGTGGGTGGGACTGACGGGCAGGTGCCACTGCTCGGCCAGCTGCTTCAGTTCTTCGAGGCCGTTTTCCCGCATCGCCGGACCAACCCAGATCAGCGGCCTTTCCGCTTTCGCCAGCATATCCGCGAGCCGATCGAGGTCGTCCGGATGCGGGCCGGCGATCGCTTGCGGGCGCGGCCGGTTCAGGGTCGCTTCGGTGGTCGCGTCGAACACATCTTCCGGAATGATAATCGCCACCGGCCCCGGCGTGCCGCTTTCCGCGACATGGAAGGCGCGGGCAACAGCTTCGCTGGCCTGGATGGGATCGTTGACCTCGATCACCAGCTTCGTGACGTCGGACAAAAGCCGCGAATAATTTTGCTCCTGCAACGCCATCCGCCCGGCCTCGAACCGTTCCACCTGGCCGATGAACACTACCAGCGGGGTGGCGTCGTGGAATGCGGTGTGCAGGCCGATCATCGCGTTGGACAGGCCGGGTCCGCGGGACACCACCAGCACCCCCGCCCTGCCCCCGCGCATCCGACCGTCGGCGGCGGCCATGAACGCAGCACCTCCCTCGTGCCGGCAAACGATCAGCCGCATCCGGTTGTTATCGGCCAGGGCGTTGGTCATGCCGAGGTAGGACTCGCCCGGCACGCAATAGATCAGGTCGATGTCGTGCGCTTCGAGGCTGTCCACCAGCAGGCGGGCGACGGTCTGAGGCATTTCCTGGGTTTCCTCGGGTAGCTTAGATTGGGGCCGAGGGTGGCGGGTTTGGGGACGGTTGGCTAGCCCTTCCCGGGCGCCTTCCTGGGCGCCTTCCTGGGCGCCTGTCGCGGCTTAGACCACGATCGTTTGAGGTCGCACGCGATATCGGCGTTGGATCATGGTCTAAGCCTTTGTTTGAGAGGGTGATTCACGCCCGAGGTTGAAGTCAACCTCAGGCGATCACGCTCTAGCCATCGGCCGATTGTTGGCCGGTCCAGTGGCTGGTATCCGACATGCTTGCTTCGCGCTTTCCGGGATAACGGCAACATGCGCCTCACAGTTCTCGCAATGCTCTTGCTGCTGGTCCCTGGAGGGTCCCAGGCAGCCACAGCACCCCCGGAGACGACGGCGTTTCGTCGGTGCATGGATGCGGTGGACCTCTCGG
>JANXTL010000090.1 GCA_025352375.1 Acetobacteraceae bacterium | reverse complement strand
CGGCTTGGACGACAGTCCGGCCAGCGGGGTTTGCCCGCCGCTTTCGGTCAGAACATCGCGGACGGCGCCGAGTATCTCCTGGCGCAAGCTTTCCTCGGACGAGGCCGAATAGAGGCGCGGGGGGCTGCCGATCGCGATTAGACCATGATCGTTTGAGGTTGCATGCGATATCGGCGTTGGATCATGGTCTAAGCCTTTGTTTGAGAGGGTGATTCACGCCCGAGGTTGAAGTCAACCTCAGGCGATCACGGTCTAGTCGTATCCTGTCCTCGAAACCAATCCACGACCACAATGCCGGCCTACGCCGTCCGAACGCCGTAGACGAACGTGCGGAACTTGTCCGACATTTGCGCCAGCCGATCCGCCCACTCCGCATTGATCGGCTGGTTTTCGACCAGCGCGTGGAAGCGGATCATGATCATGACCAGAAAGATCGGTCTGATAAACGCCTCCCGCAGGGCGCTCGCCAGCAGCAGGGCGATGACGACGGTGATCAAACCGCCGACCTCCCTGACCGCGTGCGGCAACATCACCGTGATCGTGCCGGCGGGTACCAGCAGGAGCAGCCACAGGAAAAAGCTCAGCACACGCTCCTGGATGACAATCCAAATCGAGGTTTTCAGGATCGGCATGGCGTTCTGGCAATAATAGACAATACCCTCCCGCGCGCCGGCCCAGGGATCCTGTTCGCCGCGCGCGAGATTGTACGAAAAAATGACCTTATCGAGGTAGCGGGTGGCCGCCCGCAATATCACCGAAATCAGGCTCGCCACCGATTCGAGCCCGGGGATCGGCAGCAGTTCGGCCGTCCAATCGAGCGTGCGATGGAAGCTTTGGATAATACCGCGCACCAGGGCGTTCAGCCCGAACAGCGCATTCACCTGCCCGAACCGTTCGGTTACGATACGGCGCCCATAGGCGAACATCGATTCGCCGCCGTTGCCCACCTGCCCGCGGACGATCAGCTCCGTCAGCACGGCGACGTGCCCGCACGCAATCAAATGCAGCACGTAGCGCAGGATGGTCACCCAGAACCAACCCGCCCCGACCAGGCAAACCACCAGCCAAACCAGGCCAAACGCCTGCGCGATATGCGCGGTGAGCCAGGCGGCGCCGCCGAACGCGACGATCAGCCAAATAATGCAGCCAAATGTGAACGCCAGATGGACCCCAAACCGAGCCAGTGCGTAGGGAAGGCTCCGCATGACGAGCCCGAAGGCCGTGGCCAGTCCGTGGTCTCGCACGGCCAGCGGGTAAGCGTGGCGCACACCCTGACCGGGCGTTGGCTGGGATGGCGGGGCGCCGGTCAGCCAGACGCTGGCGGGCGGTTGGTTCGGGTCGGACATGATGCGCGATTCCCTCTGCCGTTTGGATCAGTAAAGATCATTGGCGGGACCTGCGCCACCCATGCACCATCAGCAACGGCACCAGTGGCAGCGTGGCGCTCAATGACACCAGCACCCAGAACGCGGTCAGGCTCAGGCTGCCGTTGGCGTGCAAGCCCGCCGACATGACGCCCAGAGCGAAAGCGCAGTCCCAGACCGGCATGGCGAAGGTGAAGAAGATGCCCTGCTGGGTCGGGGTAAGCCGTTCCTGCATGGCGGTGAACCAGGTGGCGGTGGACAGGATTTCCGGGATGCTCGCCGCCGCCAGGACGATCATCGCCTGGGTGCCGCTGACGGTCAGCAGCAGCGCGAGGTGCAGCACGCCCTCCAGGATGCCGGTTAACAGGGTCAGCCCGTAGGCCGACATCCAGCGTTGCAAGCGGCGTCCCAGCAGGCCGGCGGCGAAGGCCCCGATCAGCGCGCCCACGCCCTGTGCCGACAGCAACCCGGTCCAGGCTGTGTCGGAGGCTCCGTACCAATCCCGGTTGGCCCAGAACAGGAACGGTCGCAACCCGCCGAGCATGACCATGTAGGTGACGGCTGCGATGAGCAGGCCGGTCAGGATGCGGTCGCCGCGCAGCATGGCCACGAACTCCATGGGGGAGGCGATGAACCGCTGGCGCTCAACCGGGGGTTCGGGCGCGATTTTCAGGCGGGAGACCGGGATCGCCGCGCACAGGATCGCCAGCCCAAACGCCAGAAACGCCGGGACGAACCCGCTGAGGACCGCGATGCCGCCGATAATGGGCCCCACGATCTTGGCCGATCGATCGGCGACGGAGCACAGCGTATTGGCGGCCATGGACAGGCCGGGCGGCGTCGATGGCCCGCGCAACGATAGCAGCGAGGGATTGACGAACACGTCCAGCGTCCCGATTGCCCCAATGCACACCTGCAACAGCGCGAAATCGAGGCACCAGGGCAAGGCGGCGGTCAGCACGCCCTCTGCCACCAAGGCGCTGCCCGCGACTCTGATGGCCCCGTATCGGCGCAGGAAACCGCCCGCGATCGGCGCCAGCAGGATTTTCGGCAGAATCCGCACGCCCAGGCTGAGCACCAGCTCGCTGCCGGCGCCGAATCTTTCAGCGACGAGAATGGGCAGCGCCGCCATCACGCACCAACTGCCGAAGTTGTTGGAGACCAGCGCCAGCCAAAGCGAGCGGAAGCGCGGCGTGGCCAGCAGGGTCTTCCAGTCGTGCATGCGGTTCTCGGTTGCGGTGGCCGGTGCGTTATGATGCAAGGCGGCGGGGTCGTCTCCCCCCAGGAATCCGATGGTACGCCTGACCGAACTGAAGCTGCCGCTGGACCACAAGCCGGACGCCCTGCGCGCCGCGGCGGCTTCGCGTTTGGGCGTGCCCGTGGAAGCGATTTTGGCGGTCGAGATCGCTCGACGCGGCGTCGACGCTCGGCGAAAGCGGGACATCCATCTGGTCTACTCGCTGGATGTGGTGGTGGCCGATGGGGTGGCTATTCCGCCGGATGTGTTGCCGACGCCGGACACGGCCTATGTGCCCCCGGTGCGGGCGCGATCGGCGACGGGGCCTCGGCCGGTGGTGATCGGCGCCGGACCCTGCGGGTTGATGGCGGCGCTCACCTTGGCGGAGATGGGGTTTCGGCCTTTGGTGCTGGAGCGCGGCAAGATCGTGCGGGAGCGGACCAAGGATACCTGGGCGTTGTGGCGGCGATCCGTCCTGACCCCGGAAAGCAACGTGCAGTTCGGGGAGGGCGGGGCGGGCACGTTCTCCGACGGCAAGCTTTACAGCGGCATCCAGGACAAGCGGCATTTGGGCCGTAAGGTGCTGACCGATTTTGTCGCGGCGGGGGCGCCGGACGAAATCTTGTATGTCAGTAAGCCGCACATCGGGACGTTCCGGCTGGTGACCGTGGTGGAGGGGATACGGGCACGGATCGAGGCGCTGGGCGGGGAATATCGGTTCGGCGCGCGCGTGGAAGAAATCCTGCTGGATGACGACCGCGCCGTGCGGGGCGTGATGCTGGCGGATGGTTCGGCGATCGAAACCCCGGCCGTCGTGCTGGCGATCGGGCATTCCGCCCGGGACACGTTCGAGATGCTGTTTCGTCTGGGCGTGCATCTGGACCCGAAGCCGTTCTCCATCGGCTTCCGGATCGAGCACCCCCAGGCGGTGATCGATGCCGCTCGGTTTGGGTCGTTCGCGGGCGATCCTGTGCTGGGGGCGGCGGACTACAAGCTGGTGCACCACGCGTCGAATGGGCGTTCGGTGTATAGCTTCTGCATGTGCCCGGGCGGACAGGTGGTGGCGGCGACGTCTGAGGCGGGGTGCGTGGCGACCAACGGCATGAGCCAATACTCGCGCGCCGAATTCAATGCCAATGCGGGGATCGTGGTGGGGATCGGGCCGGAGGATTACCCCGGCGACGTGCTGGCGGGGGTGGCGTTCCAGCGGTTCTGGGAGCGGCGGGCGTTCGTGACGGGGGGCGGGGATTACCGCGCTCCGGGTCAAAGGGTTGGCGATTTCCTGGCCGGGCGGGCGTCGGAGGGGTTCGGTTCGGTGGTGCCATCCTACAAACCCGGCGTGTGCCCCTGCGATCTGTCCGACAGCCTGCCGGATTACGCGATTGCCGCGATCCGGGAGGCTCTGCCGGTGTTCGCGCGGCAGATACCGGGTTTCGCGATGGAGGATGCAGTGCTGACGGGGGTGGAGACACGGACCTCCGCCCCGGTTCGGATCGCGCGGGGGCCGGACTTTCAGAGTTTGAATACGCGGGGGCTGTTTCCCGCGGGCGAGGGGGCGGGTTACGCGGGGGGGATCCTGTCGGCGGGGGTGGATGGGATACGGGTAGCGGAGGCTGCGGGGGCGATGTTGGTGGGGTGAGAGGGTTGCCGCGCTCCAGCTCGTTAGGCAACGCCGGCAAATAAGTGCGTCAGCACGCCGGCAAAGTTGCCGTTCAAAACAAGAGCTTAGGCCCTGTCCG
>JANXTL010000061.1 GCA_025352375.1 Acetobacteraceae bacterium | reverse complement strand
GCGTTTTGGAACCAGGTGGAAAAGATCCTGCGGCGCTACGGCGGCAGCCTCGGCCGCATTTACCAAGTGCGCGCACAGCGGGGGGATACCTTCCAACGCGAACGCGACAGGCGCCCGGACACCTGGCACATCGACTGGCGGGACCTCCGCCCATCCACCGTGCGCCGTGCGCTCGGCTGCCTGATCGGCGAACCGCCGCCCGCCATCGTCCCAAGCTGATGCCCCTCGTGCAACCAACCCCGTCATTGCCACACCGGCCATGAGCACCTGGCTCACGGGCGGGCGCACGCACGCACGTGGAAATCCGGCCACGCGGTCCAGGGCAATCGCATTTGCGGCTTTTTTGCGTTTTTGCGCTCAATTTTTCCGGTCGCCCACACCGGACTCGGGTGTGGAGGCCAAATGCGATCACCCTGCAGCCGCCGCTTGCCTCTCAACTCGTCCTCCTTTGGATCGTGCCGAAGCCCCCGCGGCACGCTCTGGCGCGGCGGTATGGGTTGGGCTAATCCGCGCCTCATGCCGTCAGCCGATCACACCAAATCAGCCGCGCGCGCCTGGATAGGGGCCGAGCAGTGGCGGGGCGTCCACGCCGCTCGCCCTATCGTGGCGCTGAATCTGCTGGGGACGGTGCTCTCGGTCGGGCAGATTTATCTTCTGGCGGCGATGCTGTCTGGCCGGTTTGCATGGTGGTTGGCAGTCCTGTTCGCCGTGTTGGCGCTGGGCCGAGCGGGGCTGGGGTACGTGACGGAGCGTTTGGCGTTCGGTGCGGGCGCGGCGGCACGGCGGCGGCTGCGAACCGATTTGCTCAGCCGGCTGCTGACCGCGGGGCCGGCGATGCTGCGCACCCGGCATTCCGCCGAACTAACCGCCGTGGTGGTGGACCGGGTGGAGGCGTTGGACGGCTTGTTCTCCCGCTACGTCCCCGCTGCGATTTTCGCTTTGTGCAGTCCGACCGTGGTGCTGGTCGCGGTGCTGTGCTTCGACCCCTGGTCGGCGTTGGTCATGCTTGGATGCGGACTTCTGGTGCCGCTTGCGATGGCGGCCGCGGGGTTGGGTGCCGCCGCGGCGTCCCGCAACCAGTTCCTGGCGATGGAGCGGCTGCAAACGCGCTTTGTCGACCGAATCCGTGGCATTGCCACCATCGTGCTTTACGGCAGGGCGGAGGATGAGGCGCAACGCCTGGCCTCGGCGGCCGACGAGCTGCGAGTGCGTACCATGCGAGTGCTGCGGGTGGCGTTCCTGTCCTCGGCCGCGTTGGACCTTGCCGCCGCGCTGGCGTTGGTTTCGGTGGCGCTGCACTTCTTTGGCGGGGCCGGCGATCTCGCGAAGGGCTTGCTCGTTCTGCTGCTGGTGCCGGAGTTCTTCGCTCCTTTGCGGGGGTTCTCCGCCGCCTACCAGGACCGGTTGCACGCGACCGGTGCGGCCGAGGCTATGCTGGACATCCCGCCCATGCCCCCGCCCGCGCCGCCGCGCGACATCCGAACCGTCGCGGCCCAGGGCATTACCGTGGTGTTCGAGGATGTGCGCTTCACCTGGGATCGCACCCGCCCCACGGCGCTGAACGGGCTGTCGTTCCGCGCCGCACCGGGGGAGACATTGGTGTTGGCCGGCCCCTCGGGCGCCGGGAAATCCACCGTCATCGAGATGTTGCTCGGCTTTATCCGCCCCGATAGCGGTCGGGTCACCATCAACGGGGCGGATATTTCCGACGTGGTGCCGCAAGCGCTGTCGCGCTTCACCGCCTGGATCGGCCAGCGCCCCGTGCTGTTCGCTGGCACCATCCGCGACAATATCCGCTTCGCGCGGCCCGAGGCGACCGATGCCGAAGTGGACGCCGCCGCCGTTTCGGCGCGAGTCGCCGATTTCTCGGGGGCATTGCCGGCAGGGCTGGATACGCCGGTGGGCGAGGGCGGGTTCGGCCTGTCGGGCGGGCAGGCGCAGCGTGTCGCCATCGCCCGCGCTTACCTGAAAGACGCGCCGCTGCTGCTGATGGACGAGCCGACCGCACATCTGGACCCGGTCACCGAGGCCGACGTGCTGGATAGCCTCAAGCGGCTGGCGATTGGAAAGACGGTGATCCTGGCGAGCCACTCCGCCGCCGCGCATGCGTTCGGCGGGCGGCGGCTGGATATTCGGGAGGGGCGGGTGGCATGAGCGCCGATCTGCTCCGGATTTTGGGCCTTTGGCGCAAGCGGGCCGTTTGGCTGGCCGCTGGGGTGCTGGTGTCGTTGGCGGCTTTAGCATCGACCGTGGGGCTGATGGCATATGGCGCACTGGCGCTGACCGGCATGGCCGGGGTGCCGCTGGTCTTGCGCTGGCTGGGTTTGGGGCGGGTGCTGCTGCGTTACACCGAACGGCTGGTGACGCACACGGCGATGTTCCGGGCGCTGTCGGATGTGCGGGTATGGTTCTTCCGGCGGGTCGCGGCCGGGTCGGCGGGCGGGCTTGGTTTCCGGCGCGCAGGCGATTTGCTGGCGCGGGTGGTGGGCGATGTGGAGGCGCTGGACGGGCTTTACCTGCGGATCCTGGTGCCGTTGGCCGGGGCGGTGGTGCTGCTGCCAGTGTTGGCCTGGGGCGCCGGCGTCGTAGTCGGAGGGTTCTTTCTCGCGGCGGCCTTCATCCTGCCTTGGGTCGCGGCGCGTGCAGCGCGGGACGCGGGGACGGTGTTGGCGCGGGCATCGGGCGGGCTGCGGATCGCGGCGCTGGATGCTCTGACGGGCTTGCGGGAGGTACGGGCTTTCGCCGCCGAGGGCCGCATGCTGGCCCTGGTGCAAGCGCGGGAGGCGGCTTTACTGGCCGCTCAGCACGCGCTGGCGGGGCGGGTTGCGCTGGCGGGCGCGCTGGCGTTCCTGTGCGGGCAGGCGGCGTTGCTGGCAGCGGTGTCGCATGGCGGTGTCGTCGCGGTTTTTCTGGCGGTCGCGGCGTTCGAGGCAATCGGCGGCCTGCCGCGCGCGGGCGCTTTGTTGGGCCACGCCGCGGCTGCCGCGCGCCGGGTGCTGGAGGCCGCGGATACGCCGGTGCCGGTGCCCGATCCCACTGTGCCGGGACCGATCCCTGAAGGGACGCGGTTGCGGTTCGAGGGGGTGGGGTTCCGGTGGTCGCCCGACCGGCCGCCGGTGTTCGACGGGCTAACCTTGGACATCCCACAAGGCGCGCGGGTGGCGCTGCTCGGCCCCTCTGGCATTGGAAAATCATCGCTGGCGGCGTTGGCGTTGAAGGTCGCGGCACCCTCGGAAGGGCGGGTGTTGCTCGGGGAAGCCGATATTGCCGGGTTGTCGGCCGCCGAGGTCCGGTCGCGAATCGGGTGGCTGTCGCAGGCGACCCATCTGTTCGACGACACAATACGCGCGAATTTGCTGCTGGCGCGGCCCGATGCGGCCGAGGAGGATTTATGGGCGGCGCTGGAGGCGGCGCGGATCGCCGTCCTTGTGCGTGAACTGCCCGATGGTTTGGATACCTGGGTGGGGGAGGGCGGTGCCCGGTTCTCCAGCGGGCAAGGTCGGCGGTTGGCGCTGGCGCGGGCGCTGCTGTCTCAGGCACCGATTTTGATCCTGGACGAGCCCGGCGCCGGGTTGGACGCGGCGACGGAGCGGGAATTTCTGACGACACTGAACGACGTCGCCGAGGGGCGGACGGTGGTGCTGATTACTCATCGGCTGGTGGGGGTGGAGCGGTTGGACCGGATCTTCCGGCTGTCCGGCGGCAAGGCCGTGGCGGCGGCTGGGTAGTTTCCGACCCTCGTGCGTGCCCGGCCCGCGTGGTTATGGTACGGCCAGCGCATGCAGGAAAAACTATGACCGCGGCCAGCTATCCCGATCCGCGCGCACTGGCGCATCGTTGTATCGATCAGTTCATCAAGAACCGGTGCCTGATCGCGGCCAGTGCGTTGAGTTATACGACCATCGTGTCGCTGGTCCCGTTGGTCGCCATCTTGCTCGCCATTTTCTCTGGGTTCCCCTTTTTTAGTAATGCGCGCGATCGATTCTTGACGGTGCTGCTGGATAATTTCGTGCCGGGTGTGGGTGAGCAGGCGGCATCGTGGTTCCAGGCGGTGGCGACCAATGCCGCGCAAACGACGGCAATCGGTGCCGGCGTTCTGGTCGTCACGGCCATTCTGATGTTGTTGACAATCGAGGATCAGCTGCAAGTAATCTGGGAAATTTCCGATGCCAGGCCGTGGCGTCAGCGTGTCCTGGCGTACTGGGTGGTTCTGACGTTGGGGCCCATGCTGATCGGCATTGGATTTTCCGTGCCGGGATACTTCGGCGGGTTGCCGTGGCTGGGAGTGTTCGACGCGGGCGTTTCGTTCTGGTTGGAAACGGTCGCCTTCACCATGCTGTATGGGTTGATTCCGAATTGCAGAGTGTCGTTCCGCGATAGCATCGCCGGCGCCCTGCTGGCTGCTATTTCGATGGAAATTGTCAAGTTCCTCTTCGGCGTATTTATAGCGCGTTTTTCTTCGTACGGTACGGTGTATGGCGCGTTGGCGGGAATCCCGATTTTTCTGCTGTGGATGTATATTTTTTGGGTTGTTGTCTTGTTGGGTGCGGAGCTCGCCGCGGCACTGCGGTATCTCGGTATGATGGAGGATACCAATGGTCGATGATATCGACGATGACACCGTCGCCGAACCGACAAAGCGCATCCCGTTACCGCAAGATATGCAAGCACTGCTGCTTGTGGGGATTTTTGTGCTGCTGATCCTGTATACCCTCTATTTCGCCGCGGAGATCGTGCTGCCCATCCTGTTTGCTTTCGTCTTGAGTTTGCTGTTGCAGCCAAGCATGCGGATTCTGACGGGGCTGCGGCTGCCGCGGCCCGTGGCGGCGTTGACGATCATAGTGCTGTTATGCGGCGGGGTGGGTATCCTGGGTTTCGCGCTTTCGGCGCCGGTGACCGTTTGGATCGCGAAGGCGCCGGAGGGGCTGCCGCGCATCGAGCAGCGGCTGCGCATATTCAAGCAGCCGATCCAGGAAATGCAGGCTGCGACCACCAAGGTCGAGCAAATGGCCGCGGGACCCGTGCCACCCGTCGCAACGGTCGCCGTGGCAGGGCCGACCCTGAGCGGTCATTTGTTTTCGGGCACGCGTGTAATTTTGGCAGGAGTAATAACGACCATCGTGTTGTTGTTCTTTCTTCTGGTGACCGGAGATATGTTTTTGCGCCGCCTGGTGGAGATCATGCCGACGCTAAGCAATAAGAAGCAGGCCGTCGATATATCGCGGGAAATCCAGAGCAATATTTCCGGATATCTGGTGACGGTCAGCCTGATGAACCTGGGTGTCGGGGTGGCGACCGGGATCGCGGCGTATCTATGTGGTCTGGCGGATCCGATCTTATGGGGAACGATGGCTTTTTTCCTGAATTACGTGCCGATCATCGGACCATTAAGCGGCATTGGGATCCTGTTTGTTGCGGGGTTGCTGACGTTCGATGGGCTGTGGCGCGCGGTGCTGCCGGCGGCGATTTATCTGCTGATCCATGTCATCGAGGGGGAAGTGATCACGCCGATGCTGCTGGCGCGCCGTTTCACGTTGAACCCAGTGCTGGTTGTCGTATCGCTTGTGTTCTGGTACTGGATGTGGGGCGTTGCGGGGGCGTTTCTCGCGGTGCCGATGCTGGCGACCGCCAAGATCGTGTGCGACCGAATCCGGCCGCTGATGGCGGTGGGCCACTTTATTGGGGTTGGGCCGCAAGGGTGATTATCGCCTCGACGCGTTCAGTGATTGTTGCGATCTCTATGCCGCGTCCACCGGACCTACCGGCGGTATTCGACGTTTTCGTTGCATAAAAACGAATAATTTATGGTAGCCTCCTCCGCCGCATGGTGCGGAGGAGGAGGGAGATTTCCGCGTGGAAGTCTTTGAGTAATTTCCGATTCTACCGGCCGAAATGGTCGTGCGATAGCCTTAGCGGATCGCTGAATACAGCAGCCGTTATTTAACTTAAATGCAGTATCGACGGCCGCTAAGTGAGCACGCAACGCTGAACGGAGTCCAACAAATGAGCGACGGAAGTGGGAGAGAGAGCGGAATGGCGGCCGGCAGAGCATCGCCGCCGCCCACGATGGATTCGATTATCGCGAGGCCGTCGATCGAACCCGGCAGGCGGGCACACAAGCTGTGGACCTTGCCAATGACCTCACGCAAGATCTTAAAACACGCAGCAAGTCCCTGCTCGATGACACGACCGGCCATATCGCGTCAGCCGCTAAAGAGCAGAAAGATGGGCTTGCAAATCAAATGGACGACGTTGCTAAATCGGTCCATAGACCCGGCGAGCAACTGGAAGAGCAATACGCTTGCATGCAAGCTGCCGACGATGCGCTCCGCGCGGAGGGGCTTGGTAAAGCTCATGCGGCGGCTGACGGATCATCCGCGAACCCCGGTCCGTCATCGCATGCGGGTGGGGCGCCTCTCGGTTCGGTTTGAATCCGTCGATATTCCGAACTCGGCTACATCGACGCCCGCGCGACCATCCGTGTTGGACCCGCGGGCGTAGTGTTGCCTGTTCTACCACATCGATTTTGTTATCTCTCTCTCCGGCACCCGATCCATGATCCGCAAAAAAAACGTCTGGCCTCTGCTTAAAGAAACCGTGAGTGCCTTCATCGACGATGGAGCTTTGAGCAAAGGCGCGTCGATGGCATTCTATGCCGCGACGTCGTTGGCCCCGATTCTGTTGATTGTTATCGCCGTCGCGGGGCTGGCGTTTGGCAATGAGGCCGCTCAAAATGCGCTGGTCGGCCAGTTCGAGTCCATAATGGGCCACCAAAGCGCCGAGTTTCTTCAGAGTGCCCTCTCGAATGCGGCTGGTAAATCCTCGGGAGTTTTGGCGACCATCGTTGGTGCGGTTGCTTTGGTGATAACAGCATCCGGCGTATTCGGCGAAATGCAGTCCGCGCTGAACACGATCTGGAAAGCTGACCCGCAAGGGACGACGGTTTCGCGCTTGATACGCGCCCGTGCCGTTAGTATCGGGCTCGTCGCTGCGTTGGGATTCCTGTTGCTGATATCGCTGGCGGTCAGTGCGGCAGTCTCGGCCCTTGGCGATTACGTGAATAACTGGCTTCCAGCCGGCAAATTTATCTTGGCCGCTGTGAACGCTGTTGTCTCATTCGCGCTCATCTCCGTGCTATTCGCAGCGATCTACAAGGTGCTGCCGGACAGGAAATTAGAGTGGCGCGACGTACTCGTCGGTGCGATCGGAACGGCGTTGCTGTTTGAGATCGGGAAGTCGACCATCGGTTGGTACATCGGCACCAGTGCCGTCGCGTCAACATATGGTGCGGCAGGTGCTTTGATCGTGGTTCTGCTTTGGATTTATTATTCGTCGCAGATATTTTTGCTGGGTGCGGAGTTCACCAAAGCTTACGCCGGCTTGCGCGCTGACAGCGGGCAGCTCCGTACAGATCAGCCCGTTCCGAACAAAAACCAATCCAAAATCCCCCCATTCTCCTCCCTCGGATAAGTATGCGACAAATCGGCAACCTCCCGATAAACCACCGCCGCCCCAGCCGCCTTCAACGACTCAGCTGCCGTTCGCCCAGCCGACACGGGGAACATCCAATCCAGTGCCCCATGCACCAGATAAACCGGTAACCCCCGCAGCCGTTCGGGCCCGCTCATCGCCAGCATCATCGGGTGGAAACTCGCCGCCACCGGCGCGAGATGGGTGAACGGGGAGTCCGCGTCCAACCCGCTCAACAGCGTAAATGTACCTCCATCGCTCATCCCCGTCAGCAACCGCTGTTTCGGGTCCAAAGCATAGTTCCGCTCGATTTCCGCCAGAATCCCATACAGGTTCTCCGAATCCACCTCCGGCTCATGCAGCGACCAGGTATCACCTCGCGCCGTGGGGGCAACGACAACAAATCCCAACGATCTGGCCTCCCGCACCCAGTTCCACAGGAACAGCCGCCCGTGGCCCGAGCCGCCGTGCAGCGCGAACACCACCGGCACGGGCGCCGAACGATCGATCCATTCCGGAATATAAACCGAAAATCCGCCGCGCATGCCGATATCGTTCGACGCATGCAGCACGCCGGTGCCGTCGGGCGAACCCGCGGGCACATCCTTCCGCCCCGGTTTCAGAAAAAACCGGCTAACCGAGGGCAATATGCTCGCCGCCGGATACAATGCCTCCAGCGCCCGCCCCGTCTGCCGCAGTGCTCGGCTTGCCGCGAACAGTGGATTTGTCTCCCCAGGCGCAGTCCTCAAACCGTCCGCCGCGCGCAACGTGTGCAGGCATGCCAGCGCCATCCGGTCGCGGAATGGGTGCATCTGCTCCGGCCAATCGACCGCGCTGAACGCGTGGGCTGCTTGATGCAACAAAGCGTCCTGGTCCCCCAGACGCTCGATCAGCGCCGGCTGCAACGGCGGGTGGAGATACCGCCCGATCCCCTCCAGCGCCGTCAGTGTGCCGAGCAGCGGGGGGAGCAGGGAGGCCAAGGCGTCCTGGATTGGGTCGGTCATGGGAAATGCCCCGCTTGTGGTGGGCGACAGAGAAGGCGAAGGATAATGCCAACGCAAGGATGGACGAGAAAATGACCCTGACCGAACGGCTGCTGGCGCTGTGGGACCATCTGGGGATCGCCCGCGCGCATGTAGCGACCTCCATGAGCGGCGACGTGGCGGGGCTGGCGGCGGCGGCGCCCGGCCGGATTGCGAGCCTGACGTTGTGTGTGCCGTCACGTCTCGACCCCGCGCCGTTCGCCGCGGTGGCGGCGCGCATGCTGACGATCGCCGGCACGCAAGGTATGGCCGCGGCGGTGACGTCCCGTGCCGAGGCCCGCCTCCCCGGATCGGTTCGCGTGGTCCTGCGGGACTACGACGCCCCCGGCTGGGCCGACGCGGTCAGCGACCGCACCGAGGAGATCGTTGGCGCAATGACCGGTTTTCTGTCCCGATTCCAAGCTTCGGTCCCGGCACAACAGCAAGGAACGTTCGAGGGCATCGGCTACCGCATGTCCGGCGCTGGCCCGGCTTTGGTGCTGATGCCGTTCTTTCTGGCACCGACTCAGTGGGAGGCCGCCATCCCCGCGCTGTCGAAAGAGTTCACGGTCATCGTGCTTGGCGGCCGGCATTTGGGCGGCGTCGCGGCGCTGGAAGACCGGGCGTTGGCACCGAGTTACCGCGGGATGGTGCGGACGTTGCTGGATACGATGGCGCCGGAAGCGGGAGAAAAAATCCTCGACGTCGGCTGCGGGTCTGGTGCGCTGGATCGCATGTTGGCGGAACGTTACGGATCAGCCAACCCGATAACTGCCACCGATCTGAACCCATTTTTGCTTAGGGAAGCCGCGGTCTTGGCGTCAGAAGAAGGCGTGATCGGAACGATCGACTTCCGGCAGGCCAACGCGGAAGCTTTGCCGTTCCCCGACGCCAGCTTCGGTTGTGCCTTTACCGTCACGGTGCTGGAGGAGTGCGACGCCGACCTGGCGCTGCGGGAACTCCTCCGTGTGGTGCGGCCCGGCGGCCGGGTCGGCGTAATCGTACGCGCGGTGGACATGCCGCAATGGTGGCATTTGGACCTGCCGGAACCACTGCGCGCGTCAGTCGAAATCCCGCCCCAGTCGGTCGGCGCGAAAGGCGTCGCCGACGCCAGCCTTTACCGTCGTATGAAGGCGGCGGGGTTCGGGACGGTCACCTGCTTCCCGTCGCTGGTCACCCTCGACCGCCCTGACGGCCCCATTTGGCGCTATCGGGAGGATCACGTGCTATCTGGCCTGTCCCCCGACGACGCAGGTATTTGGCACGCGGCCACCGGTGCCGCCCGCGCCGATGGCCTGTTGTTCATGGCGCATCCCATGCACTGCGCGGTAGGCACAAAAAACGCCGCGCGTTGAGGTTCGCCTACTTGCATGTCATCGCCAGCGAGCCGGAAATCGTCCGCCGAGCGCTGGAAAAGCGGTGGCGGGATTAATCTCACACTGTCATGATCAGCTTCGACAAGGCCTCGGGCTCCGTCAGCATCGGGTAGTGGCCGGTATCCAACTCGTACCATTTCGCCTTTAGCGTGTTCGCCGCGCGGCGCTGATGCGCCTCCCCCGGGTTCACCGCCTGGGTGCAGTAAATCACTGAGGCCGTCCAGGAATCCTGCCAGAAGCTGTCCAGCTTCACCGGTGCCGCCATCGCCGCCACCGGGTGCGGGGTGTAACGGGCGAGTGCCCATTCCTTGGTTAGGCCGTCCAGCGAAATGAACATGCGGTTGGCGGCGTCCTCGTACGACGGGCCGGTACCGATATCGGTGGTCACCGCCGTCGGGCGTTTGACGTGATCGGATACCGCTTCGCCGTTGAACAGGGCCAGCGCGTCGGCCAATACCACGCGGCCGATCCGTTCGCGGGCGAGTTCCGCCACCCGGCAAGCGACCATGCCGCCGCAGCTGGAGCCGACCAGGACGACATCTTTCAGATCCTCGAAGAACAGCATTTCCGCCACTTCGGCGGCCTGGCTTTCGGTGTCGATGCCGGGGCGCAGCGCGTGGCGGCGCTCGCCACAGCCGTCCAGGGTGGGCGCGAAGACCGTGTGACCGTCGCGGCGCAGAACGGCGCTCGTGCGGGTCCATATCCAGCCGCCCTGGTAGGCGCCGTGCAGCAATACGATGTTGGCCATGTCTTGGTTTCCCCTTCATACGGCTAGCTTCCGCCGCCGCTTCTTCGCCATCGAGACCGGCAGTATCGCCCCGTCCGACGCCGCCGTATAGCACTTGGACGCCTTGACGCAGGCGATCGTCGGCGCCCGCCGGTGTGCAAGCCCTCATCGCCCAGCGCTGCCCGGGCGATAGCGCGAATGCGCTGGCTGACATGCGTCCCAAGGGGATTGTGCGGCGTATGGTGCGAAAGGTAGCCTGCGCTATCATAAGCAGTGTATGCAATCTATCCGAGTGCCACCATGACACCTCGCCGAACCCGTTTGATACGCCTGATAACGCTGGTCGGCGTGCCCGTTGTCGTGGCGGTTGGTGGCCTGCTGGCATGGCAACATGGCGGCCGTTACGTGAGCACCGAGAACGCCTACGTCAAAGCGGACATAGCCCAGATCGCACCGGAGGTTTCCGGCCGGGTGATCGAGGTTGCCGTCCGCGACCATGCTCCCGTGAAAGCGGGTGCGGTGCTGGTGCGAATCGACCCGGAACCCTACCGGCTCGCGCTTGCCAAGGCATCGGCCGACCTCGACGTTGCCCGGACCCAGGTCGAAACCGCGCGCGCCGCCTATTTCGAGACGAAAAGCGAATTGGCGGAGGTCGAAAATCAGGCCGCCCATCTGGAACGCCAGCTGCAACGGCAGTTGTCCCTGGCGCAGCATGGCGTGGTGTCAGCGTCCGTCCTGGAAACCGCGCAGAAAGACGCCGCGGTGGCGCGCGACCGGCTGAACGTGGTGCGCATGCGCCTGGAACGAGTGCTGGCCGCGCTGGGGGGCAAACCCGACGTGCCGGGAGACGACCACCCAACGGTGCGCGACAAGCTGGCGGATCGCGATCGCGCGGCACTGAACCTTGCACACACCACGATGGTGGCGCCGCTGGACGGCATCGCGGTTAACGTAAAACTGCAACTGGGGGAGCAAGTGAAAGCTGCTACCCCCCTGTTCGTGATCGTCGCGGCGACGCGGCACTGGGTGGAGGCCAACCTCAAGGAAACCGAACTCACCCACGTCGCGGTGGGGCAGCGCGCGAAAGTGGTGCTCGATATCTACCCCGACGAAGCGTGGGAGGCGGAGGTCGCGAGCATCAGCCCCGCCGCCGGGTCGGAGTTCGCGATCCTGCCGCCGCAGAACGCGTCCGGCAACTGGGTGAAGGTGGTGCAGCGCTTGCCGGTGAAGCTGCGCCTGCTGCCGCATGTTGGGGAGCATCCGCTGCGCGCCGGCATGACCGCGACGGTGGATATCGACACCAAGCGTGAACGGCATTTGGGTGCGATGTTGTCTGGATTATTCGGGCGCGGCGGTAGTGCGAAGGCGGCGGAGCGCTAACTACCGCTCCCGCAATTTCGGATCCAGCGCGTCCCGCATCGCATCGCCAAAAAGATTGATCCCCAGCACCGCAAGCATGATCGCCACCCCCGGGAAAATCGCGATCCAGGGCGCGGTGGACGCGTATTCCTCCGCCCCGCCTTGAAGCATTAAGCCCCAGGCCGGCACCGGCTCCTGCACGCCCAAACCGAGGTACGACAGCGAAGCCTCCGCCAGGATCGCCTGGCCGACGAACGACGTCACCATAATCAGGAACGGGGCCATGACGTTCGGCACCATATGCCGCATGATGATCCGCGTAGCACCGAAACCGCAGGCGCGGGCGGCGTCGACGTATGGCATCTCCCGCACCGTCAGCGCCGACGATCGCACCACGCGGGAGCACCGGGGAATAAGGGGAATGGTGATCGCCATGATCACGTTCTGCACGCCCGGCCCGAAGATCGCGACCACGGCCAGCGCCATGATGATCAGCGGGAACGCCATCACGATGTCGGACAGCCGTTGAATGATCAGATCGGTCGTGCCTCCGAAATACGCGCTGCCCACGCCCAGAATCAAACCCGAGAAACCGCCGACAATCGCCGACGTCATCCCGACGATCAACGCCGTCCGAGCACCGTAGATGATCCGCGACATCAAATCGCGCCCGAACTGATCGGTGCCCAGCAGATGCTGCCAGCTCGGGGGCTCCGTCATCGCCGCGAAATCGTTCGCGGTCGGATTGTACGGCGCGATCAGTTCCGCGCTGAAGCCGGTAACGGCCATGATGACGACAAGTACAAGACCGAACGTGCCAAGCGGCTGGCGCTGGCAGAACCGCATCAGGGATTGCCAGTACGAACGCTGCGGCAGCGGGGCGTCGTCGATGACGGTTGTGGACATGACGGTACCCTTAATCAAGCGAAATGGATGCGCGGGTCGAGCCAGCCGTACAGAAGGTCGACCAACAAGTTGGTGAATACGAAAATGGCGACGGTCAGCATTACCAGGGCCTGGGTCAGGGTGTAATCCTGGTTTTGCACCGCCTGCACGAACAACCGCCCGACGCCATTCAGGTTGAACACCTGCTCCGTCACCACCAAGCCGCCGATCAGGAACGCGAACTCGATGCCCAGCAGGGTGACCACTGGCAAAAGGGCGTTTTTCAATGCGTGGCGGTTGACGATCAGCTTGTTCTTGAGGCCCTTGGCGCGGGCGGTGCGGACGTAGTCCTCCCGCATGACCTCCAGCATGGCAGAACGGGTCATGCGCATGCTGACGGCGGCGTAGCGATAGCCGACGGTGATCGCGGGGAGGATAGCCATCGACAGGTTGCGAATGGGGTCCTTCCAGATGGGCACGTAGTCGATCGGCGGCATCCAGGGCGTGCCAGTGATGGCGGCGGACACGTCCAGCACCAGCAGCACCGACATGATGCCCAGCCAGAACGACGGCGTGGCGATGCCGCCGATGGCAAAGATGCGCACCGCCACGTCGATCCAGGTGTTCTGCTTCAGCGCCGAAATGGTGCCGAGCGGAATGGCAATGGCGATCGCCACGGCGGTGCCCAGGATCGCGATTTCCAGCGAGATCGGCAGGCGCGCCAGAATTTCGGTGGTCACCGGCTTGCCCGACCACATCGACGTGCCGAAATCGAACCGGATAATGCCCCAGATGAACTCGAGGAATTGCACGATCACCGGCCGGTCGACCCCGATCTCGGTGTGGCAGGCCACGAGCGCCTTGGGATCGAACGACCCGCCGCCGCCGCCCAGTCGCACCAAGCAGATATCGCCGGGGATCAGCCGCATCAGCAGGAACACCAATGCCGCAGCCCCCAGCAGCGTGGGGATGGTCAGCAGGACGCGTTTGGCGATGTATTGATACATTACTGATCCAGCCAGATATTCGCGAGGTCTTGGTTGAGGTAGTGGCTCGGGCTGATCTTCCAGCCCTTCACGTAGGACCGCATGGGTACGATTCGATACCACCAGGTGACCATCAATTGATGGGCCCCCACGCCGATGGTCTGATTTTCGAAATCGCGCATCAGCACGCGGGCTTTGACCGGGTCGGTTTCGTGCAGCATCTTGTTGTAGATTTCGACCTGAACCGGATCCTTGTGATAGGCGAAATTCTCCGGATACAGGTCGTGCGGCAGGTAACGGCCGCTGTCGGCGACGGGGTTGACCACATTTTGGCAGTTGGCTTCCAGCGCGACAGCGAAATCGCCCCTACGCATAGCGTCGAGCCAGGGTCCCGTGGGCACCACGCGCTGGGTCACGTGCATCCCGACCTTGCTGAATTCGTCCACCAGCCAGGTGCCCACGATGCCGTATGGCTGATCGACGTTGCGGTTCAGCATCTCGAACGTCAGGTTTTCCTGACCGGCTTCTTTCAGCAGGCGGCGCGCCTCGGCACGGGATTTCTCGATATCGGGCCAGTAGCCGGGGAGCTTCTCCAACTCCTCCTTCGTCGCGGCGAAGGGGGAGCCGGGGAAGACGATACCGCCAACGGTTTTTACGACCGCGATTTTCGCCAACGCCTGCGCGCCCTTCCATTGATCGATCGCCAGGAACAGTGCCTTACGCACGCGCACGTCGTCGAACGGCGGCCGGGCATTGTTCGGCGTCAGAACATTGCCGCAATTCCAGTCGCTTTCCTGCACCGTGATTTTGTCGCCGAGTAACTTGATCAGCTGGTCGCGTGCGGACGGCGGCATGCTGCGGAATTCCACCGCCGCGCGGTCGGCCCGGATGGCATCCAGGCGCACTGATTCCTTGGGGGCGAAAATGGCCTTGAACCCGTCGAGGTAGGGTTGTCCCGGATGATAATAATCGGGGTTGCGCACGCCCTCGATCGACTGGCCGATCTCGAACTTGACGAATTTGAAGGGGCCGGAGCCCATGATGTTCTTTTCGTACCAATGCTGATCTTTATCCAGGATCGCCTTCGAGTAGATGTACGCGTAGGGGTCGGCGAGCGCCGGCATGAACGACAACGTGTCGAATTTCAGCGTGATGACGAAGGTCGTGTCGTCCGGGTCCTCGATCTTGTCGACCATCACGAAGTTGTTCGCCCGAGCGCTGGAAACGCCGGGCGGGGGGGAGACGATACGGCGCCAGCTGGCAGCGACGTCGTGCGCGGTCAGCGGCGTGCCATCGTGGAATTTCACGCCGGGACGAATTTTGAAAGTGTAGGTCAGCCCGTTATCGGTGGGCTTGGGTATCTCGGTGCACAGGTCGCACACGAAATCCGAGGTCGAGGACGGGTTGTCCGGATTGACCCGCACCATCACGCTGTAGAACGGCGCCGTCGCATGCAGCACCGCAAACGTCGTCTCCTTATGTCCATCCAGGCTCGGCCCACCGTCGGCGGGGATCACATACGTCAGAATGCCGCCGCGTTTCGGCGTTTCCGCCTGCCCGGACAAGGTCAACGACAAGGACAAAGCCAAGGCAAACGAGGCCGCGAGCCCCGCTTTCAGGAACCATGAACGCATCTTGTCGACCTCCCGTTTTCTTGGGCGCTGCTTATCATGTTCCGGCGGGTTTTGTCCCTACCGATCCAGCCAGATGGTCGCCAGGTCCTGGTTCAGGAAGTGGCTCGGGCTGATTTTCCAGCCTTTGACATAGGAACGGTGCGCCACGATCCGGTACCACCACAGGATCATAAGCGTGTGGGCCTGCGTATCCAGCGTGTAGGCCTCGAAGTCCCGCATCAGCGCGCGCTGCTTTAGCGGATCGGTCTCGTGGAGCATTTTATTGTACATCGCGACCTGTACGGGATCTTTGTATTGGTTGTAGTTCTGCGGCGATACGTCGCCGGGCAGGAATTTCTGCACATCCAGCAGCGGGTTTATCACGCTTTGGCAAGCGGATTCCGAAACGACCTCAAACGATCCGCTGCGCATGGCTTCGAACCAGGGGCCGGTCGGCACGACTTTCTGGGTGACGTGCAGGCCGATCTTGCTCCATTCGTCGATCGCCCAGGTTGCGAGGTATTTGTAAGGCTGGTCGACGTTGCGGCTGAGCAGTTCGAAGCTCAGTCCTTCCGCGCCGGCTTCCTTCAGCAGGCGGCGCGCCTCCGCACGGGATTTTTCGATGTCGGGCCAGAATCCGGGGATTTTCTCCAGTTCTTCTTTGGTCGCAGCGAGGGGGGAGCCGGGGAATACGATTCCGCCGACAGTTTTCAGTGTCGCGACTTTGGCCAATGCGGGCGCTCCATGCCATTGGTCGATCGCCAGGGCGAGCGCTCGGCGGACGCGCACGTCGTCGAACGGCTTCTTGCTGTGGTTGATGGTCAGGTTGTCGCCGCAGTTCCAATCGCTTGTCTGTATGACGATTTGGTCGCCGAGGCTTTTCTGCAATTGCTGCACGGCCGAGGGCGGCACGCCGCGGAATTCGATGGCCGCCCGGTCCCCGCGCAGGGCTTCGATCCGGGTGGATTCTTTGGGCGCGTAGATACCGACAAACCCATCCAGATAGGGCAGTCCGGCGTGGTAATACTCGGGGTTACGGTCGCCGCTGATGGACTGGCCGAGTTCGAATGCCTTGAATTTGAACGGACCGGAACCAAGGATGTTTTTCTCGTACCAATGCGGGTCCCGAGCGAGAATGTCCGCCTTGTAAATGAACGCGTAAGGGTCTGCGAGCGCCGGCAGAAACGCCGATGTCGCAAATTTCAGTTTGAACACGACGGTAGCGGTATCGGGTGCGGCGATCGTATCGACCATCGCGTAAATGCTGGCCCGCGCACTGAGGACGCCGGGTGCGGGATTGACGATGGCGTTCCAGCTCGCGGCGACGTCCGCGGCGGTGAGCTTGGTGCCGTCATGCCATTTGACGCCATCGCGGATTTTGAACGTCCAGGTTTTCCCCTCGTCGGCCGGTTTCGGCATCTCGGTGCACAGGTCGCACACGAAATCGTCGGACGATGCGGGGTTCTCCGGATTGATGCGAATCAGCACGCTGTAGAATGGAGCGACCGAGTGCACCGTTGCGAAGGTGACTTCACGGTGTCCGTCGAAACTCGGCGGTGCGTCGGCGGGGATCATATATGTGAGGATACCGCCACGCTTTGGCGTCTCCGCCGCGACAGCGGGGAGGGTGAGGGCCATCAAAAGCGCGGTCAGCAGGCGGCGCATCGGCGTTTGTCCTTTCGCGTTTACTTATCCAGCCAAATCGTCGCCAAGTCTTGGTTCACATAATGGCTCGGGCCGATCTTCCAGCCTTTAACGTAGGACCGCATCGGCACAATGCGTTCCCACCACGGCATCATGATCGCATGCGCTTGCGTATCGAGGATATAAGTCTCGTACTCCCGCATCGCGATGCGCTGCTTCGCCGGGTCGATTTCGTGCAGCATCTTCTGATACAGCTCGATGTCCTTCGGGTCCTCGTAATTGCCGTAATTCTCGGAATAGACCGAGTGCGGCAGGAACTTGCCCACGTCCAGCGCCGGATTGATCAGGCCCTGGCAGTTGAAATCGACTGTGACGTCAAAGCTGCTGTTGCGCAGGCTGTCGAAGAACGGGCCGGTCGGCAGCACCTTTTGCGTGACCTTCAGCCCGACCTTGGACCATTCGTCGATCACCCAGGTGGCGATGTATTTGTACGGCTGGTCGACGTTGCGGTTCATCAATTCGAACGTCAGTCCCTCGGCGCCGGCTTCTTTGAGCAAGCGGCGCGCTTCGGCGCGGGATTTATCGATGTCGGGCCAATAGCCGGGGATTTTCTCCAACTCTTCCTTCGTCGCGGCGAGGGGGGAGCCTGGGAACACGATGCCCCCAACCGTGCGGACGTTGGCGATTTTCGCCAAGGCCGGGGCGCCGTGCCACAGATCGATCGCCAGCATCAACGCCCGCCGCACACGGGGATCGTCGAATGGTTTTTTCCCGTGGTTCGCCGTGATTATGTTCACGCAGTTCCAGTCGCCTGTCTGGATCGCGATCTTGTCGCCGAGTTCCTTGACCAGCTGATCGCGGGCGGACGGCGGCATGCCGCGGAATTCCATCGAGGCCCGATCGGATCGGATGGCGTCGATCTCGACCGCTTGCTTTGGCGTGAAAATGCCGACGAACCCGTCGAGATACGGCAGGCCCGGCATGTAGTAATTCGGGTTGCGCACGCCGGTGATCGATTGCCCGATCTGCAAATCCTTGAATATGAACGGACCGGAGCCCATTACGTTCTTTTCGTACCAGTGCGGGTCGCGATCCAGGACCTCTTTCTTGTAAATATAAGCAAAGGGATCGGCGAGCGCCGGCAGAAACGCGGATGTCGCGAATTTCAGCTTGAACACCACGGTGCTGGCATCGGTTGCCGCGATGGTATCGATCATCGTGTAATACGGAAGCCGCGCACTCAGCACGCCTGTGCTGGGATGCACCAGTTCCTGCCAGCTTTTAGCGACGTCGGCGGCCGTAAGCGCCGACCCATCGTGCCACTTCACGCCGTCGCGGATTTTGAAGGTCCAGGTTTTGCCTTCATCCGTGGGCTTGGGCAGTTCGGTGCAGAGATCGCACACGTAGTCGGTCGCCGACGTGGGATTCGCCGGATCGATCCGTATCAGCACGCTGTAGAATGGCGCCGTGGCATGCACGGTGGCGTAAGTGGTCTCCCGATGTGCGTCCAACGTGGGCGGCGCGTCGGCGGGGATCATATAGGTGAACGTACCGCCGTGCTTGGGCGTATCGGCTGCCGATGCCGGCAGCGCGGCAGCCGACAACGCCAGGGCCAGGGCCAGTAGGCCAGACCGGAAACTCATTGAAAACTCCTTCAAACCTGCGTACAGGCAACAAAATGTCCGGGGCGGAGTTCCCGTGTCTCCGGCCGGCCGACACGGCAGCTATCCACGGCTATCGGGCAGCGTGGATGAAACACGCACCCCGGCGGCGGATTAATCGGGCTCGGCACTTCCCCCTGGACGGGCCGGAAAACGCGGCCTTGTTCCACCAGCGGATCGGGTATCGGCACTGCCGCCAGCAGCGCCTTGGTGTAGGGGTGTTGCGGGTTGTCGAATAATTCGTCGGCTTCGGCGAGCTCCACGATGCGCCCGAGATACATCACAGCCACGCGCTGGCACAAATGGCGCACGACCGACAGATCGTGCGCGATGAACAAATAAGTCAGGCCGAATTTCTCGCGCAAATCCTCCAGCAGGTTGATCACCTGCGCCTGGATGGATACGTCCAGTGCGGAAACGGGCTCATCGCAAACGATGAATTCCGGGTTCATCGCCAATGCGCGCGCAATTCCGACGCGCTGCCGCTGCCCGCCAGACATTTCGTGCGGGTAGCGGTCGGCGAAGCGGGCATTCAGGCCGCAGATGTTCAGCAGTTCCAGAACCCGAGCCTGGCGCTTGGTGGCGTCGGGTTCGATGCCGTGGACATACATGGGTTCGGCGATGATTTGTCCGATTTTCATGCGTGGGTTCAGCGACGAGAACGGGTCCTGAAAGATGACCTGAATTTTCTGCCGCAGTTTCACCATTTCTTTTTGGCTAAGCGACGCGATGTCCACGCCGTCGTACAGAATTTCACCGGCGGTGGGTTTTTCCAAGCGCAAAATGCAGCGTCCGGTGGTTGTTTTGCCGCAGCCGCTCTCGCCGACCAACCCCAAGGTCTCGCCGCGCGCGACCGTAAAATCGATGCCGTCGACGGCCTTAACCTCTCCGACCGCTCGGCGGCGCACGATCCCCTCGCTGATGGGAAAGTGCATGCGCAATCCTTTAACGGATAGCAACGGTTCGGTCATGCGGCCTGGTCCGTCTGGGTCAAATCGGCGCTTCGGAAGCAGGCGGCGAGGTGGCCGTCCTCGCTGGCTGGGGTCAACGCCGGTCGGGCGGTGACGCACACCGCCGTCGCGAACCGGCAACGGGGCCGGAAGGAGCAACCAGCGTCCAGCTGGGTCAAGTCGGGCGGCTGGCCCTCGACCGGTTCCAGCCGCGCCTGCCGTGGGCGGTCCAGGCGGGGCACCGACCGCAGCAGGGCGATCGTGTATGGGTGGCGGGGGTTATGATAAATCGCCGCGGCCGCGCCGGTTTCCACGATGCGACCGGCATACATCACGTTCACCCGTGTAGCGTAGCGCGCGACCACGCCCAGATTATGGGTAATGACGATCAGCGCGATGTTCAGCCGCTGCGTCAGTTCCTTCATCAGCTCCAGAATCTGCGCCTGGATGGTGACGTCGAGTGCGGTGGTGGGCTCGTCGGCGATGATCAGCTTGGGGTCGCAGGACAATGCGATGGCGATCATCACCCGCTGGCGCATGCCGCCCGATAACTGGTGCGGGTATTGCTTCAACCGGCGCGCCGCATCGGCGATGCCGACCAGCCCCAGCAGCTCCAGCGCGCGTTGGGTCGCTTGGGCGGGCGTGGCGCCGCGATGCTGCTCGAGTGTTTCGGTGATCTGTCGGCCGATGGTCAGGACGGGGTTCAGGGACGTCATTGGCTCCTGGAAGATCATGCCGATCTGGTTGCCGCGCAGCTGGCGCATTTCTTCTTCCGACAGGGTCAGCAGATCGCGCCCGTCGAACAGGACCTGTCCGGCGGTGATGCGTCCCGGCGGGTCGGGAATAAGGCGCAGTACAGACATGGCGCCGACGGATTTGCCTGAGCCGCTTTCGCCGACGATCGCAACCGTCTCCCCGGCGTTAACGGTGTAGCTGATACCGTCGACAGCCCGCACTATGCCCGCACTCGTCCGAAATTCGGTGTGCAGGTCGCGGATGTCGAGGAGTGCCAGTGTGGTACCCTCCCAAACCTTTGCCTCTGAAACCCTGATTGGTTCTTATGGGCGCCTTGCTATCGGAGCGGGGGAGGCAGTGTCAACGAGGGTTCATGCCCAGGCCAGCAGCACCACCCCGGCGCAGATCAAGGCGACGGCGCCGAAGTGCAGCGGACCGATGGTCTCCCCGAACGCGTAATGCCCGATCAGCAATGCGGCGACGTAGGAAACCGCCGTGAAGGGCAGGGCGACCGACATGGGGATGCGGCGCAGGGCAACGATGTAAAGGATCGCCGACCCGCCGTAGATGCACAGGCCCAGAATGGTGCGGTAATCCAACAATTGCGCGACGAAGTCCGGCGCGCCGGACCCCGCTTTCAGCAGGGTTTGCCCGCCCATACTGCTGGCGATGGCCAACGCAAGCACCACCCAATAGGCGTTCACGGTGCGGGGTCCTCGGGGCTGTGGGCGATGTCCCGTATCGTGCCCTGCGGTTTGCCGTTGGCGGACAGGAATGTGCGGCCGACATACTCGCCGAGCACCCCCAGGATCATGGACTGCACCCCGCCGACGAGAAGGATGACCACCATGGTCGACGCGTAACCCGACGGGGTCCCGCGGGTAATCAAAGCTTCCAGGATCGTCGCGGCGGCACCGATCGTGCCCAGCACCGACATGCCGATGCCGAGAAAAATGGCGAGCCGGAGGGGGGCGAGGGAGAAACTGGTGGCCAGATTCAGCCAAAGCCTGATTAAGCGGGTCAGATTGTAGTTCGAACGGCCCTCGACGCGGGGGAGATGTTTGACCTCGATGCTGTCGATGCGCTGGGTGATCTGCATGATCAGCCCGTCCACATAGGGGTAGGGACCGCTATAGCGGGTTACGGATTCCACCACGAGGCGCGCCATGCAGCGAAACGACGACAGGTAAAGGCCCTTGGGCTTGTCCAGCAGGCGGTCCGCGACGGCATTGGCGAATTGGCTGCCGATATTGCGCCACAGGGCGTGCTGCTTCACGGCGTAACGGGTGTAGACGACGTCCCAACCGCCGTTGCGCGCGTGGTCGTAGAGGCGAACGACCTCCTCCGGCGGGTTTTGCAGGTCGTCGTCCATGGTGATGACGTAGGTGCCGCGTGCGCGGCGCAGGCCGGTCATGACGGCGTTGTGTTCGCCGTAGTTGCGGGCGTGCTCGATGTAGACGATCGGCACCGTGGCGTTGGCCAGCATCGACCGGCAGACGTCGCCGGAATTATCCGGGCTGCCGTCGTTGACCAGGATGATTTCCAGCCCGCCCTCGGGTTGCAGCGCGGACAGCTCCGCCACCACCTGGCCGATGGTGTTGGCGCCGCGGTAGACGGGAATGACGATACTCAGGCTCATGGCTTCTCCGCGATCGCCAGCACCGACCCGCCGAAGGGAAGGCGCAAGGGCAGGCGCTGTTCGATTTCGGTTGTGCCATGCAATAGGGCGTCGAGCCATGGCGGAAACGGGGCAACGTCGGAGGTTGCGTCTCCGGTCGCCAGGACTTTGCGCTGCACGATCATCAGGGGCAGCAGCAGGCCGTTCCAATAGCGGGCGCGGATCTTCGCGAACCCCGCTTCACGAAGCATTTGGGCGGTTTGCGCGGCGGTTTGGCGACGGACGTTGTGAACGCGGCGGTCGTGGGCCGCGAGCATCCACATATAAGCGGGCATGTTCACGATCAGCCGGCCGCTCGGCTTCAGCACGCGCTTGAGTTCTTCTAAGGCCTGGTCTGGATCTACGGCGCCGTGGCACAGCACGTCGGCGGAAACGGCGGCGTCGAAGCTGTTATCGGCGAACGGCAAGGCGTTGACGCTGCCGCATGCGATTGGGCTTTGGGCCTTGACGTGAGCGCGAACCGCCGCTTGCTCGGCCCATTCGACGCCGCAGGCCCGAAGGTCGGGACGGTGGTTTTTCAGGTGCGCGAGGAACCCGCCCGTGCCGCAGCCGGCATCCAGCAGATGCCCGGTGGTGTTTGGCAGCGCATCGAGCAGCCGCTTGTGCAGGGCGCGATACCACCACATGCGGTCCTCCGCAGCATCCATCAGCGCGTATTCGGCCGGCTCCATCCGCGGTGATTGCCTCGCGGCCGCTTTCGCCGCAAGGGAGGGGGATGACACGATCTTCCGTTATTCCCCGCGTGCTGACCGACAACGCCGCCGACACGGTTCGCGCGATTGGGCTGGTGGCGCTGGCCTACATGGTCCTGTCCATCGGGGACGCCGCCGCGAAGTCGGTGGTGCTGGGGGCTGGCGTGGCCTGGGCGATGCTGTGGCGCGGGGTGTTCGGGTCGGCGGCAGTGTTCGCGGTGACGGCATCCCGTAGCAGTGCCGGAGGGTGGCGGAGGGTGGTGCCGGTGCGCTGGCAGATGGTGTTTCTGCGGGCCGGGCTGTCCTCGTTCACTTCGATTTCCTGGTACCTGTCCTGGCGTCATATGAAGCTCGCCGATACCTACGCCCTGGGTTTCACCGCGCCGCTGATCATGACCCTGCTGGCGATCCCGATGTTGGGGGAGCGTATTCGCTGGCGGCGGTTGTTATCCACGCTGCTCGGGTTCTCCGGCGTGCTGGTGATGCTGCGGCCCGGCGGGGATTTGTGGACTCCGGCGCTGCCGCTGCTGATGACCGGCATTGTTACGATGGCGCTGACACGGATCATGGCGCGGCGGCTTTCTCTCACTGAGACCCCGGAGTGCCAGGCGTTTTGGCTGATGGTTTCTCATGCAATGGCCGGGGTGTTGTTACTGTTCGTGTTTCCGTTGGGCTCGATCGGCGGGTGGGAGGTTTGGGCGGCGCTGGCGTTTCTGGGGATTTCCAGCGGGCTGGCGCATTGCGTTTTTACCCATGCCTATGGGTTGGCGCCGGTGTCGGCTCTGGCGCCCTACGAATACACGATGATGATCTGGGGCGGGGCGGCGGGGTTCGTGGTGTTTGGGGAGGTTCCGTCGTGGAGCACGCTGGCCGGCGCGGCGATCGTGGCGGCGGCTGGGTTGTATAACTTGCACCGGGAGCGGGTGCGGAGGGCGGAGGAGAGCCGCCACGGTTACGATAGGATCTCGACCGCCTCGGACAGTCCAGGCGGCTCGAAACCAAACAACCGTCCGTAAAACCCGAGTTCGAGGTCCAGAACCCGCCGCAGCGTCGCCGCTCGGCGAAAACCGTGCCCTTCGCCTTCGAATTCGTAATGCGCGACTGGCAAGCCGCGCTTGCGCATGGCCGTTACCATCGTGGCAGCCTGCGAGGGCGGCACGACTTTGTCATCGAGCCCTTGGAAGAAGATAGCCCCGACAGTCATCCGGTCGAGATGTTCGATCGGCGATCGTTCCGCGTAAACAGCAGCCGACTGGGGCAGCTTCCCAACGAGGCGGTCCATGTAGCGCGACTCAAATTTGTGCGTTTCCTTGGCGAGCAGCATCAAATCGCCGATGCCGTAGAGACTGGCGCCGGCTTTAAAGACCGATGACGCGGTCAGAGCCGCGAGCGCGGTGAAGCCGCCGGAACTGCCGCCCCTGATGGCAATGCGCTCTGGGTCCACCCGTCCCTCGGCTACCAGATAGGCGACCGCCGCGACGCAATCCTCGACATCCGCCACACCCCAGTTGCTGTCGAGTTTCCGCCGGTACGGGCGCCCGAACCCCGTTGACCCCCGGTAATTGACGTCCACGACGGCGAATCCCCTTGTCGTCCACCACTGGATTTGCAACGAGAATCCCGCCCTCGCCATCGATGTCGGGCCACCGTGGATCATGACGACCAGCGGCGGCCGTTCGCCTGCCAGTGGCTCGAAGCGCGCGTTCATTGGCGGGTAGAAGAAACCGTAGGCCGGCTCATTGTCTGATGTCGTGAATGTAATTGGTTCGGCTACGGATACATCCTCGGCGGCGAGGAGCGCGGGGCCTGACCGGCGGATAACCTCATGCGACAGACACACCGCCGATGGTCCGTCGGTGGACGCGCTGACATAGGCCAGCGATATTGTTCCCGTGGGCCCCGGGAGGGTAACCGGGCAATGTTGCACCGGCGGTAACGACAGATCGTCGACCTCACCGTTCTTAACGGTGACGGCACGAATCTGACCGCCGCGCGACAAGGCCGCCACGATGCTGCCGTCTGACAAGAACGTGAAATAGCGTTGCCCGAGGTTCCACAGCGGGCCGCCGATTTCGCCGTCCGGCACTGTTGTTACGGGTTCTGTCGTTCCGGTTTGATGTATGTTCCACCACCCCGAGCGGTCGGTGCAGAAATGGAGTGTTCCGGTAGGGGACCATTCTGGCTGGACCACGGCCTCCCGCTGGTCGGCGCCTGCTACGGTGACGATATCGGTCAGGCCGGACGGTTGCAGCCGAGCGGTGTGCAGTTGGGTGGCGTCCCAGGGCATGTCCGGGTGGTTCCAGGACAGAAAGGCGATGCGTTGCCCATCCGGGGACGGCCTGGGGCTGGCATAAAAATCGGCACCGCGGGCGAGAACGATTCCCTCATGCGACGTCGCGGCGATATTCAACAGAACGATGGTGGCTTCGGGATCCAGCGCTGGGCGGCCTCGATGGTCCTCCCGCACGCAAACGACGGTGTCTGTGCCGGGCACGAAACTGAAATCGGCGTAGCGGCATCCCTCGAAGGCGGCGATTTTCCGGGGTGGGCCGTCCGTCGGGATCAACCACACGGCGGAGTCGGTTTTGTTGCTGAAAACGATGCGGCCGTTGCTGACCGTGTAGGCACCGCCGCCGTATTCGTGCACGCGGCTTCCCACGTTGGCGGGCGCTGGCGTCATGTCGTGGAGGGAACCATCCGGGAGTCTGCGCACCAGGACCGAGCGGCCTTGCTCCTCAGGTCTCGATTCCAGCCAATAGAGGGCGTCGCCGTCAACAGATACGTCGCCCAAACCGACCCTGCCTTTGGTCATGGCGTCGGCCGTCAGGGGAGATTCCCAGGTTCCGCAGGGAGCGGGCTGCTTCGATGTGGGTGGCATGACCGGTGGTCTCCTGAACGCTGGCGCAGAGTATCAGGCAGTTTGGTTGGATCAAAGCGGCGGGGGCTTGAACGAGGGGCTGACTACCGATCCTTTTTCGCATGCCAAAGCCGCACGACGGTGATGGTATCCTTCTGGATTTCATAACGGAATTCGTAGTCGTCAACGAACAAACGCCGGGCCTCTCGCGATGCGATGGCGTCCGGCCGCACGCCAAGGCGAGGATTGTCCAGCAACAGCCGTTCAGGGGCGGTTTGCGGCGACCGAGCAACGCGCGCCGCGGGTCTGCGCCCGGTTCGGATCTGGATTCCCGACCAGCGCGTCCCAGGCTTCGCGGACGAGTACCATCGTCAATCCCGCCTGATCCGTGATAGCGAAACCGACGCCAGCTGAGCCGAGGACGAGGCCTGAAAGGCCGGATCCGATACCTCCGGCTGGGTCGCCTGAAGCGGGGCGATATCGTCACCGTTGCCCTGCAAGGCGCTTACGGCAAACCGAGGCCCGCTTTGGTTGTCCAGTCGGACCTGCTGGATGACGAAC
>JANXTL010000046.1 GCA_025352375.1 Acetobacteraceae bacterium | reverse complement strand
GGGTTGACACAATGGCGTATCATCGGATGAAAATTCCATGTTCGGTCGTACGAGGCTGTATTGACTATCCGCTGAGCCTGACGGTCCTTTCATTGGGTGTTATGGCGGCGCTTGGGACCACCGCGGCGCTCGCGGTCTGCGGGTCTCCCGCGACACAGTTGACGTCGGGAGTGACGGAGACTGGGACCGTGACCTTCTCTACCTTAGGGAACGGGAGCAATAGTAATAACGTCACGGTGGGGGGGCTGCAGTTTAGTTGTGGTAACGGTTCCGGTGTGACCGCTAGCACATTGGCATCTTTCTTCCAAAATCTCTCGGATGGCTCGTCGGGACCCGGTGTCCCAGGTGGTTGTACGAAGACTGGGACTTTGTCCGGTTGGACCTCGGGGCCCGCCAGCAGCAACAAGGTCACCTTCCGCAGCTCAACGCCGAATACGAACGTGGCGAACCTGTCGGTAACAGGATCCTCCGCATCGGTGATCGAGGTCGACGGTTCGCCGACCGGCGGGCAGCTGAGTTCCTCGCTCAGTTCGAAAACGGTTTGCGTGGGCGCAGGCAGCAACAGGCAAAATCAAGAATTTCATGCCGGTACCGGGAGCGGCTCTATCATAGACTGGAAACTTGGAGCCTCCGACGCCAAGGACCCGACAAAGACAATTGGAAGCTGGGCCCTCTCCGGCGACACGGTTGTATATAATTACACCGGTGCCGGCAGCTTTACCTATACCGTCTGGCAACAGCCGAATGGATCGTTGGATTTTTGTGGTGGAGCCACCACCATCGTTAACGGGACGGTCATAGCCGGCCAGAGCGCCTGCCCCTGATTTCCCATCCGAGCGCAAGGCCCATCCTACATCCGAGACGGCAACCAAAGCGCGATAGCGGGGAATAATATCAGGATCGCCAGCCGGATCAGGTCGGTGGCCACGAATGGCAGCACCCCCCACGGAAATGGTGGGGAAGCTCACGTCCTTCACCACCGTCTCGATGACGAACACGTTCATCCCGACCGGCAGGTGAATGAGCCCCAGCTCCACAGTCATCACGATGGTCGCCCCGAAGCACACCGGGTCGAACCCCAGTTCGGTGATCACCGGGAAGATGATGGGCACCGTCAGGACGATCATCGCCATGGCGTCCATCAGGCCGCCAAGGATCGCGTACATCCCCATAATGACCAGTAAGCACCCGAGGCCCAGCCCGGTGATGAACGCCGTAACCTTCCGCGGAGTCTGCGTGACTGTCAGATAATACCCGAACAGGGTCGCCCCGTTCAGGACGGTAAACATCGCCGCCGCCGTGCGGGTCGCCTGTAGTAGCGCTTGCAGAAAGTCCGCGCGCGTTAGGCCGTGTTGCGGGGATCGGCGGCGCGGGCGCAATGACCCTCCACCCCGTCTGGGTTCAGGCAATGCAGACGGAGATCGGGCGTCCCAAATCCAGCATGCGGTTCAGCACATGGACGGGGACGTCCACCTCGGTCGCGCGACGCTGTTCCGTGCGCAAGCGCAACCCATCACCTGCGTGAACTTGCCGATGGCGGCTTCGATCCAGGCACGGGTGTTCTATCCTGGCGCTTTCTGCCACCCCATCCTGCCCTTCTCGGCGACGCTGGTGGCGACGCCTTCCCACCGGCGCACCTTCGTGCCGTGCTTCTCCAGCAGCCATGCGTCCGCGCCACAGAGCTTCAGCCCCGTGTTATCTATCAGCAGATGCACGGGCCCGGCATCGCGACCAGCGCTGGACCGCCGTAGCCGTGGTATATCGAGTGTGTCCGCCCGACTGCTTAAGGTGGTGTGGTCCGGAACAGCCGGCGTAAGGTCAAGCAGGTGGATGACGGAGCCGATCGGCCCTTGGGTCTGGCGAAGCGCCAGCCGGAACCCGGCCCGCATGGTCAGCGCTGTCAGGATGGCCAGGGGCGAGTAGGACCGCTGTCCGCGCCGGGTCGTGAGTGGCTCGGCATTCCACGTCGCGACGGCCTCATACGCCCAGTTGCCTCGCCAGATCTTCGATATCGGTTGCGACGATGTCCCAGGCCTGGTCGGCCGCGTAATCGCGCTTCTGGTGAGGGCCATATTCGGTAGGGCGCGGCCAGAATGCGGTCATCAGTCCGGCCCTGCGCGCCGCGCCCAAATCGTCGTTATGCGCTGCCGCCATCATCACCTGACCCGGCTCCAGGTCCATCAGCTTGGCCACGCCCAGATAAGTCTCTGGATCCGGCTTGAAATGCCCAAACAGATCGGACCCAAATATCATGTCCCATGGCAGGCCCGCATGCTTGGCCATGTAGGTCAGCAGCGAAACGTTTCCGTTCGATAGCGGCCCGATTACGTATTTTGCCTTCAGCCGGGTCAGCCCCGGCACCGAGTCCGGCCAACCGTTCAGCCGGTGCCAGCCGAGGTTAATGTGCACCAGATCGGCCTCGTTCAAGCCCTTGATGCCGAAGTCCGCCACCAAGCTGTCCAGCGATGCACGATGCAGCGCGTCCAGCTTGGTCCAGGGCAGTTCGCCCTTTCGTACACGGTCCATTGAGGGGTGGTAGGCCGCGCGCCATGCATCCACCAAAGCCGGCCAATCGGCGGTCACGCCGCGCTGGGCGCCGTACGCAGAGAGATCGGCGATCAGGCTGCCGCGCCAGTCGACCACACTTCCAAAAGTGTCGAATACGATCGCAACCGGTTGCTTGGCCATGACATCTCCTGTGTTGGCACCAACCCAACCCGGATCGGGCAACCCGGTCAAGCCGCCATATCAAAAATCGCCGAAGATCTGCCGCAGGAAGCCAGGAGTCAGCATGCTCAGCGGGTTGACGGACACCGACGGGTCGGCCAGCGGCCCCTTGAGCGAATAGTTCGCCGCGAACAGTCCACCACCTTCCTCATTCCGGAACAGCCCACCGAAGAACGGGATTTTACCCAACATGGCGTTGAAGAAATACGCCGGGACAATGGTGCCCTGAACGTCGATGGTCTCGGCCCGCAGATTGATATGCCCTTTCGCCGTCATGCCCAACGAGGGACTAAAGGCGCGGGCTTCACGCAGTTCCAAGTCCTCGTCTGCCAGGACGAAAGGCGCGGTCAGGCGGGCAAAGGCCAAACCGGGACCACTCACCACGTCCACCAGCCCGTACAATGTCATCGATTGCAGCAGCCTGCCGAGCGCGGGGGCATTGCGGACGCGAAAGTCGGTGAGCTCAGCGGTACCGGTCAGCGCGTGCGCGGCGGTCGTGTCGTTGAACGTGCCGCTCAGGCTCATGGTACCGCCCTCCATGGTACGGATGACATCCAGTCCGCGCAGGAAGGCACCGGCGTCCGCGGCCGTCACGGTCATTCGGCGCGCGCCATTGCCTGGACCGATGTCCGCGCTGAACTGTCCGGCCGGCTGGGTGAGCCCAGTGACCCGGAGGCTGCTGAAAATTCGGCCGTCGTTGGCGGCGGTGGCATCGACGTTCAGCACGATCGCATTGTTCGCCAGCAGCACCCGGCCGAAATGGCCCGTCAGCGTCCACGCCGGGCCAGCTGGCGGATCCGGCTTCGCGCGATCGTGGGCGGGCGCCTTCTCCGCCAGTTTCGCCGCCACATCCAGGCTGGCGCCGGACAGTGCCACCGCGATCGGTCCCCCCGGTGGCATGCGCACCGTCCCACTGAGATCGTTGCGGCCCAGCACAATGCGATCGAGCCGAACCGCCGTCAGATGGCCGGCCGTCATGTCAGCCGAACCGCGAAGTGTCATGTTCGTGCCGTCGGCGACGACGCTGTCGATACTACTCAGCCGGCCGCCGGTCAGCCGAAGGCGTGCAGACGCTCTGAGGGGGGTGCCGGCCGGTTTTTGCCAGGCCAGAGGGCGAAACGACACTGTCGAGCCGCCGAGATCGGCGTCCAAAGCGATCTCACCGCTGCCGCTTCGCTGCTGACTCCACACCGCGGACAGCGGGACATCGCCGGACACGACATCGCTCAGGTCCAGGCCGGTGGCCGCGAGTTGCCGAATGGATGCCTTGCCGGCGACGGTAATGCGCTGGGTGACATCCTGCGGCTTGCCGGCCTGGAAATTCATCGACCCGTCGATCGTGGCGGCGATGCCGCCGATCAGGCCGGTTCCTTTGAGCGTGAGTTGGTCCTTGTTCGCCGCGATATCCAATTCGGCCTTATCGAGGTCGCGGCCGGCGGCGATCGCCGAAAGATGGCCTTGCCGCAGATGGGCCGTGACGCTGACGTCAACGTCGTCCATCGTCACTTTGTTTTCCAGCGGGAGTTTGATCTTCACCGAGACGGTGGCGTCACCCGCTGGCTCGCGCAGGTCGATCGGGTGTTTGCTGAGCAGTTTTAGCCGGGGGTCTTTCAACAGCGCAATGAAATCCGCGAACGGTCCGTTGGCCTGCACGGCGATATCGGCGAACTGATCCTTCGCCGCCATGCCGGTCATGTGCAGCATGCCGCCGGTGATGGCGATCGGGGTTCGGGTGCCGATCCGCTGTTGTCCGCCGGCAATGGCGATGTCGATGGTATCGGTGTCGACGATGCGCACGTGCGCGCGCGCTTGCTCGGCTGGCGGGACCGGCCGTAGCCAATGGACCGTCATGCCCTCGCCCTCGATCGTGCCCGTGGCGCGCGTCAGGGTCAGGTCGCTGAAATCGTTGTTCGCCTCCAACGCCAGCGCCACGTGAAGATCGTGGGCGAAGCCGTCGGTGATATTTTCCGTCAGCCAAGGCCGTGCGCCGCCGCCCACGCCAGTGGGCCACAAGCGCGGCAGGTCGGCGAAGCCGACACGATCGAGGCCAAGGTCCAGCGTCGCCGTCAACCTGAGCGGCCCGAATTGTGCGGTCCCAGCTGCCGAGAGGGTGGTGTCCGCCTGCCCGTTCAGTCCCGGCAGCACCAGGCTGGCGCTCTCCAAGGTCAGCGCGTCGTGCGTGCCGGTAACGACGAGGGACGCCGAGTGTATTGGCATCTCGCCGGTTCCCAAACGCAATGTACCGGCGTTGACGTGCAGCTTGGCGGTGCCGGATTGTATCGCCAACGTCGGTGACAGTGTCAGCGTGGCTTCGACCGACACGGGTGCATTCACGGCGTCCAGCCCCGGCAGCCCTAACGCCGCCGGGACCACTGCACCGAGGGAAACCCGGACCAACGTCGTTTTTAGGTCGGGTGCGGACATAGCGGCCAGCGTGAGCGTCGCCTGCTGATCTTTCATGGCCACAACTGCCGAACCAGCGACGTCGACCCCTCCTCTGCTTCGGCGCCTAAGGTCGAATTCGATATGGGAGGCCGTCCAGGCCGAACCGAGCGCATGGTCGACCACATGCAACGTCAGGTCGTGCAGGCGAAAGCGCCGGAGCTGACTCAGGACGTTATGCCCCGGAATGGACTCGGCATCCGACGGTCGCATCAACTCGGACAGGTCGGTGACGAAACCCGCTGTATCCGGGTTGGGCGAGTCAGTCGATTCCAGCAGGGTTCCGATGTCGATGCCGATTGTGTTGTCGGCCCCGCGCGTCAGCGTGAGGCGCATTCCGTCCAGTTCCACGGCGCGCGGCACGACTCGGCCGATCAGCAGGCTTGGCACTGCCAAGGTCGTGAGTGCGCTGGGAATCTCCAGCCGTTTGTGGCCGGTATTGTCGACGATGGCGATGTCGTGCAGCCGGAGGTCCAACGGGCTGTCGCGGCCTCGGTTAAATCCCTCCCACGCCAAGGCGATGCCGCCGATTTTGATTTGGGTCGGTGCGCCATCGGTGTTCAGCGCCGCTTCCAGCCGGCCCGTCAGGAAATTCAGGTCGACCGGCCCTTGCGATAACCGCCATGCAAGCAGTGTTAGCAGCACAAAACCGAGCAACACGGCCCCGAACAGGACGGTGGCGATCTTGTGCGTGATTCGAAGGCTGATGTGGAGGTGTCTCAGGGTGGGGTTCTCATGTTCGAGGGAGCGGGCATCAGGGTGCCACGACTGCAATTATTTCGTCCCCCCCACCTGGGTTCGGGCGCGAAAGCACGCCGCGCCGATATTGGTATGTACGGCGTGGTCCGCCAGGGGTCAATGAAATCAAGGGTCAACAAAATCGGCTTGACCCAGCGTCCGCGCGGCGGCCAGCCTGTTGGGGCATGGTTCCTTCCTCGTACACGTTTCCCCAGCACTGGCCGGCGCCGCATGATCCGTCGGCGGCGGAACGTCTGATCGAGCGGTTTGCGGAGGCAGGCCGGACCGAAAAACGACTGACCGCACGCCCAGCGATCGCGGCGCTGCTGCGCTGCCTCGGTGGTAACAGCCCCTTTTTGTCGGATTTGGCGGTGCGAGAGGCCGCGACAATCGCCCGTTTGGCCGCCGATGGTCCCGATGATGTCGTGTACGACGCAATGGCGGCATTGACCGGCACGGCGCCCGACAGGGAACGCGATCGCATTGCCGCAATCCTGCGTCAAACTAAGCGGATCGTCGCATTGGCGGTCGCCGTGGCGGATATCGGTGGCCTATGGCGCCTGGAAAAAATCACCGAAGCGCTGTCCGCTTTGGCCGAAGCTACCCTTTCACTGAGCGTCGCCCATCTGCTGCGAGCCGCGCACGATGCCGGCGATTTGCGCCTGCCCGACCCCACACAACCCGCCACCGCCTCCGGCTTCACCGTCCTCGGCATGGGCAAGCTCGGCGCTCGGGAGCTGAATTACTCGTCCGACGTGGACCTCGTGCTGATCTACGATCCGGACGCAGGTGTCTACACACACCGGACGGCCGGCGATGCCATGGGGCAGTTCATGGTACGCCTGTCGCGCGACCTCGTGTCGCTGATGGAAGCGCGCGACAGCGGCGGTTACGTCTTCCGGACCGATCTGCGTCTGCGCCCGGATCCCGCCGCGACCCCTCCCGCGATCGCGCTGGAGGCAGCCATCACCTACTACGAGAGTATGGGTCAGAACTGGGAACGCGCAGCCATGATCAAGGCCCGGCCCGTTGCCGGCGATCTCGCGCTGGGGTGGCGGTTTCTCGAGGCCATTCGCCCCTTCGTTTGGCGCCGCGGCCTGGATTTCGCTGCCGTGGCCGACATCTACGCCATGAAGCGGCGCATCGACGCTCACAAGGGCACCGCGTTGAGCGCGTCCCGCGATCCCGTGGCTCGGATCGCGGGCCATAACGTGAAACTGGGCGAAGGCGGCATCCGCGAGATCGAATTCATGGCGCAGACGCTGCAATTGGTCTGGGGCGGGCGGGACCCGACTTTCCGCACGCCCATGACGCTGGCGGCGCTGCGCCTGCTGTCGCGCGCGGCGCTGATCCCGGCGCGTGCAGCGACGGAGCTGGCATCCGCCTACCGTTTCCTGCGGCAGGTGGAGCACAGGTTGCAGATGGTCGCCGACCGCCAAACACATGACATACCCAAGGCGCCGGCCGAGATCGCGCGTATCGCGGTGTTCATGGGCTACACCGATGTGACAACCTTCGCGAAGGCCCTGCTCCGCCAGCTTGGGCGGGTGAGGGCGCATTATCGGGATGTCTTCGCGCGTGTGCCCGAACCGTTGAACGGCGCGCCGAACGGGGACTCACTCGATTTTGCCGGCGAAGGACCGGCCGCACCCGCAACGATCGGCGCGCTTCGGGACATGGGCTTCCAGACACCCGAGCGGGTGGTCGCGGCGGTACGCGCGTGGCTGGCCGGGCATGTTCGGGCGCTACGGTCCGCGCGTGCTCGGGAATTGATGGCGACCATGCTGCCGGCGATCCTGCGGCGCCTCGCGGCGCAGCCGCAACCGGATGAGACGTTCAGCCGGTTCGACCGCTTCATCGCCGCCCAGCCGACCGGGGTGCAGCTCCTGTCGCTGTTCCAGCACAATCCGGCGCTGCTGGATCGCGTCGCCGCCGTGCTGGGCGCATCCCAACGGCTGGCGGATCATTTGGCGCTGCATCCGGCGTCGTTGGAGGGATTGCTCTGGCCGGAAGAAAGCGATCCGCCGCCGTTGCAACTCCGCGCCCGGCTGCGGGACGCGCGTCTGCTCGAAGATGTCATCGAAATCACCCGCCGCGCCGTGAAGTCCGAAAATTTCGCTGTGGCGGTGGGGCAAATGGAGGGGCGCCTGGACGCCGATGCCGCCGGGGAACGCCGCGCCGCCATGGCGCAGGCGGCGCTGACCGCGATCCTGCCGCCGGTGCTTGCCGATTTTTCCGAGCGTTCCGGGAAAGTGCGCGGCGGCGGCATGGTCGTGGTGGCGCTGGGCAAGGCCGGAGGGCGGGAAATGATGGCCGGGTCGGACCTCGACCTGATGCTGATTTACGACCACCCGGAGGGCGTGACCGAAAGTCGCGGTGCGCGCAGTCTGCCGGCCAGTCAGTGGTTCGTGCGGGTGGCCCACGCGTATATCGCGGCAGTGACCGCGCCGGGGATCGAGGGTCCGTTATACGAGGTCGACATGCGGCTGCGCCCGTCCGGCAATAAAGGCCCGGTCGCGGTGTCGCTGCCCAGCTTCCAGCGCTACCACGCCGAGGACGCCTGGACCTGGGAGCGTATGGCGCTGACCCGCGCGCGCGTCGTCGCGGGCCCGCCGGGTTTGAAGGCCAAGGTGGAGGCAACCATCGCCAACGCTATCGTCAAGGCGGGCGACCCGGCGACCATTCGCGCCGACGCCGCCGCGATGCGGGCGCGCATGCTGCGGGACCTGCCACCGGAGGGCCCGTGGGATGTCAAACTCCGCCCCGGCGGCCAGATCGAAGTTGAGTTCGTCGGCCAGGTTTTGCAGTTGGTACATGCCCGCACCCGGCCGGAGGTCTGCCACCCAACGCTGCGGATCGCACTGCGCCGGCTGGCCGAGGCCGGGGCATTGCCCGTGGCGGATGCGGCGCTGCTGATCCATGCCGATCGAGTCTGGCGGACCGTGCAAGGCATGCTGCGCATCGTCGTTGGCCGATCCGTTGGCGACACGTTGCCGGATGCGTCGGCCCGACCCTTGCTGGCGGCGGCGCGAGCGGCGAAGCTGGAAGCGGCAGACGTGGCGGGACTCCGCTCCACCCTGGATTATCTGGCGCAACAGGTGCGGGCAATATTCGTCCGCCACATCGGGGAGATAGGATCATGAGCGTGTCAGAGGGCGACATGGCACCGGATTTCGAAATGCCGGCCACCGGCGGGCGCACCGTCAGCCTGGCCGCGATGGCTGGCAAACCCTTCGTTCTGTATTTCTATCCCAAAGCCGATACCCCCGGCTGCACCAAGGAAGCCTGCGCGTTCCAGGAGGCGCTGCCGCAGCTGGGACATATCGGGCTGGATGCGATCGGCGTGTCGCCCGACAAGATGAAACCGATTGACAAGTTCGCGGCCAAATACGGGCTGACCTTTCCCCTGGCGTCGGATGAGAGCAAGGCGGTGGCGGAGCGGTACGGCACCTGGGTCGAGAAATCGATGTACGGCCGCAAGTACATGGGTATGGAGCGCAGCACGTTCTTGATCGACAAGACCGGCAAGATCGCCAAAGTGTGGCGCAAGGTCAGCGTGACGGGGCACGCGGCCGAGGTGTTGAAGGCGGCACAAAGCCTTTAATCCGCCGCCAGTGCTCCTAGCCGGGTGCCCGCCATGAGCCGGTCCGCGTCCTCTGCCGGCATGGGGCGGCCGAGCAAATAGCCCTGCCCATACGTGCATCCCAGCTCGCGGAGGCGATCCAGCGTGGCTTGGGTCTCGATCCCCTCCGCCGTCAGGTCCAGGCCGAGTGCGTGGCCGAAGTCGATGATCGCGGCGACGTAGCGGGATGCCTCGGGATCGGTGTCGAGGTTGCGCATGAACGCCTTGTCGATCTTCACCTTGTCGAATGGCAGCTCTCGCAGGTGATACAGGCTGGAGAAGCCGGTGCCGAAATCGTCCAGCGCGATGGTCAGTCCCAGCCGGCGCAGGCGATCCAGAACCTGCCGCGCGATTTTCTCGTCGTGCACCAGGGCGTTTTCGGTGATTTCGACCTCCAGCCGGTCGCCAGGGAAGCCGGTGTTCGCCAGAATCTCCCGCACCGCGTCCGGCAGGTTGGTGTCCTGGAGTTCGATGGGCGACATGTTGACCGCGAGTTTGATCTCTGGCGGCCAGTCCAGCGCCGCCAGGCAGGCGCGAGTCAGGATCGATTCGAACATCGCGGCCGACAGCCCGCTTTCTTCGACCAGCGGCAGGAACTCGGCGGGTAACAGCATCCCTTTCGCGGCATGCGGCCAGCGGGCCAGCACCTCGAACCCGATGATCGCATTGTCGTCTATCCGCACCAGCGGCTGGAAGTAAGGCACGATGTCGCCCGCGGCGATCGCGGCGCGCAATTCACGACGGAGTTCGTCGGCTCGGGTAAGCGCATCGGCCATGCGGGTTTCGAAGAAACGGTACGTGTCGCCCCCAGCCGCCCTGGCATGGGTCATGGCGATGTCGGCGGCACGCAGCAGCCCAATGGCGGACATGCCATCGCGTGGGCTGACAGCGATGCCAATGCTGGCGCCGATATCGACTGTGACCGAACCTGTCGGGATGGGCGCGCTGAGTGTGCGGATCAGATCGCGGGCTCGCGACGCGATCGCGGAATCGCCGTCGGGGACGCGCAAGAGCACGGCGAAATCGTCGTCGCCGAGGCGGGCTACCAGCGGTTCCCCCACCATCGTCAGCGTCAGGCGGGCCGCGACCTCTCGCAGCAGCCGGTCGCCGGTGTCATGCCCATATTGATCGTTGACCGGCCGGAAGCGGTCGAGATCGAGCAACAGCACCGCGACCTCCTGCTGTTCCGTGAGGGCATGTTCCAGGGTGGCGAGGAAACAGTCGCGATTCGCAAGGTCGGTCAGCGAATCCCGCGACGTCCGCTGCCGCAGTTTGCCCCGAGCTTCGGCCAGCAGCGCCTCGGTTCTGGCCTGCTCGGTGATGTCGGTCAGTATCAAGGCTGTGCCGTGGCCATCGGATAACGGCCGTGTCAGCGTGCTCAAGGCCATCATATGGCCTTCCCGGTGCCGCACGCTGAGGCGTGTTGAGGCGGTCGGGCGGATCAGATCGAGGTCGGTCCGTTGCCGAATATCGGCTGGAGCGAACCCCAGCACCGCCAAGCACGATGGCGATACGTAGACCGGCTGGCCGACCGCATCGAGGCGCACGACGATCTGCGGCCCCTCTTCCACCAGCGCCTGAAACAGCAACTGCTGGTCCGCGTGCTCGGCCCGCAGATGCGCCAGGTTCCAATCCCGCATGCGCAAATCCTGCGCCATGCGACGGAAACTGGGCCAGAGCGTCAACCAGCCCAGAATGGTGCCCGCCATCGCGAAGGCCCCGCCCATCATCAGAATCATATCGAGTCGCATGTACTCACCACCAATGGCATGAGGATGTTCGCGGCAGTATGGGCAGGGAGGTATGAACAAATAGTTAACGCGCTCGCATTTTCTTTGAGACTTGACTCGCGCCGCGCGCAGGTCTGCCATCCCAACTTCCGCCAGGAACCTAGCGCCCGTGCCCCAACGCTCCTTGCACACACCCGTAGGCGACATCACCGTGTCCGAGGAGGACGGGGCTATCGTCTCGGTAGACTGGGGCTGGGTGGTGGAGCAGTCGTCCACGCCTTTGCTGTTGGAGGCCGAGGCACAGTTGCATGCTTATCTGGACGGTGAACGCAAGACATTCGACCTGAAGCTGGCAGCGTTCGGCACTCCGTACCGCCAGCGTGTCTGGCAGGCACTGATCGATATTCCCTATGGCGCTGTCCGCACATACGGGGAGATTGCCGCGGTGGCGGGGGGCAGCGCCCGATCCGTCGGGCAGGCCAATGGATCGAACCCCATACCGCTGATCATTCCTTGTCACAGGGTAGTGGCGGGATCGCACCTGGGGGGCTATTCCGGCGGCGATGGGGCGGAAACCAAACGCTGGCTGCTCGCTTTGGAAGGCGCCGCCGGCACCTTGCTCTAACGAAAAACCTTTTGGGTCGCCCGTCGGGCGGCGTTTTTTACACGGAGAACACCATGTCGAAGGCCATCCGCATCCACGCCAATGGCGGCCCCGAGGTCATGAAGTGGGAAGACATCCCCACCCCTGAGCCCGGCCCGGGAGAAGCGCTGATCAAGCAGGAAGCGGTAGGCCTGAACTACATCGACGTGTATTTCCGCACCGGTCTCTATAAGGCCCCGAACATGCCGCTGATCATTGGGCAGGAAGGCGCGGGGACGGTGACCGCGGTGGGTGCGGGAGTCACCGACCTTCAGGCTGGCGACCGTGTCGCCTATGCCGGTTCGCTCGGCGGGTATGCCACCGACCGGGTGATCCCGGCCGACAAGCTGGTGAAACTGCCGGCGGCGATCGACTTCAAGACCGGCGCGTCGATGATGCTGCAAGGCATGACCGCGCAGTACCTGCTGCACCGCACGTGCCCCGTGAAGAAGGGCGATACCATCGTGGTGCATGCTGCGGCCGGCGGCGTGGGTCTGATCATGTGCCAGTGGGCGAAGCACATCGGCGCCACCGTCATCGGCGTCGTTTCCTCCGACGAGAAAGCCGAGCTGGCCCGGGCCAACGGCGCGCAGCACACGGTGGTCGGATACGCGAACCTTGTGGCCGAGGTGAAGCGCATTACCGGCGGTGCCATGGTTCCCGTGGTGTACGATAGTATCGGTAAGGACACGTTCACGACGTCGCTCGATTGTCTGGCGCCGTTGGGGATGATGGTTTGCTACGGCAATGCCTCCGGTCCCGTGCCGCCGTTCGATATCGGTGTGCTGGCGGCGAAGGGTAGCCTGTTCCTGACGCGGCCGTCGCTAGCGACCTACACCGCGAAAACGGCGGATCTGCGCACCGTGTCGGCCAGCCTGTTCGGCGTGGTGGCGAGCGGCGCTGTAAAGATCCAGGTCAACCAGACCTACGCGTTGAAGGACGCGGCCGAGGCGCATATCGCGCTGGAGTCGCGCAAGACGACGGGGAGCACGGTGCTGATTCCGTAAATTTCTCCGGATCGGCGTTCGACGCGGCCCTGGGCGAAAGTTCGGGGCCGTTTCACCTTGGCGGCCTTATAAGGAACGAAACATCATGTCCGGCATACTCGAAGGAAAATCCGCCCTCATCACTGGCGGTGGCGGCGGCATCGGCCGAGCGACGGCGCTGGCGTTCGCGCGGGAAGGTGCGCGGCTGGCGATCGCCGATTTCAATGAACAAGCGGCGCAGGAAACCGTAGCGCTGGTCAACGCGGCCGGTGGGCAGGCGATGACCCTGACCGGCGATGTCACCGACAGCGCGACAGTCAAGGCGATGGTCGCGTCGGTGGTCGCGGCCTATGGGCGCCTCGATTGCGCCTTCAACAACGCGGGCATCGCCGGATTCCAGGTCGATGCCTCGGGCAAGCGCACGCACGAATGGGCCGACGAATCGTTTGACCGGATGATCGGCGTGAACCTGAAAGGCGTGTGGCTGTGCATGAAGCACGAGCTGCCGCAAATGATCGCCCAGGGCGGCGGGGTGATCGTCAACACCGGCTCGATCGCCGGGCTGGTGGGTCTGCGCACCTCCTCCGCCTACGTCGCCGCCAAGCACGGCGTGCTCGGCCTCACCAAGACGGCGGCGCTGGAATATGCCGGCGACAACATCCGCGTGAACGCGGTGTGCCCCGGCTATATCGAAACGAACATGACCGCCGACACGATGCGCCGGCGCGGCGCCGAGATCATGGCGAGCACGCCGTTTGGCCGCATGGGCAAGCCCGAGGAAATCGCCGAAATGGTCGTCTGGCTCAGCAGCGACCGCGCGTCGTATGTCACCGGGGCGTGCTACAACGTCGACGGCGGCTACATGGCGGTCTGAGGGATTGGCTGGGGTGGGAGGGATCGAACCTCCGTATGACGGAATCAAAATCCGTTGCCTTACCGCTTGGCGACACCCCATCGCGCGCCGCGTTGATAGGTCGGGCCGGCGTTCGCGGCAAGCGTGTTATGCGCTTGCCATGCCGCCGCCCCAGATCCACCAGCCCTCGCGTGCCAGGAAAGCGGCTTCCCGCATCGCATGATCGGGGTCCGGGAACAGGCCGAAACAGGTGGCGCCGGACCCGCTCATGCGCGCCAGCAGGCAGCCGGGGCGGGCGGTTAGCGCTGCCAAAACATCGCCGATCACGGGGCGTAACGCGATCGCGGGCGTTTGCAGATCGTTGGTCAGGCCGCGCAATTCGGCCGCCATCGACGCTGCGCTGTCCCATCCCGCGGGCAGATCGGCCTCCTGCGAAAAATCGCTCCGGCGTGCGCGGAACACGTCCGCGGTGCTGAGTGCTATGCCTGGATTGACCAGCACCAGGCCGTAGTCCGGCATCGTTGGCGGGGGATCGAGCCGCTCACCGACACCGCGCATGCGGGTGGGTTGACCCGCCAGGCACACCGGCACATCGGCGCCCAGGCGTTCCGCCAGTCCGAACATGGCCCTGGGGTCGAGGGTGACCGCCCAAAGGCGGGACAGCAGGCGCAATGCCGCCGCCGCGTCGGCGGATCCGCCACCGATGCCGGACGCCACGGGCAGGTTTTTCTCCAGCACCAACGCCGCGTTCGGCGGGATTCCGGCCGCATCCGCCAGCGCCTGAGCGGCACGCAATACCAGGTTGTCGCTCTCGCCGTCCAAGCCCGCCGCGAAGGGGCCGTTCACACGCAGCGAAAGTCCATCTGCTGGTTCGGCATGCAGCCGGTCGCCGATGCCGGCAAATACCACCAGACTATCGAGCAGATGGTAGCCATCCGCCCGCTTGCCGGTGACATGGAGCGTAAGATTGATCTTCGCCGGGGCGGATTCCGACAGTCTCACGGGGCGGGTTGGCCGTTTGTCAGTTTGGTTTCGATCTTGACCGCGTCCTCAGGTGTTGGGTTGAGGGTCAGCGCGCGCTTCCACTCGTAGCGAGCCTCCAACTTTCGTCCCGCCGCGAAGTAGACGTCTCCGAGATGGTCGGTGATGGTCGGATCTTCGGGCTCCAGTTCCACCGCGCGTTCCAAGGCGCTGACGGCACTGGCCACGTCGCCCATGCGGAACATTACCCAGCCCAGGCTGTCGGTCACGGCGCCATCGTTCCGGCGGGCGATCGCGGCGGCCTGGATCATGGTCCGAGCCTCGGGCAGGTTGCGGCCCATGTCGGCCCAAGTGTAGCCGAGGTAGTTCAGCACGAAGGGTTGGCCAGGAAACAGTTGCAGCGCCATTTTAAGGTCGGCTTCCGCCAACGGCCATTTGCCGGCCCGCTCGAAGGCGACGCCACGATTGTAGAACACCCCCCAATCGGATTTTTGCGGGATATCGATGCGTCCGATGGCTTTGGTGTAGGCCGCGATAGCATCGCCGAAGCGGCGTTTGACGCGCAGGACATCGCCCAGCTGGATATCCGGCAGCGCGCTATCGGGATAGTCGGTCAACATGGATTGCAACAGTTCCATAGCCTGATCGGAATGCTCAAGTTGCGCCAACAGCGCCGCCCGCCGGAGCCGGGCCATGGCGATCAGTGGATCGCGCTGCGGGATGGCCTCCACTTCCTGCAATGCCAGGGCGTAGTGCTTTTCCGAGATGTGGATTTCTTCCGCCAGAAGCCGCGCGGCGGAAAAGTCTGACCGGGCGCGAAACGCGAGGTGCAGCATCAGCAGCGAGAGCTCGTTCTGATCGTTTGCGCGCAAGGCTGCCGCGAGAGCGACATACGACTCAGCAACGCCATCGTTAACACTATCGACCGGCCGGTCCCGCAGGTGGGTCACCAAATCCGGTAGCGCGATTCGGATTTCCGGGGAGCGGTCCGCGACCGCGGTCAGGAGTTGTTGCGCGAGATCGGCCTGACCGTTACGCGCCATCCAACTGGCCAGAACCTGGGCCAGGCGTAGATTGGTGTCCGAAGCACCGCCGGCCACCATTTCATAGTACCGCGTCGCCTCCGCGCGCCGGTTCGCAAGGTCGGCGATCATGGCAGCATGCTCGGCGAAGATACCCCTGAAGCGCGGATTTTCGGCGAACGGGCGCAGGGTTTCCAGCGCCGCGTCCGTCTTTCCACTGCCTTGCTGCGCCCAGGCGATCAACAACGGTTGCAGCAGTTGCGTCAGACCTTCCCGGGGCAGCGCGTGGTAGATTTTCTCCGCCGCATCCCAGCGGCCTGCCCGCATATCTTCGCCGGCCAGGACAAGCTGGGCGATCTGATTGTCCGGAATGAGCCGAGCGAGCGCGGTCGCCTCCGGCTGCTCCGCCGCGAGGGCCGCCACAAATGCCTGCTCGGTCAGGGCCGGTTCGTTCGCATCCAGTTCCACCGCGCGGGCCAGTTCTCTCGCGGCCGTGCTGGGATCGGCCTGGGCCGCGGCGAAGCGGCCGGCGAGGTAATGGCCGAAGGCGCCGGCGGGATAGTCGAGCCGGGCGGTCGATCCGCCAAGCGGCGCGTTACCAGGGGGCGGGTTGCCAGCGGCACAAACCGCGAGCAACGACAGAGTCAGGAATGCAGTGCGGCTGGCACATCGGGCATATTTCATACCGGCGAGTGTATCAGCGGCCCGCTTGGCTGTCATGAAGCGTTTGGGCGGTGGACGAAAAGTCATGGGTCAGGCCATGATCGCCGCCCCGACCCTGAGGATACCGATGATCCACCACCACGCCGATCTGGGCGACGTCCGCCTGCACTACGTCACCGCTGGGGCGGGATTCCCCGTCGTACTGCTGCATGGTTGGCCGCAGACCTGGTACGAGTGGCGGCATGTCATGCCGGAACTCGCGCAACGGTATCGGGTCATCGCACCGGATTTGCGCGGCCTGGGTGATTCCTCCCGCCCAGCGGAGGGCTACGACAAGAAGACAATTGGCAACGATATTTGGCGGCTGGTGCACGACCATCTGGGCATCGATGCGTTCCATTTGGTCGGGCACGACTGGGGCGGCCCGACGGCCTATGCCGTCGCAGCGGCGCACCCCGAGTCCGTTCGCACGCTCACCATCCTGGATGTGACGATCCCCGGCGATGGCAGCCCCAATATCAGTCAGGGCGGACGCCGCTGGCACCACGCCTTCCACCAGACCCACGATCTGCCGGAGGCGTTGGTCGCCGGGCGGGAGGACATCTATTTCGGCTGGTTCTACCGCAATTACGGCCACCATCCGAATGTCATACCGGAGGCGGACATTGCCGAGTATTTGCGCACCTACCGCCAGATCGGGGCGTTGCGGGCGGGCTTCGCCTATTACCGCAACATCCCGCGCGACATCGCCGACAATGAAGCCATCGCGAAGGATTTCAAACTCCCCATGCCCGTGCTGGCATTGGGCGGCAACAACGCCTGGGGCCGGCGGATGGAGGTGGTTGAGTCGTTACGGCGCCTCGCCACCGACGTACGCGGCGGGATCGTCGAAGATTGCGGCCATTGGATGCCGGAGGAGCAGCCGGATGTGTTGCTGGGACATTTGACCGCATTCTTCGCGGAGCACGATCGGGCGTAATGGAACAACGCCGCAAACCCATAATCTCTGTGCGCCTGCATATGGCAGTGGAACAATGTCGGGCTAACATCGCGACGTCCACTCGTCGGAGATGGATTTTTATATCGATATCAGAACATTTGACAGCATCCCCAGCAACATGGACAAATCGCGATTATGCGAACAGCCATAGCCATCTCTCTGGTCTTGCTCGGCGGCGGCGCCACGGCCATGGCCGTGAACAACACCAAACGCTGTCAGGACCCGGCGACGGGCGAACCGATCGCCTGTTCGAATTCCTACGGCCGCTCGGGTAGCAGCTACTGGTTTTTCCATAGCTACACCAGTTCCACCGGCAAGAGCATCAGCGGCACCCATTCGTCTTCGTCTGTCGCTCGCAGCGGTTTCGGATCGTCCGGTTCCGCCCACCACGCGGGCTCCTGACCGGTATGCGGCGCCATAGCATCCCGCCCCGGCACGATTGGCGCGATCGCGCGCGCGACCTCGGCTTTTCGTATGCTGAAATCGCGGGAGAGCCCTATTGGGACGAAACGGCTTGTTGGGAATTTACCGCTGCCGAGGTGGACGTTCTCGACGATGCCGTGACTGAGCTGGAACGGTTGACCCAACTGGCGGCGGATCATGCGGTTCGGTTCAACAAGCGCGTCGAGCTGGGCATCCCCGAAGGCGCGTGGCCAATCCTGGTGCGATCCTGGGAACGGCGGGAACCCAGCCTGTACGGCCGCATGGATTTGTGCTGGGACGGGACGGGCCCGCCCAAGCTTTTGGAATACAACGCCGACACCCCGACATCGCTGTTCGAAAGCAGCGTGGTCCAGTGGGAGTGGCTGAAATGCGCCTATCCCGACGCGGACCAGTTCAACTCCATCCATGAAGCACTGATCGCTGCCTGGGGCAGCCTGCGGCTGCCGAAACAGGTGCATTTCACCTGCATGCGCGACACGGCGGAGGATAAGGGTAACACCGACTACCTCCGCGACACGGCGATGCAGGCGGGGCTGGACGCGCCGTTTCTGTTCATCGACGAAATCGGCTGGGATGGGCGCCGGTTTGTCGACATGAACCGGACCGAGATACGCGCCATGTTCAAACTCTACCCGTGGGAGTTCCTGTTGCGGGACGAATTCGGCCGCAACGTCGCCAGTGCGGCGACCCAATGGATCGAGCCGGCGTGGCGGTTGCTGCTGTCCAGCAAGGGCATCCTGGCGTTGTTGTGGGAGCTGTTTCCCAATCACCCCAACCTGCTGCCCGCGTTCCGCGAACCCAACCGCACCGGCCAGCTGGAAATCGCCAAGCCGTTGTTCGGGCGGGAGGGTGCCAACATCGACGCCCCCGGCATCAAGACCGAAGGGCCGTACGGTTCGGAGGGATATGTCCACCAACTCTGGTGGCCATTGCCGAAAATCGGTGGCAACTACCCGGTGATCGGTGCCTGGATCGTCGCCGGCAAATCGCACGGCATCGGCATCCGTGAGGACTCGACCCCCATCACCCGCGACACCAGCCGCTTCGTCCCGCATTACTTCCGGAGCCCGCCATGAGCGATCCCAACGCCATACTGCTGTTTTTGAGCTATTTCGGTACGGCGGTCCTGTTGTTCGCGGCATTTCTGGCCGCTTACACGCTCGCGACCCAGATCAAGGAATGGGAGCTGATCCGTTCCGGCAACAGCGCCACGGCGCTGGCGTTAGGCGGGGCGATGATCGGGTTCGCGCTGCCGTTGGCGTCGGCGATCAACCACAGCGGGGGGCTGGCCGATATGGTCGTAACGGCTGCGGTGGCGCTGGTGGTGCAGTTGTTGTGCTTTGCCGCGATGCGCTTGCTGCGCCGCGACGCCAGTGCCGCCCTGGTGAAGGGCGACATGGCCGAGGGGATCTTTCTGGCGTCGGTCTCGGTGGTGCTGGGGATGCTGAACGCGGCTTGTTTGGGCTGAGCTATTTCGCCATGGCACGGCGCTTCCACAGCTCCCACGGGCGTCCGACCCGTGCCTCGTTCGTTTTGGTGGCGGCGACGGAACCGTGGCCGCGCATCAGTATGATGGAGTGCTGTCCCAGCTTGGTTGCCAAAGCTTTGCCCAAAGCGGCATTGCGGATCAGCCTATCGGTCGCCGGCAACGAGGTCCTCGATCACCGCGGGGTCAACGGAGCCGCCCGATGCGGGGGTTGTTTCGGCGCGCGCCGGTATGGCCGCGAACGCTACAGCGCTCGCCAAAAGGGCGCGACGGCCGAGGCTGCCCGGTTGGCAGCAGAAGCACGAGATCATGGATTTCCTCCCGGTATCGACCGCAGGTTAGACCGGTCGGGCGGGACGTTGTAGTGGTATCTCAACAGCGTCCGGAGACCGTCCAACCATGTCCGCCAAGGAAATCCGCCTGCTCTCGACCAGCGCCATCCTGGGTTACGGGTTCCCCGAGGCATCCCTGAAAGCCGGCATGGCGCGCAAGCCGGACATGATCGGGGTGGACGGCGGCAGCTCCGATCCTGGGCCGCATTATTTGGGGGTGGGGAAGCCGTTCTGCTCCCCCATTTCGATCCGGCGGGATTTGCGGCTGATGCTGCACGCGGCGATCGAGGCGGGCATTCCGATGGTGATCGGCACCTGCGGCGGCGCGGGCGGCGAACCCCATTTGAACCTGGTCGCCGATATGGCGCGGGAGATCGCGCGCGAGGATGGGCTGCACTTCAAGATGGCGCTGATTCACGCGGAGCAAAGCCCGGCGGAGATCAAACGCCGCATCGCAGCCGGCGGTATTCACCCGCTGGCGCATCAGCCGGAGCTGACCGACGCCGTGGTGGACCGGTCCACCCGCATTGTCGGGATGATGGGGCCGGAACCGTTTATCGAGGCGTTGGACAACGGCGCCCAGGTCGTGCTGGCCGGCCGCAGTTCGGACCCCGCGCCCTGGGCGGCGATGTGCATACGGGCGCAGCTGCCGCCGGCACCGGCCTGGTACGCGGGGAAAATGCTGGAATGCGGCGCCACGCCATCGATTCCCAAGGGGCATGATTCGCTGTTCGTGACCGTGCGCGAGGATCACATGGAATGCGAGCCGTGCAATCCGATCCGCCGTTGCACGCCGCTGTCGATCGCAAACCATTCGCTGCACGAAAACGCCAGCCCGATCCATCACATCGAGCCCGGCGGGATGCTGGATACTTCCGATTGCCGGTTCGATGCGGTCAGCGATCGCGCCGTGCGGATTTCAGGCATGAAATGGACGCCGGCGCCGCAATACACGGTGAAGTTGGAGGGAGTGGAACTGGCGGGTTATCGCGCCATGTGCATCGCCGGGACGCGCGACCCTCTGCTGATCGGGCGGTTGGATTCGTTCTTGGCGTCCGTGCGGTCGGAGGTCGCAGTGAAGGCCGCCGCGTTCGGCGCCTCTCCGGATACCTATAAGCTGGGCTTTCGTGTCTACGGCCGCGATGGCGTGATGGCCGAACGCGAACCCGTCCGTAACGCTGTCCCGCACGAGGTCGGGTTCGTGATCGAGGTTGTGGGCCAACAATCCCAGGAAATGGCCAGCGCTGTGTTGGGTGTCGCTCGGGCCAACATGCTGCACACCGATTTCCCCGGACGCTTGTGCCGCGAAGGCAACATGGCCTTTCCGTTCTCACCGTCCGATATCGAGGTCGGGCCGGTCTACCGCTTCAGCGTCTACCACGTCGCCGATGTCGCCGACCCCCGCGAGATGTTCCCCATCGAATACGAGATGATGTAGAAAAATGACCCTGATCCGCGATGCCGCCCGCGTCTGCAAAAGCAAGAATGCCGGGCCGTTCGAACTGACCATCGACGTGGTGTTCGACGATTCTTCCACGTATGGAAAGGTGAAAGCGAGCGGCGTTTTATGCCCTGAGCTTTTTGCCCGATTGTATAATGTGCCAGCAGAGCACGTGCTGTTCACCCCCTACGACGCCGCCTTGGCGTTCAAGGCGACGTTCCCGCGCCTGGTTCCGGCCGGTGAATTTGGGGATACGGATGTCTACGGTTGCCAGCAGCATGCCCCGCTGCTGGATGTCGATTTACCGATCTGAGGTTTTGCCATGAATCGCATGATGACCCTTGTCGCCTTCTTACAGGCGCAAAACTGTTCCAACCTGCCGGGATCGTGGCGGCATCCATCGACCATGATGGATTTCATGACGCCGGAATACTACCAGCGTATCGCACGCATTCTGGAAGACGGCAAGATCCAGATGGCGTTTTTCGACGACCGCTTGGCGCTGCCCGATCTTTACACCGGCAACCATCTGGAAGCGATCAACGCCGGCGTGCGCGCAGTGAAAATGGACCCGTCGACATTGCTGATGGCGATGGGCATGGCGACGTCGAAGCTGGGCCTGGGGACGACATACTCAACCACGTATTATGAGCCGTATCACGTCGCCCGCGTATTCGCGACGATGGATCTGATGCTGAAGGGCCGCGTTGCCTGGAACATCGTGACCTCGCTGAACAGCGCCGAGGCCGCGAATTTCGGCCACGCCGAACACATGGAGCACGACGCGCGCTATGATCGCGCCGAAGAATTCATGGACGTGGTGATGGGCCACTGGAATACCTGGGACGATGATACTCTCATCCTGGACAAAGAGTCTGGACGTTTCGCAGACGGCTCGATGGTTCATCGGCTCGATCATGCTGGAAAATATTTCAAGTCGCGAGGGCCGTTCAGCGTGCCGCGTTCGCCGCAGGGGCATCCGGTGCTGATTCAGGCTGGGCAGTCCGGCCGCGGGCAGGCCTTCGCGGCGAAATGGGCAGAGCTGGTGTTCGTCATCCATCACAACCTCGAAGCCGGCAAGATTGCTTACAAGGCCTTTAAGGAACAAGTCGCCGCCGGCGGCCGCGATCCCGCGTCCGTGCATATGGCGCCGGCCTGTTACGTCTGCGTCGCGGAATCCGAGGCAGCCGCGCAAGAAAAACGCGCCATCGTCGAAGCGACCGCGCGCCCGGTCGACGCGCTGGTCTTGATCTCCGAGGTTCTGAACTACGATTTCGGCGCGAAAGGCTACGACGAGCCATTCAGCGACGAAGAGCTCGCCGGCTTCAGCTGGCACGGCTTCCGGGAACGCGTGATCCAGCACTCCGGCCACAAAAACCCCACCGTGCGCGATTTCGTCGAAATCTCCGGCCGCGGCACCGTGAAAGAACACAAAATGTTCTGCGGCACCCCCAGGCAGGTCGCCGATCAGATGGAAGAATGGTTCGTCGCCCCCGCCTGCGACGGTTTCGTGTTGGCCGCGACGCACATGCCGGGTTCGTACGAAGACGTCGTACGTCTACTGGTGCCGGAACTGCAACGGCGCGGGTTGTTCCAGAAGGATTATCGCGGCACCACGCTCCGAGAAAACCTCGGCCTCCACATCCCCCGCGCCCGCGACTACCACATCGCTCGGAAGGCCACACAATGAGAAGCCTCCTGTTCGCACCGGGCAACCATGCAAGGCGTGTCGAAAAGGCACTGACCTTACCGGCCGACGGAGTCATCCTCGATCTGGAAGACGCCGTTGCCATCAGCGAAAAAACCGCGACGCGCGCGCTGGTGGTGGCGACCTATAAAGCGCCCCGCCACGGCAAGCTTTATGTGCGGGTGAACGCGCTTTCCACCGAGTGGTGCTTTGCCGATTTGGCCGCAGTCGTGCATGCGGGTCTGGACGGCATCGTCCTGCCAAAAACCGAAAGCGCCGATGAATTGAAATCCGCCGACTGGGTCATCGGCTCGCTGGAGCGGGAACGCGGGCTGAAACAAGGCGGTATCGATCTGATACCGATCATCGAAACGGCGAAGGGCATTCAGGCTCTGTCGTCGATCTGCGGTGCCGGCACGCGGGCACGCACGGTCGCGTTCGGGGCAGGGGATTTTACGCTCGACCTCGGTATGATCTGGTCACGGGATGAATCGGAATTGTCGCCGCATCGCGCTGCCTGTGTGGTGGCCTGCCGAGCGGCGGGGATGGATTCACCGCTGGATACGGTGTGGGCGGATCTGCGGGATACCGAAGGCTTCGCGCTGTCGGCGCAACGCGCGGCCGCGCTCGGCTTCCAGGGCAAGATGTGCATTCACCCCGATCAGGTTGCGGTCACCAACGCCGCGTTCACCCCGGACGATGCGACCGTCGCGAAAGCCCGCCGGGTGATCGCGGCCTTCGACGAGGCGGAAAAACAGGGCCTGGCGTCGATCCAGCTCGATGGCCAGTTCATCGATTATCCCATCGTGCAACGTGCTCGGCAGGTGCTGGCACGCGGAGGCATTCAATGATCGACGTTCAGGCGCTGCAAGGATGCCGCGTGCTCGATATCGCAACGTTCCTGGCGGGGCCGTTTTGCGCCACTCAGTTAGGTGAGTTCGGCGCCGAGGTCATCAAGGTCGAGTTGCCCGGCGTCGGCGATGCCACGCGCCGGTTCGGGACCATGACCGAGTGCGGCGATTCGCTGCCGTGGCTGTCTGAATCGCGCAACAAGAAGTGCATCACACTGGATTTGCGCAAACCCGATGGCGTGGCGCTGCTGAAGCGCCTGGTCGAAAAATCCGACGTGCTGATCGAGAATTTTCAGCCTGGCACGCTGGAGAAATGGGGCCTCGGCTGGGACATTCTTTCGGCGGTCAATCCACGCCTGATCATGGTCCGCATCTCCGGCTATGGGCAGACGGGTCCGTACAAGGACCGCCCAGGCTTCGGCCGCATCGGCAATGCGTTCGGTGGCCTGTCATTCCTGGCGGGGTACCCGGATCGCGCCCCGGTCACACCGGGCTCGGCGACCATCCCCGACTATATGGCAGGCATCTACGGCGCGATGGGCACCTTGCTGGCCATGCAGGCGCGCGAGAAAACCGGGCGCGGGCAAATGGTGGATATCGGGCTTTACGAGCCGATTTTCCGCATCCTGGACGAGTTGGCTCCGGCGTTTCAGCACAAAGGATTCGTGCGCCAGCGCATGGGTCCGGGCACGGTGAACGTGGTGCCGCACAGCCATTACCCCACAAAAGACGGCCGCTGGATTGCCATCGCCTGCACCAACGACAAGATCTTTTCCCGACTTGCCGAGGCGATGGGGCGACCCGATCTGGCTGGTTTGGAAAGCTGGGGTCCGCTGGCGCATCGGGAACGCGATCGGGAAAAGGTCGATGAAACGGTCGCAGCGTGGACCGCGACCTATGACCGCACCGATTTGATGCAAGTCTGCGAAACCAACCAGGTGCCGTGCGGCCCGGTCTACGCGATCGACGAAATCTTCGAGGACCCCCACTACGCCGCCCGCGGCAATATTTTACGGGTGCAGGACCCACGTGTGGGCGAACTGGCGGTCCCTAATCTCGTCCCCCGCTTGAGCGAAACCCCCGGCGCCGTTCATTGGCTTGGGGAAGCGCTGGGGGCGCATAACGACGAGATTTACCGGTGCATGCTGGGGTTGGATGACGTCGAGATGGCGCGGTTGCGGGACATCGGCGCGATCTGATCCGTACAATCCGTTGGCAGCCCCCGCGCGTAGGCCTATAGAGTGCGCCGCACGGATGGGTGAGCATGTTCGCCGCCAATCCGGTATGGAGGATTTATGGGCGGTTTAAGCATATGGCACTGGGCGTTGGTGCTGGTGGTCGTCCTGCTGCTGTTCGGCGGCGGCAAGGTCAGCAGCCTGATGGGCGACTTCGCGAAGGGCATCAAATCCTTCAAGAAGAACATGGCAGAGCCGGACGACGCTTCGATGGAAGCCAGCGCCGACAAGCCGGCTGGCACCCTGCCTGGCGCGCACCCGGCCAATACGCCTCGCGAGACCACGACCACCACCACCACGCGCTAAGCACGGAGGCCGAATATGGCCACGCATCGCATTGCCTCGACACCCGAGACCATCCGTTGGGGCATGTTCGATGCCGCCTTTCCGCCGCTGATCACGGTGAACTCCGGTGACACGGTGGTGCTGGAGTGTGTCTCCGGCGGGCCGGAGGTCATGCCGCCAGCGGGGGCCGGCCTGACCGTGCCCCCGGCGCTGGCGGCGATTCATGCGTCCAATCCGCCACGCGGCCCCGGTCACATCCTGACCGGGCCGGTCGCCATCGCGGGTGCCATGCCCGGCGACATGCTCGAAGTTAGCATCGACAAGATCGAGGTCGGCTGCGACTGGGGCTATTGCGGCTTTCGGCCGTTGGTCGGGACCCTGCCGGAAGATTTTCCCGAAAAATACCTTTCGCACATTCCGGTCGACCGCCAACGCGGCGTGTGCAAGCTGCCCTGGGGCACGGAACTGACGCTCGCGCCGTTCTTCGGGGTCATGGGCGTTGCCCCACCGCCGAGCTACGGCACGATCTCGACCATCCAGCCGCGGGAGCATGGCGGTAACCTCGATAATAAGGAGCTGACGCAGGGCTCCACCCTGTTCCTGCCCGTCTGGGCCGAAGGGGCGTTGTTCTCGGCCGGCGACGGGCACGGGGTGCAGGGCGATGGGGAGGTCTGCATCAACGCGCTGGAGATCTGCCTGACCGGCACCTTCACCTTCACGCTGCACAAATCCGCCGGCCTAAGCTACCCTCGGGCGGAAACCCCGACCCACTATATTAGCATGGGCATGAACGAAGATCTGGATCAGGCGATGAAGCAGGCGCTGCGCCAGATGATCGCCTTCATTACCAGCCGCACCAACTTGACGCGGGAACAAGCCTACCAGTTCTGCTCCCTCGCGGTGGACTTCCACGTCACCCAGACGGTGAATGGTGAAAAGGGCGTCCACGGGCTGCTGCGCAAAGGCCTCATCCTCTAGGGCTTGTGGTTCGGCGAAAAGTTACCCACAACTTTTTGTACTCTACGTTCGATTCGCTGTTGACCCCCACGGCGAGGTCTATACCGTATCTTGTGGTTAAACTAGCAGGGGGACCCACAAGATGGAGTGGAACGAGGAAGTCATCGGCCGTCTCAGGGAGCTTTGGGCGGAAGGACACTCAACAGCCGAGATCGGCCGCCGCCTTGGTGTTTCCAAGAACGCGATCGTCGGCAAAGCGCACCGCCTCGATCTTCCCGCCCGCCCCTCGCCCATTCGCCGCGAAGGCAGTGAGCCATCGGCGGAACGTCGCGCGGCGCCGCGCCGGGTGGAAGGGCCGACCCTGCCGCCGTTGGCAAGTTCGGGTGGCCCCGTGGCCATGGACACCGCGCACGTCATCGTCGCGACGGTTGCCGTGGCGCCGCCACCGGTGCCCGTTCAGGCGAAGGTTGTCCCGCCACGTCCGGTATTGGTCGCCCCGCCCCGACCGCAGGCTGTCGCACCCCGACCGCAGGCTGTCGCACCGCGACCGTATGGACGCATCGTGACCTGCTGCTGGCCGATTGGCGAACCCGGCACCAAGACCTTCCGGTTTTGCGACGACCGGTCGGAACCCGGCAAACCATACTGCGACGAGCATGCCAAGCTGGCCTATGTGAAGGTCCGCGACCGCCGCGAGGACGCCGCCTGAATCCATCCCGGTCTCCCCATATTGCCCCCAGCGGGCGAGCGGCGTATGCGTCCGCCGCCTTGCCACAAGGTTGCCGCATTTACAGGAGATCGCATGGCTGACGCCGCTTCGGGGTTCGACGTTCGGGTGCGCCCGTGACCGACGCCCCGCAGGCCAGCCCAGCTGGCAAAGCCAAAGTTTCCGCAGGCATGCTGTTGGGGGTTCTGGGTGTCGTCTACGGCGACATCGGAACCAGTCCGCTCTACGCCTTCAAGGCGAGCCTGGAGCTGTTCAAGGACCTGCCCATCACGAACGTGGAAGTGATGGGCGTTCTGTCGCTGATCTTCTGGTCCCTAATTCTCATCGTCACGATCAAATACGTGATGCTGGTGATGCGCGCCGACAACCGCGGCGAAGGCGGCATCCTGTCACTCATGGCGCTGGCACTTCGTGTGTCGTCCGGCGCCGCGATGCGCAAAACGCTGTCGCTGATCGGCATCGCGGGCGCCTGCCTGTTCTTTGGCGACGGCATCATCACGCCGGCGATCTCGGTGTTATCGGCGGTGGAGGGGCTGGAGGTGTCGGCCCCCGGCCTCAAAGAGGTGGTGATACCCGTCAGTATCGCGATCATCGTGTTGCTGTTCGCGATGCAATATCGCGGCACGCATTCGGTCGGACGGGTTTTCGGTCCGATCATGATGGTGTGGTTCTTGATCATTGGCGCGCTGGGCCTGATCGAGATCGTTCAACATCCCTTCGTGCTGATGGCGATTTCCCCCACCTACGCCTTCGCACTCTGCGTTCAGTACAAAGGTCTGGCCTTTGTCGTGCTGGGCGCCGTGGTGCTCTGCGTGACGGGGGCCGAGGCGCTGTATGCCGATATGGGGCACTTCGGGGCCAAACCCATCCGTTACGCCTGGACCGGCTTCGTGCTGCCGTGTCTGGTGCTGAATTATTTCGGCCAGGGCGCGCTGGTGCTGCACGATCCCGGCGCGGTGGCAAACCCATTCTTCCTGCTGGGTCCGGCTTGGACCCGTTTCCCCATGGTCGCGCTGGCGACGGTGGCAACCGTGATCGCCAGCCAAGCCGTCATTTCCGGCGCCTACTCCATGACCCGGCAGTGCATGCAGCTGGGCTTCCTGCCGCGCATGACCGTGCGCCATACCTCCACGACCGAGGAAGGGCAGATCTACGTACCCCAGGTGAACGCCGCGCTGATGGTAGGCGTCGTCATCCTGGTGATGGCGTTCAAGACATCCGACAACCTCGCCGCCGCTTACGGCATCGCGGTCACCGGCACCTTCATCTGCACCGCCGTTCTGGCGATGGTGGTGTTTCGCCGGCAGTTCCATTGGTCGCGGCTGGCCACCGTGGGCGTGTTCGGCAGCTTTTTCATCATCGACGGTTTGTTCTTTTCGGCCAACACCCTGAAGGTGGTCGAGGGCGGCTGGGTGCCGTTGGCGCTGGGCGCGTTCTTGACGGCGATGATGACATCGTGGAAGCGCGGGCGCGATCTGATGCTGGCACGCTGGCAGCAGGACAGCATGCCGCTGGCACCCTTCCTGGCGCGCCTGCCGCAGTCCCGCACCGTGCGAGTACCGGGCCTGGCGATCTTCCTGACCGGCAATCCGGATTATGTACCGACCTCGCTGCTGCATAACCTCAAGCACAATAAAGTACTCCACGAGCGCGTGTTGTTCGTCACGGTACAGAATGACGACGTGCCCGAGATCGCACAGGAACGACGCGCGGCGGTATCCGAACTGACGCCGGGCGTGCACCGGGTGGTGCTGCGCTATGGCTTCATGGAAAGCCCCAACATTCCGCGGGAACTGGAGGAGCTGGGCAGCACCATCGCCTTCGACCCGATGCAGGCCAGCTATTTCCTGGGGCGCGAGGTGCTTGTCCCCGCGATGGCGCCGAAGATGCCCTGGTGGCGCCTGTGGCTCTTCCTGGTCATGGCTCGGAACGCCGTCCCAGCCACCGAGTTCTTCCGTATCCCCAGCGACCGCGTGGTCGAGCTGGGGGTACGGGTCGCGATCTGATGTGTTTGTCGCAGAGCAGCCGAAGAGCCAGACAGATGCAATCGCGGATACAACTTAACCTGAAGCTTTACAACTAGGCTGTTATATCGACTGACGAAACCACTGACTCATTGTCCGGTGTTTCATCGTCATGCCGGTCGGTATTATGCGAAAATCGAGATTGAGACCGTGTCTCGATCCGACTGAATTCGTGCCGCATCGGATCGTGCCGGGGATATCGCGTCTTTGTTACGGATTTTTCGGCATGGACCCGAATTAACTTGAATGCGCGTTCGTTCCGTGACAGCGTTCGCAAAAGGGGGAGAATCCGAAACCCGGTTCGCCGGCTCCGAGCACGGTGCCGGTCCAACTTGAAAGGTCCAAGTAAAATGAGTGGCAGTGACGATACCGAAAGCCTGGTTGGGACCCTGCGCGGCACCGTGGTTGCGCTGGTGCGCCGCGATGGCCCCGATCTTTCCGCCCGTCAACTCGCAGTTCTGTTGACGTGCTACCTCGAATCCGAAGCACAAACCGTGCGCGGTCTGGCGGCGACGTTGGACGTTTCCAAACCCGCGATCACGCGGGCGCTTGACCGGTTGGCGGAATTCGATCTGGTCCGCCGCAAGACCGATCCGGCCGATCGACGCAGCGTCCTCGTGCAGCGCACGCCGAAGGGCACGGCGTTCATTCGTGACTTGCGTGGCATCATGAAGGATGCGGCGAAGGCGAAACCCGCGGCCGATGCCGGTGGGAAGAAAAAGGCCGGACGCGCCGCGCGATAAACGATGCACGACGCCACACACGCGGCTCCATGGTCCTCGGACCTTTGGGCGGCGAAAGATAAATCGGCTTTGTATGCCGACCTCGCGGAGGAGCTCGCGGCGCTCCTCGCCGGGGAGCCCGATCGTACGGCCAACGCCGCGAACGCGGCGGCCGCGATCTACCACAGTCTGCCAGCGCTTAATTGGGCTGGCTTCTATTTCCTGCATGGCGACGAGCTCGTCCTTGGACCATTCCAGGGAAAGCCTGCCTGCGTCCGTATCCCCCTGGGTAAGGGCGTCTGCGGCACGGCCGCCCTGGAGCGACGGTCTGTCGTGGTCGCGGATGTGGCGGCATTTCCGGGCCATATCGCGTGCGATTCCGCATCGCGTTCGGAACTGGTTATTCCCCTGCTGGACGGGGATCGGTTGCTCGGCGTGCTGGATTTGGACAGCCCCGATTTAAACCGCTTCGACAGCGACGATCGGGTGGGGTGTGAGGCCCTGGCCGCCATCGTGGTTCGGCATTTGCGCCGATCTGTGCTTTCCTAAGCCGATCGCCGAACCGCGGCGCCAATTTAGGGAGATCCAAAATGCTCGTCGACCACCGCACCTACACCGTGAAGCCCGGTACCATGGCCAAGCAGATGGCGCTGTATCAGGAGTACGGCCTGAAAGCCCAGAAGCGTCACCTCGGCGAACCGCTCGCCTACCTGATCACCGAGTCCGGCGAAGTGAACACCTACATCCACATTTGGGTCTACAAGGATGCCGCCGACCGCGCGGCGAAACGGGCCGCGATGCAGGCAGATCCCGAATGGCACGTGTTCATGCAAAAGGGGGCCGAAGCCGGCTACCTGATCGCACAGCGCAACAACCTGATGAACGACGTGCCCTTCGCACCGATCGTTCGTTAATTCCTCGGAGCGTCATCCCCGGGCGTGTCCCGGGGACTACCGCGACCCGAAAATCGCGCTGCCGACCCGGACCCACGTTGCTCCGGCGGCGACCGCGATCTCAAAATCCGCCGACATACCCATCGATAGCGTCGCCAACCCATGTTTCGCGGCGCGATCCGCGAGCCATTCGAAATGCGGCCGAGGATTCTCATCGTGCGGCGGCACGCACATCAGCCCGACCAGCAAATCGCCGAACCGACCTTTGCAGTCGGCAATGAAACCATCCGCGTCGTCGCGCGGCACCCCGGATTTTTGCGCCTCCGACCCCGTATTGACCTCGATCAGCAGCCTGGGCCGGCGGCCTTCCTTTTCCATCGCCGCGGCGATGGCGTCGGCCAGCTTGGGACGGTCGAGCGTTTCGATGACATCGGCCAGGCGCACGGCGTCGCGGGCCTTGTTGGTTTGCAAGCCGCCGATGAGGTGCAGATCGAACCGATGGGAGGCCCGTAGCGGTGGGAATTTTCCTTCCGCTTCCTGCACCCGGTTTTCGCCAAACACCGCCTGTCCCGCCGCCATCGCGGCCAGCACGGCTTCCACCGGTTTTGTTTTAGATACCGCGACCAGCGTCACAGCGTCCGGCTTGCGCCCGGCAGCAATCGCCGCTTTGGCAATGCGATCCCGGATGCGGCGGAGGTTTTCAGCGATATCGAGTGTGTCCATGGCCGATTAATACCGTGAATATTGCTTCTCTTCCACCAATCCGATCGCAGGACGCGATTGATCGCTGCCTTGATCCGGCCGCGCTAGACGAATGTGTCGCCGAAATCTTGCGCGGCTTCCTTCTCCCGGATGGCATCCTCGATCTCCCACAGGCGGGTGTTCACCGCCATCAGGGCGGATCGTTCCACCGCAATCGTCTCGGCGACCGGCGCCAGCACCGCTGCCACCTCGGCCAGTTGGCCCCAGGACACGGGGATCGTCGGTGCTTCGGTGGTCATGGTGCGCACAGTATGCTGCGATACCCAGGCATCGGAACAGGGGGACGTCATGACAGGCATATTGAACGGCAAAACCGCGTTGGTCACTGGCGGTGGCAATGGCATCGGCCGAGCAGCGGCGATGGCGATGGCGCGGGAGGGTGCGCGGGTGGCGGTTGCCGATTATGAGGCGGAGGCGGGCGGCGCCACCGTCGCGCTGATCAACCAAAGCGGCGGACAGGCGATTTCGCTGTCCGGCGATGTGACGGATTCGGCACGGGTGAAAGCCATGATCGATGCGGCCGTCGCGGCGTACGGCCGGCTGGATTGTGCCTTCAACAACGCGGGCATCGCGCCGCATCAGGTCGATGCCGCGGGCATGTTCACCAGCGACTGGTCCGAGGAATCGTTCGACCGAATGATCGCGGTGAACCTGAAAAGCGTCTGGCTTTGCCTGAAATACGAGATTCCGGCGATGCAGGCGCAGGGTGGCGGAGCGATCGTGAACACCGCCTCCATCGCCGGGTTGGTCGGTTTGAAGAACGCAACCGCCTATGTCGCTGCCAAGCACGGGGTAATCGGCCTGACCAAGACCGCGGCGATGGAATACGCCGACGTCGGCATCAGGGTGAACGCGGTCTGCCCCGGCTTCATCCGCACCCGCATGACCGCGAAAACTCTGGAAGCGCGCGAGGACCAAATCGCCGGCCGCACCCCGCTCGGCCGTGTGGGCAGGCCAGAGGAAATCGCCGAAATGGTCGTCTGGCTATGCAGCGACCGCGCCAGCTACGTAACCGGCGCGGCGTATGCGGTGGATGGTGGGTGGACGGCTACGTAACCGTGATCGGGCCCGTGACCAGGGCGCCGGTGGTGACGCCGCCGGTCCCTTGCGCCAGCAGCCATAGGTAATAGGTGCCAGCCGTCGCCGGTGCGTTGAACCATTGGCCCCAACCGTTGGCCTGTCCGTCGCCGGTGGCCGAGATCAGGCCCGACGTCGGGACCGTGGCGTTCGAAGCCGACCACGCGAAGGCGGCGCCAGTAACCGTGGTGGGTGCGGCGACCGCCACAAGCTGAGCCCCGCCATTTGGGGCAACGCTGGCGCCGTGGGTTTGGCTGGTCGCGGGGACCCAACCGCCTGGCGCGACCGTGGCGCCCCATGTCGTGCCGGTGGAGGTGGCCGACCAAGCCCCGGGGCTCGCGGCGGCGTTTGTGCCCTGGACCTGAACGTCGATTCCGGCGGCACCCGACAGGCCGGCGATCGGGTACGGGCTGGTGACGCCCGTCACCGTGGTCCAGGTCCCAGTGCCCGTTGGGCTGAAGCGCAGGTTGTAGGCCGTGGCGGCGCCGTGGGTTCCATCGACGGCTGGCGCCGTCCAAGCGACCCGTAACTTGCTGTTCGTCCCGTCTGCCGATGCGGCCAGGCTCGCGATGGTCGGCGCATTGGGTGCGAAAGGACCCGATGCGGTGGCGGACAGCGTCGTGGTGGCCGACCACGGACCGGGTCCGGTTGAGTTGCCGCTTTGAATTTGCACATCGTACGCCGCACCGGCGGTAAGGCCCGAGAGTGTGTAGGGGCTGGTCACGCCCACCACGCCCGTCCAGATCCCGGCGCCGCTGGGGCCGAAACGGAGATTGTACGACGTCGCTGCGCCATGCGTGGCATCGGCCGATGGTGCGGACCAGGTGGCGAGCAGGTCGCTGCCGCTACCATGGCTGAGGGACAAGCCGTTCGGCGCGGCCGGGAGCAGCGGCGTTTGACGCGGCACACCCGGCGAGGCGGCCGCGCCGCGCCCCCGTTGCACCCAGCCGGTGCGGGGCGGGGCGGCGCTGGGGTGCCCGAAGGTGTGAACCGCGGCCATGCGAGGGTTGGTCGGGATAGAGTTCGTTGAGTTTGGCATAGGCGGTTGGCTCCTGTTAGTGTCGAAAACACATGGTGTGCTATGCACCGACACCAATAGTTATAATATATAACTAACACACAGAGACCGTTTTACGGAAGGCTGTTGCACAAAAGGCACACTCAGCTAGACTGACCGCGTAAAAGGAAAACGCCCTATGAGCGACGACATCCGCCCGAACGAGGTCGCGGTCGACCTGCCCGACCACACCGATGCCGGAGTCTATTTCATCGGCAGGATACGCACGCCGTGGAAGACACGTGAGGACTGTCCCCGCCGGATCGATCCAAACGGCCCGGTGTGCAGCATCGAGATCGATCCGCGCTGGGCCGAGGCGTTGCGTGGTCTGGAGCCGCCTGCCCAGGTGCAGGTGCTTTATTGGATGCATCGGGCGCGGCGCGATCTGGTCGTGCAGGCACCGCGCCGCCGAGCGATCGTGGCGGGAACATTCGCGCTGCGCTCTCCGGTGCGGCCGAACCCGATCGCGTCGTCGGTGGTCGAACTGGTCGGCGTAGAGGGCTCGACGGTCCTGGTGCGCGGTATGGATTGCGTTGATGGTACGCCGCTGATCGATTTAAAGCCCGCGCCGTCCCACTAGACCATAATCGTTTGAGGTCGCACGCGATCTCGGCGTTGGATCATGGTCTAAGCCTTTGTTTGAGAGGGTGATTCACGCCCGAGGTTGAAGTCAACCTCAGGCGATCACGCTCTAAGCAGGGATTCGGAATGGACGGAACGGGTTGGCAAACTGTTGGCGGATCGAGTGGATTCTCCCTATGCCCACTTCACCTCGGGCGGCAGACTCATCAGAATCGCTTCGACGTTCCCACCGGTTTTCAGGCCGAACAGCGTGCCGCGGTCGTGGATCAAATTGAACTCCACATACCGCCCGCGCCGAATCAACTGGTGCTCCCGCTCGGCGGCCGTCCAGGGTTCGTACATGCGGCGGCGGACGATGGAGGAATAGCCGTCCAGAAACGCCTCCCCCACGTCGCGGACGAAAGCGAAATCGCGTTCCACCGACCCGGTGTCCAGGCGGTCGAAGAAGATGCCGCCGGCGCCGCGCGGCTCGTTGCGGTGGGGCAGGAAGAAGTAGCGGTCGCACCACGCCTTGAAATCGGGGTAATATGCGGGGTCGTGCCGGTCGCAGGCGGCTTTGAACACGGCGTGGAAGCTGGCGGCGTCTTCGATGGCTTCGGGCGCGTCGAGTCGCATCGGAGTGAGGTCGCCGCCGCCGCCGAACCAGCCTTTGGTGGTGATCAACATGCGGGTGTTGAAATGCGCTGCCGGCACGCGCGGGCTGCGCATATGAGCCACCAAGCTGATGCCGCTGGCCCAAAATCGCGGGTCCTGCTCGGCGCCCGGGATTTGTGCCCGAAACTCGGGGCTGAATTCGCCTGAGACGGTGGATACGTTGACGCCCACCTTCTCGAAAACCCGGCCTCTCATCGCGCTCATGACGCCGCCGCCGCCATCGGAGCCATCCTCGGTCGGGCGTTGCCAGGCGGTGCGTTCGAAGTGGCCTTCTCCATCGATTGCCTCGAAAGCCGCGCAAATGCGGTCGCGCAGAGCCTCGAACCAGGCACAGGCCTGGTTCCTCAATGCCACATGGGCGGGCAGAGCGGCTGAATCGAACGATTTCACGGTCATGGAGACTTGTTCCAACGGCTGAGGCAGGGTAGCCCATGGCCGGAATATGCGGGAGGGGTGAGTTGCGGGGCGCGAGCGTGCCCGTTACAACCCACCCGGTATCGTAGATTGTACGGGCCGGCCAGCCGGCCTGCCCGGGTTTGTCCGCGCGCAGCGGATGGCCCAAACCGGTTTAGACCGTTCGGGGTACCGAACGGAACACAGAGGGGAAGATGGCTGATCCGACCGCCGCCAGCACTGTAGACCCCCATGGGGGTCACCCAGCCGACCCAAGCAAGCGCGACATGCTCGAGCTGATGGCGACCGCGGGCGCCGCGATTCTCGGCGCCGCGATTGTCTGGCCGCTGGTCAGTTCGATGAACCCCGCCAAGGACGTGCTCGCGCTATCCTCGGTGGAAGTCGACCTGACCCCGATCCAGGCTGGCCAAGGCATCGTCGTGTCCTGGCAGGGCAAGCCGATCTTTGTGCGCCATCGTACGCCAGAAGAGATCAAATCCGCCAAGGACGTGAAACCCAGCGAACTGGGCGACCCGCAGACGGACGCCGCACGCGTGAAGGCCGGCCACGACCAGTGGCTGGTGCTGGTCGGCATCTGCACGCATCTGGGCTGCATTCCGCTGGGCAATAAGCCGGCGGACGTACGGGGTGAGTTCGGCGGTTATTTCTGCCCCTGCCACGGCAGTCAGTATGACACCTCCGGCCGCATCCGGAAGGGGCCCGCGCCAACCAATCTGGCCGTCCCGCCCTATGCGTTCGAATCCGATAGCAAGATCAAGATCGGCTGATTCAGCCGCCCCGCGCCCCAAGGGAACACAATATGGCCGGCCTGCATAAAAGCGATTTCGCCAACCCGGTGATCAACTGGGTCGATTCGCGTCTGCCCATCTTCACGATGATGCAAAAGGAGTACGGGGTTTTCCCGACTCCCAAGAACTTCAACTATTTCTGGAACTTCGGCGCGCTCGCCATGGTCTGTTTGATGATCATGATGCTGACCGGTATTTTCCTGGCGATGTACTATCAGCCGAATGCCGATCTCGCGTTCGGGTCCGTGCAGCACATCATGCGCGACGTGAACTACGGCTGGCTGATGCGCTATGTGCACCAGAACGGCGCGTCGATGTTCTTCATCGTCACCTACATCCACATCTTCCGCGGCCTGTACTACGGGTCCTACAAGGCCCCGCGCGAGTTATTGTGGATGCTGGGCGTGATCATCCTGATCTTGATGATGGCGACGGCGTTCATGGGCTACGTGCTGCCTTGGGGCCAGATGTCCTACTGGGGCGCGACCGTCATTACCAACCTGTTCTCCGCCTTCCCGGTTGTCGGCAAGTACATCGTGACCCTGTTGTGGGGCGGGTTCTCGGTCGATCAGCCGACGCTGAACCGCTTCTTCGCGCTGCATTACCTTCTGCCGTTCGTGCTGGTGGGCGTGATCTTCCTGCATGTCGCCGCGCTGCACATCGTGGGGTCCAACAACCCCCTGGGCATCGACGTGAAGTCGCCGCAGGACACTGTGCCGTTCCACCCGTACTACACCATCAAGGACAGCGTGGGCGTCTGCGTGTTCCTTATGATCTGGGCGGCGTTCGTCTGCTTCATGCCGAATTTCCTGGGCGACGCGAATAACTTCATTCCGGCCAATCCGTTGCAAACGCCGGCGGACATCGTGCCGGAATGGTACTTCCTGCCGTACTATGCCATCTTGCGCTCGGTCCCGAACAAACTGCTCGGCGTGTGCATGATGTTCGGCTCCCTCCTGGTGCTGTTCATTCTGCCCTGGCTCGACACGTCCCGGGTGCGCAGCGCGCGCTTCCGTCCGATTTACCGCGTTGTGATTTGGTTGTGGGTGATTTCGTTCGTCGTGCTGGGCATTTGCGGTGCGCACAAGCCGGAAGGCATCTGGGTCATCCTGAGCCGGGTCGCCACGCTTTACTACTTTGCCCACTTCCTCGTGATCCTGCCGATCCTCGGTAAGATCGAGCGTCCACTGCCGCTGCCGGAAAGCATCAGCAATCCGGTTGTGGCTCGGTCAGGCGCGATCGCCGCGCTGGTCGCCATCGTCTTCGGGTTGGCGGCGATGCAGCCGGCTCGCGCGGAGATGGCGGAGCCGAAGATGCCGGAGCAGAAATGGAGCTTCGATGGCGTGTTCGGCACCGTCGACATGGCGTCCGCGCAGCGAGGCTTCAAAGTCTATTCCGAGGTTTGCGCCGCCTGCCATGGGATGAAGTTCCTGCACTACCGCGACCTGGCCGGCATCGGCCTGTCTCCGGAGCAGATCAAGGGGATCGCTGCCGCCGTGACGGTTCCGCAGGGGCTGAACGACGCGGGTGAACCGAAGGAAGGGCAGGGGACTCCGGCCAATCAGTTCCGCTCTCCGTTCCAGAACGATCTGGCTGCCCGTGCAGGCAACAACGGTGCCTTGCCGCCGGATCTTTCTTTGATCGTCAATGCCCGCGAACATGGTGCGGACTACATCTACGCCCTGATGGTCGGCTTCGGCGACGCGCCGAAGGACTTTAAGATGCAGGACGGGATGAGCTTCAACATGTACTTCCCCGGCCACCAGATCGCCATGCCGCAGCCGCTGCATGACGGGCAGGTGACGTTCATTGATGGCTCGCCGAGCAACATCGCGCAGCAAGCGAAGGACGTGGTGACGTTCCTTTACTGGGCGTCCAACCCTGAGGAGACGGAACGCAAGGCGCTGGGCGTCCGGGTGGTCCTTTACCTCGGGTTCATGGCCTGCCTGACTTATGCGCTGAAGCGCAAGGTTTGGGCGGCGATTCACTAACAGCCACACGCGTCATGGCGGGCCTGCGCACGCCATGACGGTTGGAGGTGCATCATGCCAGAACCCATCATCGGAATCATCGGCGGCTCCGGCCTCTACGATATCGACGGGCTCGAGGACAAAGTATGGCAACGGGTTCCCACCCCCTGGGGTAACCCGTCGGACGAGCTTCTGTTCGGCCGTCTGGCCGGCGTGCGCTGCGTGTTCCTGCCGCGGCATGGACGGGGGCACCCGAGCTCCCCAACGCACCTCAATTACCGCGCCAATATCGATGCCTTGAAGCGCTCCGGCGTCACCGACGTGCTCTCGCTGTCGGCGGTCGGCAGCCTTAAAGCCGAGCTGGCGCCTGGGCATTTCGTCATCGTGGACCAGTTCATCGACCGTTCTTTCGCGCGTGAGAAAAGCTTCTTCGGCGAAGGATTGGTGGCGCACGTGTCGATGGCGCACCCCGTCTGCACCCGCCTTGGCGACGCGCTGGAAACGGCCGCTCGCGGTCTGGGCCTGCCGGTCACGCGCGGCGGCACCTACATGGTGATGGAAGGGCCGCAATTCTCCACCAAGGCCGAGAGCGAGCTGTACCGGTCCTGGGGTTGCAGCGTTATCGGCATGACCAACATGCCGGAAGCCAAGCTCGCGCGGGAAGCCGAGCTTTGTTACGCCACGGTGGCCATGGTCACGGATTTCGATTGCTGGCACCCGGACCACGACCACGTGACCGTCGACGCGGTGGTGAAGCTGTTGCTGGAGAACGCCGACAAAGCGAAGTCGCTGGTGCAACAGATCGTGCCGGCGCTTGGCGGCAACCGCGAGCTTTGCCCGTGCGGTTGCGATCGCGCGCTGGATAATGCGCTGATCACCGCCCCGGCGATGCGTGCGCCGGGGCTGGTTTCGAAGTTGGACGCGGTGGCGGGGCGGATTTTAACCGGTCAATAGCCCACCGACGTCGTGCTGACCGCCACCCATTTGCCGGCCTTCACAACGCACAGGAACGACTGGTTCGACCCCTGATGCTTCGTGCTGCTGAACGTCATCGCCGGGGAGCCGAAGATGTCGTGCCAGTCCTTGATCGCTTCCATACCCGTGACAAAGGTGTCCGCGGTCAGGTCTTTGCCCGCGTTCTTCAGTGCCAGGATCATGAGCTGGGCGCCGGTGTAGCCGAGCTGGGCGGCGAAGTTGGGCTCCTTGCCGAACAGCTTCTTGTATTTCTCGGCGAAGGCCGCGACCGCCGGCCGCGCATCGTGGCCGGCGACGAAGATGACGGGGGTCATGGAGAAGAAACCCTCGGTCGCGCCGCCGGGCACTTCCGCGACGGCTTCGTCGTAGCTCGCGGCCTGACCGAGCAGATCGATGTTCCAGCCGATCTTGCGGATGGAGGATACGATCTGGATGGTGTCGCGGGTTATGGTTCCGAGGATGATGATGTCGCAGCCGGCATCGCGCAGCCGGGCGACCGGGGCGCTGAAATCGGTGTCGGTGGGTTTGTGGAGCGTTTCCGCCACCAGCGCCAGGTTCATCGCTTTGAGCTGGTCCCGGGCGCCGTCAATGACGTCGCGGCCGAAATCGGTATCCTGCGACATGGAGCAGAACTTCTTTTTGCCGTGCTGCTCGACGAACAGCTTCACCCCGGAGCGCATCTGATCGTAATACGACGCCGCCAGACCGAATTTCAGGTGGTGGAACGGCTCGTACATCGAGCGGGCCGATGTCAACGGAAAGATATTGGCGACGCCCTTGGCGAGCTGATCCGGCATCGTCGCGTTGTTCATCGGCGTGCCGCCATTAGCGACCATGACGAACACGCCGTCCTTGTTGATCAGCTTGTTCGCCGCCTGCACCGAACGCGGAATTTGATACTGATTATCCTCGACGATGTACTTGATTTTGCGGCCGTTGATGCCGCCGGCGGCGTTCGCCTCATCGAAGGCCATGCGCCAGGTGTTGGAGTTGTTGACGCCCCACATCGCCGTCACACCGGACAGATCGGTGTAGGTGCCGATGATGATTTCACTATCGGTCACACCCCGTACGGCCTCGGCGGCGAGGACGGGTGTCGCGAAACTGGCGGCCAGTGCGGCGGCCATGAGCGTTTTGCGCATGGTCTTTTCTCCCTGATCGTGTTCGTTACGTTGTGACTGACTGGATCGACACGCCCAGCGCCGCGGCCCAGTCGGTGACCGCGGCGGGTGGTTTGGCGTTGGCGACGTAGGCGACCCGCAGGCGCTGCATCCCGAGTTCGCGGCGAACCGCCCGAAGCACCAAGGCGTTCGCGAGCGGGTTACCGTGGCCAGCACCGATGGCCCAGTTATACAGCATTCGCTGCAAGCCGGTCGCGGCGGCGGCGGCGCCCGAAATGCGAGCGTGCAGGCGGGTCCAGGCCTCGATATCCGCACCGAAAAATGTGGGCTTCAGTTGCTGGAGGTTTTCGCGCGCGGTTTCGGGGCTTTCGAGGTAGTTGCTGACCACCCCGGTGCTGAGCGCGAGATAGAGGCCGTGGATTCGCTCCAGCGGATCCGACATCGGCAGCACGGCGAGGCGCTCATCGCCCTCGCGGGGGTTGAGTTGCTGGGTGGCCGCGGTGACCATGGCCGAGACTTCCGCATGCGTACGGATTGCGCCGCCCACGATCGCGGCCGGTTGGTCGGGCCGGATGGCAACGGGTTCGCCGGGAACGCCGCGTTCGATGAAGGCTTTAAAACTTGCGCAGCCGGGGTCGGAGAATTCCCGTAACCCTTTCATGTCCAGGATCACGATCCGGACCAATGCGGGGCAGCTCTCGCGGACCGTCAGGGCTTTATCGAGTTGTTCCTCGTTTTCCACGAACAGCACGCGGCAGGCGGTTTCGCGCAGCGCCGCACCGACCTGCCCGGCTTCGGCCTCCGGGTGAAGCGCCAGGCTGACTCCACCGGCGGTGAGGATTCCCAAGTCGGCATAGACAGCATCTGGGGTGGTTTCCGAGAGGATGCAGGCGACGTCGCCGACGCGGAAATCGGCTGCTTTCAGTGCCTGGGCGATGGCGCGCCGCCGCGAATCCAGATCGGACCATGTCACGGCCTTCCACAGGCCGCGGTCTTTTTTTCGCAGCACGACGGCAGAGCCGTTGGCGGCGGCGCGCTGGGATACCAGTGCGGGGATTGTCAGTTCCATTCGCGCTTCCTCTTCCAGCGCCGTTGGCCGCGGACGCCCGCTTCCTTCTGGCCGAGGTAGAATTCCTTGATGTCGTCGCGGTGTATCAGCATGGCGCACTGGTCCTCGATGACGACGCGCCCGACTTCCAGGACATACCCGTAATCTGCGGTTTTCAGTGCGATATGGGCATTCTGTTCTACCAACAGGATGGCGACGCCCTGTTCCTCGTTGATGCGGCGGATGATACCGAAAATCTGCTGCACCAGCAGGGGGGACAATCCCAGCGACGGTTCATCCAGGAGTAACAGTTTCGGCTTGCCCATCAGTGCTCGGCTGATCGCCAGCATCTGCTGCTCGCCGCCCGACAGCAGGCCGGCGCGCTGGTCCTGGCGTTCCTGCAAGCGGGGGAAATACGTGTAGCAAAGCTCCAGATCGGCGACGACGCCGGCAGGATCGCGCCTTGTGTAGGCGCCCATCATCAGGTTTTCGCGGACGGTGAGGAAGGGAAACGTCTCCCGCCCCTCCGGCACGTGGCAGATGCCCATGCGCATTACCTGGTCGGGCGCCATGTTGGCGATGTCGCGGCCTTCGAAGACAATCTGGCCCCGTTCCGGATTCAGCACGCCTGAGATGGTCCGAAGAACGGTGGTTTTGCCCGCGCCGTTGGCGCCGAGCACGGTCACCATCTGCCGGGGGGCGACCTCGATGGATACGCCGCGGATGGCCTGGATCGGCCCGTAGAATGTTTCGATTGCGTTGACGCGGAGTAGAGGTTCGGTCACGCCGCGTCCTCCAGATCGCCGCCGAGGTAGGCCTTGATCACCTCGGGATGGGTTTGCACCTCCCGCGGGGTGCCCATCGCGATGACCTTGCCGTAGTTCAGCGCCATCACGCGGTCGGACACCTGGTTCACCAGCGCCATATCGTGCTCGACCATGATAACGGTGATGCCGAGGTCCTTTTTGATATCGTCGATCCAGAAACCCATGCCTTCCGTCTCCTCGACGTTCAGGCCGGAGGACGGCTCGTCCAGCAGCAGCAGCTTCGGTTCGATGCACAGTGCGCGGCCCAGCTCGACCACTTTGCGCACGCCATACGGCAAATTGGCGATCAGTGCGTCGCGGTAGCGTTGCAGACCGAGGAAGGCGATGACGTCCTCGGCTTTTTCGCGGTGTTGGATTTCGGCGCGGCGCGTCGATGGCAGAAACGCCAACTGAGACAGCAGCCCTACGCTGGAATGGCGGTGCCGCCCGATCAGCAGGTTTTCCAAGAGCGTCGCGTTGGGAAACAGTTCGATGTTCTGGAAGGTACGCGCGATCCCGACACCGGCAACCTGGTTTGGCGGCGTTTTGGTAATATCCTGACCGTCGAAGATCAGTTTGCCGTCCGTCGAATTATAGATCCGGCTGATCAGGTTGAAAATCGTTGTCTTCCCGGCGCCATTCGGTCCGATGATCGAAAAAACCTCACCTTTCCGTACCTCGAACGACACGTCGTCGACGGCGCGGATGCCGCCGAACCGGACGGAGATGCCCTGGGCTTCGAACAGGCTCATCGCAGGCGCTCCGACTTCGCATAGGATTTTTGCCGCCGGGAACTGGTCTGCCGCTTGAACGGATAAGCGGTGAACCAGTGCTTCAGCTTCAGCCAGAGGCCGTTGATGCCGCCCGGCTGGAACAGGATGACCAGCACCAGCACGAGGCCGAACAACGACGGTTCCAGCCCCGGCAGCCGGCCGATACCGAACGGCAAATCGTCGCGCACGATCGCGATGAACTGCGGCAGCAGGCGGACAAAGATGGCGCCGAAGATCGCCCCGTGCAGGGAGCCCAGTCCCCCTACGAACACGATGGTCACGAACTGCACCGACAGCAGAACGTCGAAAGCATCGGGCGCGAGGAACCGGACGTAATGCGCGAATAGCGCACCCGCGAGGCCCGTCATGCCGGCGCTGAGGGCGAACGCCAGCGCTTTGTAACGCGCCAGATTGATGCCCATGCTCTGCGCCGAGACCTCGCTATCCCGAATCGCCACCATCGCGCGGCCCATGGGGCTGCGGAGGATGTTGGCTGTCACCCACAGCACGAAGATCAAGACGACCAGCGAGACGTAGTAGATGCCTGTAGCGCCATCCAAACCGAACCCGAGGATGGTGGGGGTGGGGACCGGGAACCCGTCGAAACCGCCCGTGACGGATGTCCATTTTTGAAAGACCGTGCCAACGATGCTGCCGAATGCCAGGGTGGCGATGGCGAGATACAGCCCGCTCATGCGCAGGGTCGGCAGGCCGATGGCCGCGCCGCAGGCCGCTGTGAACAGTCCGGCGACCGGCAGCGTGATCACGAAGGGTACGCCCTTGGCCAGCAGTACCGAATTCACATAAGCACCGATTCCCAGGAATGCGGCGTGTCCCAGGCTTATTAGGCCGGTGTAGCCCACCAGGAGCATCAACCCGACGCCGGCAATGGCGAAGATGAACACCCCGCCCAACTCGCCCACGTAGAACTCCCCCATCAACATGGGGATGACGATCATGGCGACCAGCAGTAGCCCGTACCAGAAGAAATCCCCCCCGTGGCGCGCCAGCGAGGTGTCCTGCCGATATTCGGTCCGGAACAAATATCGCATCGGCTACACTCGCTTCCCGGACAGCTCGGCGAACAACCCCTGCGGGCGCAGGATCAACATGGCGAGCAGCACCACGTTGGACGTAACCTCCTGGAAACCGGCGGGGAGGTAGTAGCCCGCTAACTGTTCCACGATGCCGACGACTACGCCGCCGACCAGCGATCCGGGAATCGAACCGAAGCCCCCGATGACCGCCGCCGCGAAGGCCTTGATGCCGAGGAAGCCCATGTTCACGTCGATCATCGATACCGGGGAGAGCAAGATCCCCGCCACCGCGGCGACACCGGCACTGATCGCCCAAATGAGCGAGAAAACGGTCCGGACCGGGATACCCATATAGTAAGCGGCCAACTGGTTCTGCGACGACGCCTGCATCGCCACGCCCAGCCGGGTTTTGCTGAAGAAGACGTAGAGTACACCACACAGCAGCACGGTGCCGACGATAATGGAGAGATTGTCTTGCCCGAGCACCAGTTGGCCGATGGTCGCGGTCTTATTGGTGAAGGGCGTGTTGAACCCGACCGAATCGTAACCCCAGCCAATGCCCGCCCCGGCCCGGAAAATAAAACCGAGCCCAAGGGTGAGCATGACCACGGCGAACTGCGGTTGGCCGATGACTCGCCGGAGGATGACGGCATCCAGCGCGAACCCGAAAGCGGCGGTAATGGCGATAGCGAGCAAGGCGCCGACCCAGTAATTCAGCCCGTAATGCGCGATCAGACTGTATGCGACGAAGCCGCCCAGCATCATGATGTCGCCCTGGGCGAAATTCACCATCTCGGTCGCTTTGTAGATCAGTACAAAGCCAAGCGCGATGAGGCCATAGATGCAGCCCGCGGCGGCACCATTGACGACAAGCTGCAACAGGCGCGCAGCGTCTTCCACTGTGGGCGGTCTCCCTGATTGAGGGGACCGTCCGGGCCCCGTTCTCGTTGGGAGCAAACATAGGGTGGGGTCAGCGGGCGCGTCAATCGGGTGCTTTACCCGCTTCGCTGCACAGTTACAAATACCTGTTGTTTCGCGCTCTAACGCCGGGCCGAATTGCATTGTTGCGTCACATCCATGCGCACGAGATTCGGAGCGTGCGGGCCCTCGCGGCGGCGTTGAGACGGGACGACCGCCGGGTGCATGCCGATGTGGAAGCGCTGGTGGCGGCGGGTTTCGCAGAACGCCGATCGCGCCAACGCGTCGTCAATCGGATCGTCCGTTATCTCGAAGGCAATCGAAGCGGGCACTTTGTCCCCCTAACCGACCCTATTTTCGCCGCACCACCGTTGGGTTTGCCAATCGCAGCGGCTGCCCGGCAGCGTAGGCCGTAATCTGCTCGAACGTTTCCGAAAAATAAAGCTCGAAATTGTCCCATTCGGCCCAGCCGAGATGCGGGGTGCAGACCACGTTCGGCATCGTCAGGAACGGGTGGTCGCCATCCACGATCGGCTCCTGGTCGTACACATCCATTGCCGCGTACCCCGGCCTTCCCGCTTGCAGTGCCGCCAGCAGCGCGCCCGCGGCGAACAGTTCTGCTCGGGAGGTGTTCACGATCAGCGCTGTGGGTTTCATGCGGGCAAGGTCCTCCGTCCCCACGATGCCGCGTGTATCGGGGCGGAGGCGGACGTGCAGCGACAGGACGTCGGATTGCTCGAAGAACGCGGCCTTGCTGGCGGCCACGCCGTAACCTCGTTCGGCGGCGCGTTTGGCAGATGCCTCCTGGCCCCAGACCAGCACCTTCATGCCGAGCCCAACGCCGGCCTCGGCAACCAGGGAGCCGATGTTGCCCAGGCCAAAAATGCCCAGCGTGGTGCCGCGCAACCGGTGCGACAGCGTCATGGGCCACTCGCCCCGGCGCATGCGTTCGGCTTCCAACACGATGTTGCGGCGGGCGGCCATCATCAGCGCGACTGTCAGTTCGGCGGGGGCAACCGGCGAGTTGCTCTTGCCGGTCGAAACCATCACCCCGTGCTCGGTCGCGGCGGCGTAGTCGATGGTGGTCGCGTTGCGGCCGACCAGGGCGATCATTTTAAGGTTGGGCAGCCGCGCGATGAGCGCACGGGAGAATTCTACCCGTTCCCGAATCGCGACGACGATCTCGGCCGGGTGCAGGCGTGCCACAAGTGTTTCGAAATCGGGTGCGGGCTCGCGGTAGATCGTAACGTCGTGGCTCTCCAGCAGATTGTAGCAGTCCAGGCGGGGGACGATGTCCTGGTATTCGTCGGGGATGACAATGTTCATGTTAGTACGGCACCGAGCCCTTGACCACCGTTCGGTGCAGGACGCGGCGATGCACGCCCATCGCCTCATGCGGCAACGCGCGGTGAACCAAGCAGCGATTGTCCCACAGTACCAGATCGCCTTGCCGCCAGCGGTGGGTGTAGACGAATTCCGGCTGCTGCACGTGCTGGATCATCCGCCGCAATAACGCCTGCCCGTCTGCCACCGGCCAGCCCACAACATGGGAGGCGTGGTTGCCGAGGTACAGCGCCCTCGCGCCGGTATCGGGATGAATCCGCACCAACGGGTGCTCGACCGGCGGGCGTTCGGCTTTTTGTTCCTCGGTCGCGGGGCGGCCGCCGCACTGGATGCGGCTCGCCTCCCAGCTATGGATAGCGCGCAGACCTTGCAGTTCGGCCTTGGTCTCCGACGGCAGGGCGGCGTACCCGAGCGCGGTGTTGGCGAATTGGGTCTCGCCCCCTTTGGGCGGAAGTTCCACCGCGTGCAGCATGGTCAGCAACGAGGGCACCGCGTGGTACGATTTGTCGCTGTGCCAGTAGTAGTTACCCCGTTCGCGCAGAATCTCAGAGGGGTTGCCATCGGCGTCCAGGTTGGAAACCGTATGCACGGGCGTGTAGTTCTTCGAATCGATCAGGCGGTTGACGTGGGCGCCCTCGATCTCCCCGAAATTCAGGGTGAACGCGTATTGCTGGTCCTTGGTGAGGGACTGATCGCGGAAAACCAGCACCGGGTGCGACCGGAACAGGCGCATCACGCGGTCGCGCGCGGCCTCGGTCAGTGGCTGCGATAGATCGATGTCGGTGATCTCGATCCCGCCGAACGCCTCCAACCCCGCCGTTTGGTCCGCGGTGGGGCCGCTCGGAAAAATGCCGTGGGCGGGGCGAGGGGCCTCGATGGTCGCGCTCATGCGTATTCTCCTGGCTGCTACCATTGTGTCATCCCGTCCCCGGCTGTCAAATGACTGGCAATGACGGACGAGACCGAACAATCAGCCGAGATCCGGATGCCGCCCGGCGTGGAAGGCTGGCAGCGCACCCTTTGGGCCATGGTCGGCATCCAGTTTGTCATGACCGGCGCCATGAGCTTCCTGTCCCCGATCATTCCGCTGATGCTGCCGGAACTCGGCGTTCAATCGATCGAGGGCATCGACATCTGGTCGGGTCTGATCACCGGATCGACGTCGTTCATCGCCGCCTTCGCCTCGCCCTTGTGGGGCCGCATCGCCGACAAGCATGGGCGAAAGCTGTCGCTGCTGCGGTCCAGCTTCTTCATCGCGCTGTTCACCGGCCTGATGGGGTTGGCGACCAACGTATGGTGGTTCTTCGGTGCCCGAGCGGCGATGGGGCTGTTCGCGGGGTTTTCGACGTCGGCCATCGCGCTGGTGGCGAGCCAGGTGCCGGAGCGCCGCCTCGGCTACGCCCTGGGTTGGTTGAGCACCGGGCAGATGGTCGGCTCCCTAATCGGGCCGGTGCTGGGTGGAGCGATGGCGGACCTGACGGGCAGCTACCGTGCCCCATTCTTCTGGACCGCGGCGGCGACATTCGGGACGCTGGCAATGGTGTGGTTCTTTGTCCATGAGGACTTCAAACCGCCATCCGCGTCGGTGAAGTCCCGGTCCATGGGCAGCACCTTGGCGCTGCTGACCGGGTCCGGCGCGCTGATGTCGCTGTTCTTCGTGCTGCTGATGGCGCAGTTCGGGGTGCGCACGGTGCAGCCGGTAGTGACGGTGTTCGTACAGGAGCTGATCGGCTCCCCGCCGCAAATCGCCACGCTGGCCGGGGTGGCGTTCTCCATCACCGGGCTGGCGAACTTGATGTCGGCGCCGTTTTTGGGGAGCCGAAGCGACATCATCGGATACCGCCGCGTTTTGCTGATCTGTCTGCTTGGTTCCACCCTGACCAGCCTGCCGCAGATTTTCGTCGACAATTACTGGGTGTTTGTGGCCGAACGGTTCGCGGTCGGGCTGTTCATCGGAGGGATTTTGCCGACGGCGAACGCGCTGATCGGGCGGTCGGTATCGCGGGAAAACCGCGGCACCGTCTACGGCCTGACAGCATCGGCGACATTTCTGGGAAACTCGCTCGGGCCGCTGACCGGGGGCATTCTGGCGGCGGGGCTGGGGATACGCTGGGTGTTCGCGGTGACGACGGTGCTGATGGCGGTGAATTTGGTGTGGGTTTGGTTTACGGTGCCAGAATATAAGGAGGGCGGTTGATATCGCGATGCGATATCATCGATTACCCACTATTCGAACATGTCTTTGGATCAGTATGAATTATGAGGGGGGTCGTGAGCGCACGGAGGGAGCGGCCAGTTGCATTCCCGGCGCCCAGGTGACGTGGGACCCGCCGGCGGCCGGCAGACGCTCAAACAATGCGGCTGCCAGCCGGGAGGGAAATCAATCAAGCCGTCTTGTGACGCTCCCGCAGGAACTGGAAGAACTCCACGCCTTCGCGTAGCCGGCGCCGCATCATTTGCGGCGACCGCACCATCTCACCCACAATCGAAGCGATCTTCGGCGCCCGGAAATAGAAGCGTTTATAGAACGTTTCCACATTGTCGAAAATTTCCGTGTGCGACAGATGCGGGTAGTGCAGCGGGGCGATCTGGACACCGTGATCGTCCACCAGTTCGGCGTGATCCGCGTCCAGCCAGCCGTTTTCCAGCGCCTGTTTGTACAGGAACGTGCCGGGGTACGGTGCGGCCAGCGATACCTGGATGGTGTGCGGGTTGATCTCGGTGGCGAACTTGATCGTCTCCTCAATCGTCTCCTTGGTCTCACCCGGCAGGCCCATGATGAAGGTGCCGTGGATTTTGATGCCGAGCTCGTGGCAGTCCTTGGTGAATTTCTTCGCGACTTCTATCCGCATGCCTTTTTTGATGTTGTGCAGGATCTGCTGATTGCCGCTCTCGTAGCCGACCAGCAACAGGCGCAGCCCGTTGTCGCGCAGCACTTTCAGCGTCTCGTAAGGCACGTTGGCCTTGGCGTTGCACGACCACACGACGCCCATCTTGCCCAATTCCCGAGCGATGGCCTCGGCGCGGGGCAGGTTATCCGTGAAAGTGTCGTCGTCGAAGAAGATTTCCCGCACCTGCGGCCAATACGATTTGGCCAGACGGATTTCCTCGGCAACGTGACCGGGGGAGCGGACGCGGTAATTGTGCCCACCCACCGTCTGCGGCCACAGGCAGAAGGTGCAGCGCGATTTGCAGCCTCGGCCGGTGTACAGCGACACGTAGGGGTGCATCAGATAGCCGATGAAGTAATCCTCGATCCGCAGGTCGCGCTTGTAGACCTCGGTCACGAACGGCAGCTGGTCCATGTCCTCCAGGATCGCGCGATCCTTGTTGTGGACGATCACGCCGGCATTGTTGCGGTAGGAGATACCGTCGATGGCGCTAAAGTCGCGGCCTTCGGCGGCTTCCTTGATGGTGAAATCGAACTCATTGCGGGCGACGAAATCGATGGGCGCCCCCTGCGCCAGGCTTTCGGCCGGCTGCACCGCGACCTTCGCCCCAACCATACCGATCTTCAGCGACGGGTTGGCGGCCTTCATCGCCGCCGCGACCTTCACGTCCGACGCGAATGACGGGGTCGAGGTGTGGATGATGCACAGCTCGAAGTCTTTCGCTTGCTTCGTCACCGTCTCCAACCCGATGCGGGCCGGCGGTGCATCGATCAGCTTGCTCCCCGGCACCAGCGCGGCGGGCTGCGCCAGCCAGGTTGGGAACCAGAAAGACTTAATCTCCCGCTTCGCTTGGTAGCGCGAACCAGCACCACCATCGAACCCGTCGAAGGAGGGCGGCTGCAGGAACAGGGTCTTCATCATCGCGAGTGCAATCCCTTGACGGGGTGAGAAGAATGAGAGGCCGGATCGTAGCCGGCCGCATGCATCGTATGCCCGCGCCAGTCCACAGTTTTTCCGGCATGGCTGGCCAGCATCGTCGCGACCGACAGCAGCTCTCGCAGCGGCAAAAGCCCCACCGTGGCGGGAAATGCAAGCTTTTCCAGCTTTGGCGCCAACGCTCGGTCGATTCCCATGGCCGCTAGAGCACGGCCGGCCCACGCCAGGAAGAACAAACCGATGGCCCAGAAAGCGCCGAAGGAGGCCAGCACGGCGACCAACGCCCAAAAGATTGGATACTGCAGCACGGACAGCGCGAACGCCGCCGGCACCAGCGCCCCGATCGTGCGCGCCCAGCGCAGCTCGTGGCGATACAAGGCCGCAAAGGTCGTTTCCGGCACGGTCGTTGCGACGATTGTGCCGGCCAGACTGACCCTGTAACCCAGGCCGCGCACCAATTGGCCCAGGACATTGTCGTCCGCCAAATGGTCAACAAGGGCATGCAACCCGCCGATCCGAATCAACGTGTCCCGACGCAGGCACATCGTCGCACCAAGGCAGTCCTGCCGCCCCATCGCCCGCGCCAGGAGAGCTCCCGGCAGAAATCCATGGGTGATCTGGGTAGCGCCCAGCAGCGCGGGTATTTGGCCCGAGGCCGGGAGGCCGGCATAGAGCGTCGTTGCCAACCCGGTTCCCGGCGTTGCAAGAGTCCCCACCAGAACCGAGAGATAATCGGGGCGCACATGCAGGTCGGAATCGGCGATCACCAGCAAGTCGTGCTTTCCCATCGGGAACATATTGATCAGATTGGCGATCTTGCGGTTCGGTCCGTGCTCTGTCGCATCGACCACCAAGGCGATGTCGCGCTTCGGAAATGCGGCCCGTATACGCTGGACCACGGGGATCGCCGAGTCCGCCGCGTCCTGCACCCCGCAGACGATCTGATAGTCCGGGTAATCCTGCTGGCAAAGCGTGGACAGCGCCTGCTCCAGCAGCGGCTCGTCACCATGCAGTGGCTTCAGGACGGTAACGGGCGGCAATGCCAATGCCACGGCCAGGGGGCGTTCCGCGAAGCGAACCGTTGCAATCCATCCGGCGATACTCTGAACAATCCCGACGACCGTCAGAAGGGCTGCGAAGATCGCAACAGCGTCCATGACGGCCAAAAGGCTCAAGCCCCGATCGTACCGCCGGATAGGTGCCCGACTTTCCGCCACAGGCTCGCGATCAGCTCTTTCGCATCGCCATGTGCCAGCAGCGCCCGAAAATCGGAACGCTGCACGGCCACGCGGCTGATGGTCCCATCCACCAGCACGTCTGTGATTCGCCACCCGGCTTCGGAGGGTTGCATCACATAATCCAACCGAATCGGCTCACCGGTCCCCGGCACGATTCGGGTCTGCACGACCTGATCGGCACCGACCAGTCGCGTGCCGGGCAGAACTTCGAACTTCTCGCCCTCGTATTTGTCGAAATTGCCGACGAAGCTGGCAATGGTGAAGGCGCGGAACGCGTCCATTAGCTCTTTGCGAATCTTCTCGTCGAAGCTGGGCCAGCGCAGACCGACCGACACGCTTAAGACCGTCGTAAGATCGTATACGCGGTCGATTATGGGCGCCAACGTACGGAAGCGGTCAGGGAACGGGGTTGGTCGGCCTGTGCGCATCAATGCTTCCAGTGCCCCATACAAATCGATGATGGGCCTGCGGATAGCAGCGGTATCCTGCGCCCAAACGCGGCCGGGCAGCGCTATGGCCGCTGAAACCAAAAGGCTCCGTCGGGTCAGGCCGGTCATCACGCCGTCACCGCATGCTTCACCGTTGTAAGGCCCAACGCCGTCAACGCCGTCGACACGATATCCCGAGCGGTGAGGCCGGCGGCGGCGAGCTGCTTGGCTTGCGAGTCGTGGTCCAGATAAACGTCGGGCAGCACCATCGGCCGGACCTTCAGGCCGTTATCGAGCAGGCCCTTCCACGCGAGATGGTGCAGAACCGCCGCCCCGAAGCCGCCGATGGAGCCTTCCTCGATCGTGATCAGGACTTCGTGGTGCTTGGCGAGTTGCTCGACCATCGCGGTGTCCAGCGGTTTAACGAAGCGCGCATCGGCGACCGTGCAGGTCAGGCCGCGCGCCGCGAGTTCGTCGGCCGCCTTCATCGCATCTGCCAAACGCGGCCCAAGAGACAGGATTGCGATGCTCGAACCCTCTCGCATGATGCGCCCTTTGCCCAGGGTCATGACCTCGCCCTGGGTGGGCAGCACCACGCCGGTGCCTTCGCCGCGCGGATAGCGGAAGGCGCTGGGGCGATCGTCGATCGCCGCGGCCGTCGCGACGGTATGCATCAGCTCCGCTTCGTCCGACGGTGCCATGATGACGATGCCCGGCAGGCAGTTCAGAAAGGCTATATCGAAGCTGCCGGAATGCGTGGCGCCGTCATTGCCGACCGGCCCGGCGCGGTCCATCGCGAAGCGAACCGGCAGGTTCTGGATGGACACATCGTGCACCAGCTGGTCGTAGCCGCGCTGCAGGAAGGTGGAATAGATGGCGCAGAACGGCTTAAACCCTTCGGTCGCCATGCCCGCCGCAAAGGTCACTGCGTGCTGCTCGGCGATGCCAACATCGAAAGTACGGTCAGGGAATTTCTTGGCGAAGCGGTCGAGGCCGGTGCCGGATGGCATCGCCGCGGTGATGGTGACGATGTTCGGGTCCCTGTCCGCTTCGGCGATCAGCGCGTCGGCGAATACCTTGGTGTAGGACGGCGGCCCGGGGGGCGCCTTGGCCTGTTCGCCAGTGATTACGTTGAATTTCGAGACCGCATGATGCTTGTCGGCCGACTCCTCAGCGTGGACGTAGCCCTTGCCCTTCTGGGTGATGACGTGCACCAGGATGGGGCCGGTCTCGTCGGCTTCGCGCACGTTGCGCAGCACGGGCAACAGGTGGTCCAGGTTATGCCCATCGATCGGGCCGACATAATAGAAGCCCAGTTCCTCGAACAGCGTGCCGCCGGTCAGGATGCCACGGGCGTATTCCTCGGCGCGGCCCAACGTGCGCTCGATCCCCTTGGGGAAGCGCTTCGCCATCTTGGAGCCGAGCTCGCGCAGGGACAAAAAACTGCGGGACGACATCAGCCGGGACAAATAGGCGCTCATGGCGCCGACCGGTGGGGCGATGGACATGTCGTTGTCGTTCAGCACGACGATCAGGCGCGTGTGACGGGCACCGGCGTTGTTCATCGCCTCGTAGGCCATGCCGGCGCTCATGGCACCGTCGCCGATCACAGCGATAACGTTGCGATCATCTTTCTCGCCGCGCGCGTGTTTCAGATCGCGCGCCACCGCCATGCCGAGGCCGGCGGAGATCGAGGTCGAAGAATGGGCGGTGCCGAACGGGTCGTATTCGCTCTCGCTGCGCCGGGTGAAGCCGGACAGGCCGCCGGCCTGGCGGAGGGTGCGGATGCGGTCGCGCCGCCCGGTCAGAATTTTATGCGGATAGGTTTGATGCCCGACGTCCCAGATCAGCCGGTCCCGCGGCGTGTCGAAGATCGCGTGGATCGCGACCGTCAGTTCCACCACGCCCAACGATGCGCCCAAATGGCCACCGGTGACCGAGACGGCATCGATGGTCTCCGCCCGCAACTCGTCGGCCAGCTGCCGCAGCTGATCGTGGGAGAAGTTCCGCATATCGGCTGGAAAGCGAACGCGATCCAACAAGGGGGTCTGCACCGGGCTCATCTGTTTTCGCTCACCAATTAGCTTCGCCGCTGCACGACATAAGCCGCCAAATCCCGCAGCAGGCTTGCTTTTTCGCCAAATCCGTCCAGGTGGTTCGCTGCCTGCTTCGCCAGCGCATCGGCATGCGCGCGGGCCATTTCAACGCCGAGCACAGCCACCATCGTTGCTTTACCGGCCGCTACGTCCTTGCCGGCCGTCTTACCGATTTCCGCCGAGTCGCCTTCCACGTCCAGAAGATCGTCGGCGATCTGGAAGGCCGCCCCGAGATCGCGCCCATACGCCGCCAGCAGGTGCCGCTGGTGCGACTGTGCCCGACCGAGGATCGCCCCCGCCTCGCAACTAAATTGGATCAGCCGGCCGGTTTTCAAAGCCTGCAATCGTGTCACAGCGGGCCCATCCAGCGTCAGGCCCTCGGTCACCATGTCGATCATCTGCCCGCCCGCCATCCCGCGCGAGCCTGAGGCCGCGCCGAGGGCGGCGACCAGCTCGCACCGCGCTTGCGGGTCGGAATGGGTGTCGGGTTCGGCCAGAACCTCGAACGCGCGGCACTGCAGGGCGTCGCCGGCCAGGATCGCCGTGGCCTCATCGAACGCCTTGTGGGTACTAGGCTTACCGCGGCGGAGGTCATCGTCATCCATCGCCGGCAAATCGTCGTGCACCAGCGAATAGGCGTGGAGCATCTCGATCGACGCAGCGACTCGGGCCGCACAGGTTTCCGACACCGAGAACAGCGACGCAGTTTGCATAACCAGGAAGGCGCGCAGACGCTTGCCGCCGCCGAGGGTGGCGTAGCGCATCGCCTCGGCTAGCCGAGCTTCCGCCCCTTCTGGTATTGGCAGCAAATAATCCAGTGTGGATTCAACCACTTCCGCCGAATTAGCGAGTGCACGCGTCAAGCCCGAACCCGTATTCACCACGACTATGCTATCCGATGTCACTGCCAGCCTCGTGTCATGATACCCCTGTAAGGTGGAGCGTAGTCCCCTAGTCCTTAGCACGAAGCGCCTATCCTTGCATGGCGAAACGCTAGGGAATGTCGCTTTTGTGACAAAACTACCACACCGTCTTCATTTCCACGCGTCTTCACAGCAAGGTCGGGGCGTTGGCCAGAGGACCGCCCTGCGTTGCACTGCCATGCGTTGGTGGCAATAGCATGGCGTTGCAGCGGATGGCTCAGTCTGTCATATCCCGCTTGCCCAATCCCGACCGGGCCGGTCCAGTATAGCGATAGGGCCGATAAAGCGCTGCTCGTCAAGGACCTCTCAGGAGAGACCATCGTATGATTCGTGTCGTCCTGGCCCAGCCGCGCGGTTTTTGCGCCGGCGTCGAACGGGCCATCGAAATCGTGGAACGCGCGTTGAAAAAGTACGGGCCGCCAATCTATGTCCGCCACGAGATCGTGCACAACCGCCACGTCGTGGAGGATCTGCGCACCCGCGGGGCGGTATTCGTGGATGAATTGGACGAGATTCCCCCCGGCGCGATGACCGTGTTTTCGGCCCACGGCGTGGCCAAGCGGGTCGAGGAAATGGCCGCCGAACGCGGATTACCGGTGATCGATGCAACCTGCCCGCTGGTCGCAAAAGTACACAACGAGGGCCGTCGCTACGCCAGGCAGAACCGCGAAATCGTGCTGATCGGCCACGCCGGCCACGCCGAAGTCGAGGGCACGATCGGTCAGGTCCCCGCTAAAGTACATCTGGTGCAGACAGTCGAGGACGTGCCGGCGCTGCAAGTCGCGGACCCGGATAAGCTGGCCTACATCACGCAGACCACCCTGTCGGTCGACGACACCCGCGGCATCATCGCCGCGTTGAAGGAACGCTTCCCCACCATCGTCGGGCCGGACGTGCGCGACATCTGCTATGCGACCCAGAACCGCCAAAGTGCGGTACGGGATTTGGCCGGCCAGGTCGACATGATCCTGGTTGTCGGATCGCGCAATTCGTCCAATTCCAACCGGTTACGCGAAATCGGGGAGGAGTTGGGCAAACCCGCCTACCTCATCGACGACGCCGAAGCGCTGCGGCCTGAATGGTTTGTCGGCGTGGAATCTGTTGGCCTCACCGCCGGCGCCTCCGCGCCCGAGCTGTTGGTGCGAGGCGTGATCGACGGTCTGCGCCGGTTCGACGAAGTGGAAATCTCGACCATGGCCGGCGTCGCCGAAGACGTGCAGTTCCGTTTGCCCCTTCAACTCGTCGACGCCTGAGGATCGCATCTTATGACCGTACCCTTGAATCAGGCCCTTCGTGTCGGCGCCTACGTCGTCAAACAGCATCTGCTCGGGCGTAAGCGTTATCCCTTGGTGCTGATGCTGGAGCCGTTGTTCCGCTGCAATCTGGCCTGCGCCGGCTGCGGCAAGATCGACTACCCCGCCGAGATTTTGAACCAGCGCCTGTCCGTCGCCGCGTGCATGGAAGCGATCGACGACTGCGGCGCGCCGGTTGTGGTGATCGCGGGCGGCGAGCCATTGTTGCACCGTGAAATCGATCAAATCGTCGAGGGCGCCATTGCCCGCAAGAAATTTGTGATCGTGTGCACGAACGCCCTGCTGCTCGAGAAGAAGATGTCGCTGTTCAAGCCGAGCAAGTGGTTCTCCTGGTCGGTGCATTTGGACGGCAGCAAGGACGACCACGACGCGTCGGTTTGCCAGACCGGTGTCTACGACCGCGCGGTGGCGGCGATCGCCGAGTCCAAGCGCCGCGGGTTCCGGACGATCATCAACGCGACGCTGTTCAACAATTCGAAGCCGGAGCGGGTGGCCGCGTTCTTCGACGATGCGATGAACATGGGCGTTGACGGCATTTCGGTGTCGCCGGGCTATGCCTACGAGCGCGCGCCGGACCAGCAGCACTTCCTGAACCGCCTGGCAACCAAGGAATTGTTCCGAGGAATTTTCCGCCTCCAGGGTAAGGGAACATGGGCAAAAAAGTGGTCGTTCAACCAGTCGTCCATGTTCCTGGACTTCCTGGCAGGGAACCAAACGTTCAAGTGCACCCCCTGGGGCAACCCGTGCCGCACCTATTTCGGCTGGCAGCGCCCCTGCTACCTGCTGGGTGAGGGCTACGCGAAGACCTACAAAGAGCTGATGGAGGACACCGACTGGGACAAGTACGGGGTCGGGAATTACGAAAAATGCGCCGATTGCATGGTGCATTGCGGGTTTGAGGCGACGGCGGTGGCCGAGACCGTCAGCAAGCCCTGGCGAGCCTTGGCGCAGGTCGTGCGCGGCATCCGCACCGAGGGTGCGATGGCCAAGGACATCCCGCTGGAGAACGCCCGCCCGGCCGAATTCGTGTTCAGCCGGCATGTGGAGAACGCGCTGACCGAGATTCGGTCTCGGAAGCAGCCGGTGGCAGAGGTCGCCGAAGCGGCGGAGTAGCTCTTCTGTTGCTGGGACGAGCCTCAGGCTGCTATCGGCCGGGGCTCGGTCCGCGCAAGCTCGCTCACGATTTTCGTGCACCGCTCCATCGGGTCATGATCCGTTTGCAGACCGAGCCAAAACCCTTCGGATAAACCGAAATATCGAACCAAGCGATGGTCGGTATCAGCGGTTACTGCGCGGTAAGCAGCCTCCGCCCGCCTGGCCAACGAGCAAGCGCCAACGCGCCGCACCGCTCGAATCCGAGCGCGGACGTCCAGACCGCTATGGCGAGGCGGTGAGCAGAGGGATCGGCGGGCCGCGCGGCGGTGGCTCGCCAAGCAGGTATCCCAAAATTTGGCGGATTGCCTCCTTCGGGCGTTCCCGCCAGTCGAAGGTCCAGGTTTCGGGCAGTTTATCCCGTTCCTTCTGGAACGCTTCCTTCCGGCTTTGCTGAACGCCGAAGACATGCTCGAACTTGCCGCCGAAATGCGCCAGTGTCTGGTAGATTTCATACCAGAAGCCGCTCTCGCAGCCGCTGGGGGTGACGCCGAAATCCATGCATATATCGGCGATCGTGCGGCCAACGGAACGACGGCGGATCTGGGCCTCGAGTTCC
>JANXTL010000032.1 GCA_025352375.1 Acetobacteraceae bacterium | reverse complement strand
CCCCGCCCGACGTGAAAGCCGGGGCGTGTGCCCCGGAACAGTCCCGCCCGACCAACCCCGAACGCCTGACAGATACGGTCTGAAACGCGGTCCAGCCAGCAGGGAGGAAGTGCGATCCATATCATTCCGTAGTCAGACTATTGCCAGGTCAGACGTAGGTCGGGTAGATGCGGTGAATAAGATGGGTTAGCGCCGCAATCATGTGCCGACGAACCCCTCCAGCCAGTGGATGGTGTAATCGCCCGCCTGGAATTCGGGCGCGTCCACGATGCGGCGGTGGAGCGGAATGGTGGTCTTGATTCCCTCGACCGCGAATTCATCCAGCGCTCGCCGCATCCGGTTGATCGCTTCCGTCCGCGTCGGCGCATGCACGATCAATTTAGCGACCATGCTGTCGTAGTACGGCGGCACGAAATAGCCCGCGTAGAGCGCGCTATCGATCCGCACGCCCAAGCCGCCAGGGGCATGATAGGACGTGACCCGCCCAGGCGTCGGCATAAAGGTGACGGGGTCCTCGGCGTTGATCCGGCACTCGATCGCATGGCCGGAAAAAGAAACGTCCGATTGCGTGTAGCCTAGCTCGGCACCGGCCGCGATGCGGATCTGCTCGCGCACCAAATCGATGTCGCAAACCATTTCGGTGATCGGATGTTCGACCTGCAGACGGGTGTTCATTTCGATGAAGGCGAATTGGCCATCCTGATACAGGAATTCAAGGGTCCCGGCATTGCGATAGCCCAATTTTCGCAACGCGGCGGTTGCCGTGGCGCCCAGGTCGTCGCGCTGCGCCGGTGTCAACGCCGGAGACCCAGCTTCTTCCAGCACTTTCTGATGCCGGCGTTGCAGCGAGCAATCGCGTTCCCCGAAATGCACGACGTTGCCGAACGCATCGGCCATGATTTGTAGTTCGATGTGCCGGGGCCGATCTAGATATTTCTCGATGTAGACGGCGTCGTTGCCGAACGCCGACCGGGCCTCGGTGCGGGCGCCGCGAAACGCGTCCTCCAGCTCCGACGGAGAACGGGCGACCCGCATCCCGCGCCCGCCGCCACCGGCAGCAGCCTTGATCAGCACGGGGTACATGATGCTCTCGGCGACGGCGCGCGCGGTTTCCAGATCGGGGACCGCTCCGGCCGACCCGGGGACCAAAGGAACACCCAACGAGGCCATGGCGGCCTTGGCCGCGATTTTGTCGCCCATCATGGCGATATGCGCGGCCGACGGACCGATAAAGGTCATACCATGCGCCTCCACCATGTCGGCGAAGCCTGCATTCTCCGACAGAAACCCATAGCCGGGGTGGATGGCATCCGCCCCGGTGATCGAGGCTGCTGTCAGGATCGCGCCAACGTTCAGATAGCTTTCCTTGGCGGCAGGCGGGCCGATGCAGACGGATTCATCGGCCAGCCGCACATGCATCGCCGTGGCGTCGGCCGTGGAGTGAACGGCCACCGTCGCGATGCCCAGTTCGCGGCAGGCACGCTGGATGCGAAGCGCTATCTCGCCGCGATTGGCGATCAGGATTTTGCGGAACAACGGGTCAATCCACGATCATCAGTACTTCGCCGAATTCCACCGGCGCGCTGTTCTCCACGAGGATCCGGGACACGGTCCCGGATTTCGGTGCCTTGATCTGATTGAAGGTTTTCATCGCTTCGATCAGCATCACGGTCTGTCCGGCGGCGACTTGCGCGCCGACTGCGACGAACGCCGCCGCGCCGGGTTCGGACGACAGATAAGCCACGCCCACCATCGGGCTGGTGATAGCGCCCGGATGCGACGCATCGACAGCGGGCGGCGCCGAAGCAACCGGCGTGGCCGGCACGGCGCCTGCGATCGGTGCGGGACCGACCGACGCCTGAACCACGTGACCGCCCCGTACCACCCTGATGCGCGCGTCCTTAACGACCAACTCCAGCTCGGTCATCCCGGTTTCAGCCATGATGAGGCCAAGGCGGCGCAGGGAATCTGGATCGGTGGGAATGGGGTTCACGCGGATTCCTCCGGAAAATCGGGGGGTGAAAGCTTTGGCGCAGGCCCGTAGCATAGCACCGCGTTCGGGTCCAACCTGGGCGCCCGTTGCCGGGCGGGCGGGCCGGGACCATAATCGGGCCATGCCAAGTACCGTGACCCTGACCCTGAATGGCGAAAGCCGAGCCTTCAACGCGCCGGTCGGCGGTGCGCTGTCGGTCCAGGGGCTGTTGGTCCTGCTGGAACTCGACATGCGCAAAGTGGCGGTGGAGCTGAACGAGGAAATCGTCCCCCGCTCCCGTTACACGGAAACCTGTCTTGCCAGCGGTGATTCGCTGGAGATCGTGCATTTCATTGGTGGAGGCTGAACGTGGACGGAGCAGTTGCAGGCGAAGATACCTGGACGGTGGCCGGCCGGACGTTCCGTTCGCGCCTGATCGTGGGAACCGGCCGCTACAAGGATCTGGAGGAAACCGCGGCCGCGATTGAGGCCAGCGGCGCTGAGATCGTCACCGTGGCGGTACGGCGGGTGAACCTGTCCGATCCCAAGGCGCCGATGCTGCAGGATTATGTCGACCCGAAGAAGATCACTTATCTGCCGAATACCGCCGGTTGCTTCACTGCGCGAGAAGCGGTTCGCACCCTGCGTCTGGCGCGGGAGGCCGGCGGCTGGAACCTCGTGAAGCTGGAAGTTCTTGGTCCGGCCCCGCTGCTGTATCCCGACATGCCGGGCACATTCGAAGCCGCGAAGGAGCTGATCGCGGACGGGTTCGAGGTTATGGTCTACTGCGCCGACGACCCATTGGCGGCGGTGCGCCTGCAGGAGATGGGCTGCGTGGCGATCATGCCGCTGGGCGCGCCGATCGGATCGGGCCTGGGGCTGCAGAATCCGGCGATGCTGTCGATGATCATGGAAAACGTGACCGTGCCGTTCGTGGTGGACGCGGGCGTTGGCACGGCGTCGGACGCGACCATCGCGATGGAGTTGGGCTGCGACGCGGTGCTGTTGAACTCGGCGATCGCGCATGCCAAGAACCCGGTCCTAATGGCGAAGGCGATGAAGCACGCGGTCCAGGCGGGGCGGTTGGCTCACCTGGCCGGGCGGATGCCGCGGCGGTTGGGGGCGGATCCGTCCAGCCCTTTGAGCGGATTGATCCGCTAGAGGGCCGTGATTCTGCTCGGCGGCCGGCGGTTTGTGTTGGTTTGGCGAGGCAAAACCCCGCGTGTCCGAAATGCGTGTCGCCGGTGAAGATCACTGACATGATACGCTCCTCGCTTGCACGGAGTATGCCAATGCCCCGAACCACAGGCATCCTGGAAACGTCCCTCTATGTCGAGGACATCCCGCGCGCCCGCGACTTCTACCAGCGCCTATTCGGGTTTGAGGCCTTTTTCGCCGATGCCCGCATGTGCGCGATGGGCGTCCCCGGCGGTCAGGTTCTGCTGTTGTTCCGCCGCGGCGCCACGCTGGAACCGGCACCAGCCGGCGGCGGTTTCATCCCGCCGCATCATGGGGAGGGTCCGCTGCACGTCTGCTTCGCCATCCCGCTCGGCGAGCTGGCGGCTTGGGAGGCCCATCTGCGGGACCTCGGCATCGAGGCTGAAAGCCGGCTGCGGTGGTCGAAAGGCGGCACCAGCCTGTATTTCCGCGATCCCGACGACAACTCGGTGGAGGTCGCGACGCCCGGCCTCTGGCCCCACTACTGAGCGCCCTGCATGGCGCGCGTCGCGACATGGGGCGTGTTGGGCATTCTTCTGGCGCTGGCGGTGCTCGCCGCCGCTCGGCCGTCGCTCCTGTCCGAGCAGGTCGCGGCGGGCGCGATTTTCGTGAGCAGCTACGTCGGACTGGCGATGGGCAAGATTCCCGGTCTGGCGATCGACCGAGCGGGCGTTGCGTTGGTGGGGGCGTGCCTGATGGTGGCGGCGGGGGCGTTGCCGTTGGAGGACGCTTATAAGGCCATCGATCTCGACACCGTCACGCTGCTGCTCGGCATGATGATCGTGGTGGCGAATTTGCGGTTGTCCGGATTCTTCGCGTTGGCCAACGCCTGGGTCACGGCATGGGCGCGACGTCCGGCGACCTTGCTGGCGGCAGTCGTCCTGGTGTCGGCGGTATTTTCGGCGTTCTTGGTGAACGACGCGATCTGTATGGTGCTTGCGCCGCTGGTCGCCGATGTGGCGAAGGGCGCGCGGCGCAATCCGGTGCCGTATCTGTTGGCGGTCGCCTTAGACCATGATCGTTTGAGGTTGCATGCGATCTCGGCGTTGGATCATGGTCTAAGCCTTTGTTTGAGAGGGTGATTCACGCCTGAGGTTGAAGTCAACCTCAGGCGATCACGCTCTAGCATCGAATGTCGGTTCGGTGGCGACGATCACCGGCAACCCGCAAAACATCATGATCGGCAGCCTGTCCGGCATATCCTACACGGGGTTCGCGGCGACCTTGTTTCCGGTGGCACTGATCGGCGTTGTGCTGACATTCGGCTTGCTGTTGGCGCTGTATCCCCAGGAGTTCCTGACCGGCGCAAAGCTTGCGCCGCCTGTCGCGGGGCCCCGGGTCAACCGGTTCCTGGTGGCTCGTTCGTTGCTGGCGACGGTCGCGGTCGTGGCGTTGTTCTTCGTCGGGCAGCCGCCTGCCAAGGCGGCCATCATCGTGGGCGCGCTGCTGCTGCTGACGCGCCGGGTCCGCAGTACCCGGGTGTATGCTGAGATCGACTGGTCGCTGCTGCTGATGTTCTCTGGCCTGTTCATCATCGTGGCGGGGGCGGAGCATGCGCTGCTGACACCCGACATTCGCGCTGCCGCCGGGGGGCTGCATTTGGAGCGGCCGTGGGTCCTCAGCGCCCTGACCGCGGTGCTGTCCAATCTGGTGAGCAACGTGCCGGCGGTCCTGATGCTCAAGCCGTTCGTGGCCGCCTTGCCCGACGCGACGCGGGGCTGGCTGTTGATGGCGATGGCGTCCACGCTGGCGGGCAATTTCACCGTCCTGGGTTCGATCGCCAACCTCATCGTGATCGAAAAGGCCGCCCGGCGCGGCGTAACGATCGGGGTCTGGGCGTATGCTCGGGTTGGCATGCCGCTGACCGTTCTGACGCTCCTGCTCGGCACCTGGTGGCTGGCCCGATAAACACGGTTGCACACGACACCAAAATGGCTGTGAATTGGCGGCAAGAGGGAGAAACGCCATGTCACAGATCACCCAGTTCCTGCGTCGAGCCGTTCAGATCAACGGGCGCGGGGTCGCTACCATCTGCGGCGATCGCCGGCAGGATTGGGCAAGTTTCGCGGACCGGGCTGCTCGCCTGGCCGGGGTGCTGGCGGGGTTGGGATTCAAGCCGGGCGACCGGATCGGCATCCTGGCGCTGAACAGCGACCGGTATCTGGAAAGTTTCTTCGGTCTGGCGCAGGGCGGTTTCGTGTTCGTGCCGATCAACACCCGCCTCGCCCCGCCGGAGATCGTGTTCTGGTTGTCGGACTCCGGCTGCTCGGGGTTGCTGGTGGACGACGCGTTCGTGCCGGTGCTGCCGAAGGTGCTGCCGGAAACGCCGGACGTGCGTCACATCGTCTACATCGGCGACGGACCGACCCCGGATGGGCAATGGTCGTATGAGGCGTCGATCGCCGAGGCCGCACCGGCCGAGGATGCGGGCCGGTGCGACGAGGACATGGCGGGCATTTTCTACACTGGCGGCACTACGGGCCGGTCGAAAGGCGTGATGCTGAGCCACAACAACATACTGTCGAATGCCCATAACATGTCGACGGCGGCGCCGTTCCGGCAGCAGACCTGTTATATTCATGCCGCGCCGATGTTCCACCTCGCCGATGGAGCGATGACGTTTATCGTGACCGCGAATGGGGGCCGGCATGTCTTTCTCCCCCGTTTCGATCCGGCCGCTTTCCTGCGGATCGTGGAGGCGCAAGGGGTCACGACGGCGCTGCTCGTTCCCACGATGATCAACATGCTGGTGCATCATCCGGACGTGACGACGCGCAACATTTCCAGCTTGGAAGATTTGCTGTACGGCGCCTCCCCCATGCCGGAGGCGGTAATCATGCGGGCAATAGAGGTCATGCCAAAGGTGCGGTTCACCCAGGCCTACGGTCAGTCCGAGGCCTCGCCGTTGATGACGCTGTGTTTGTGGGATTCGCTTTGGATCGACGGCAAGTTGTCCAACCGCATCAAATCGGCCGGGCGTGGCGTGCTGGACTGCGAGGTCGCGGTGCTGGACGAGAACGATCGGGAAGTGCCGCGCGGAACGGTTGGGGAAATCTGCGGCCGCGGCAAAACGGTGATGATGGGATATTGGAAACAACCCGAATTGACCGCGCATACGTTACGCAACGGTTGGCTGCACACCGGCGACGGCGGTACCATGGACGACGACGGGTTCATCTACATCGTCGACCGCGTGAAGGACATGATCGTGAGCGGCGGGGAGAATGTTTACTCCGCCGAGGTCGAAGAAGCGCTGTACGCCCACCCCGCCGTGGCGGAGTGCGCCGTGATCGGTGTGCCGGACGATACGTGGGGGGAACGGGTGCATGCGATCGTTCGGTTCAAACCCGACATGTCCGCGACCGAACAGGAGCTGATCTCGGCGTGCCACCAACGGATCGCGAATTACAAATGCCCGCGTTCGGTGGTCATCCAGCACGAGCCATTGCCGCTGTCGGGCGCGGGCAAGATTTTGAAATCCGAGCTGCGGCAGCCTTACTGGGCGGGGCGCGAGAAGCGGGTGAACTGATCGCGTCGCGTCGTATCACCCGGCCAGGATCCTGGGACCGTCGGGCAGGAGCTCTGGCAGAATCTCCAACGCTTCTTGATGCTGGGGGTGTTTCACGTCGAACAGGGCGATGGCGCATTGCGTCTGTATGTTGTCTTTGGTGGCCTCCAGCTCTCGATCGGTCATCTTGGCCGGGTCCTTCATCGGCGCGGTTGGGGGTTTCTCACGGTGCAAGGGCTGTTGCGCCGGTTTTGCTTCGGGCGGCCGGGGGCGTGGCGGCGGACCCGGTTCGATGACGGGCTGAGGCAGCGCGGCCTCCGCTGGCTGCATCCGCTGACGTTCCAGCAGGCGCATCGTGTCGCGCAAGCTTCGCATCATCACAGCGTAGGAGCGCCGCAGCCGTTCGGCCTGGGCGGGGTCGTCGGCCTCCATCGCCCGGTTGAGGCAATCGATGCCGGCGTAATGGGCGGCGACGATTTGCGCGGCGAACATCTGCTCCACCGGGTCGCGCGGGCGGAAGGACGCCCAGGCGGTGGTCGCTGCAGCGAAGCGTTTTTTGTATTCCGCACTGGTTTCGTCGGCCTGGGCACGCAAGGTGCCGGCGAGTGAGCGCAGCAGGTCGTGGGTGAAGGGGTTGTTCGGGTCGATGGCCGGGAATGCGGCGGCGGGTGAGGATGCCATGGCGATATGTCCGATCAGGTAGAGAAAAGGGAAAAATCGAGTGTTTACGGGGCGTCGACGGTGGTATGGCAATGTAGATTTTTGCGCCGCATCGTCATCCCGGCCCTCGGATCGCACCCAAGGGCACTGTCCGCCCGGGACCCACGTGGCGCCCGGTTCGCACCGTTGTAATCCGCATGTACCAGCATCCGCCGGCGGGTCGGTTCGTCTTGATCGCAAGGTTAGGAGTCGCCGCGAGCAGCGCGGTGTAGCGGCCAAAAATGGTCCGGCGGAAACGGGCCTCCGACACGGGGCCGGTATTCCCCGTGGAACCTCCGCTTGCCGGGCTTTCAATCGGCTGCCTCACGGTGCAAGGGTTGTCTCGGACATTCCCCACATTTTCCGCCGGGGTTACGGCATCTTGAGGAATTTCGGGCTGCGCCTCGGTTGGACGGCGGCGGGCGGCTTCGCGGATGCGTGAGACCAGGCATCGCGCCGCCATGGGTTTCCTTCCCAGCGCCATCATGCCCATGCAGGCGTAATCGCGCGTGCTTTCGAGGGATGCCTCGTCGTAGCCGGGGTCCGGCAGTTCGAGAAACGCCCGTATGTCGCGGACGATCGGGGCGATGTCGGGTACGAGCATGCGCGCGTCGAGCATCGCACGGTAGACACGACCCTGGCGTTCGATGCGGCTCGTCGCGTCGTTGAAGCCCTGCCATTGCTTCCCCCGCATCTTGCCTTTGTCGAGGGCGGCGGCGATGCGGGCGCGGCCTTCTTCGGTGGTGGGTCCCCGGCACTTGCCGCCGTGCATGCGGCAGCGGCCGTTTTTCATGGCGGGGCTTTGACAGGGGGTGCCCGCTCGGGTTTTGGCGCCGCATCTTGGGGCGGTGTTGGGATCGCCCCGGCGGTTGCCGTGGCGGAGGGGGCCGGTACGGAGGGTTGGTTGGTCGCCGATGTTCATGGTGTGTTCTTAACACACGCTATGGTTGAAGATCAAATGGGATTTGCGGGTCAGGGCGATCTCCTGGACTTTTTTCCAGGAACCCGACCCCGAGCGCGCACCTACCCCAGCATATCCCGGCAAATATCCGCCAACCTTGCTGCCAGCGCGCGGTAATCCGCCGCCCTGGGCGCGTTCGGGCGCCATGCCAACCCGAGCGTCCGCCATGCCCCGGCTGCCGATAGCGGGCGCAGCACGACCCCGCTGCCCTCGGCGATCCCCGACGCGACCGCCAGCCGAGGCAGCAGCGTCACCCCCAGCCCTCCGGCGACCATCTGCACCAGCGTGTGCAGGCTGGTGGCGGCGAAGCGGTCCTGGTCGCCGCGCTCCCCGGCCAGCAGGCCGCACACCGCGAGGGCCTGATCGCGCAGGCAGTGGCCGTCTTCGAGCAGCAGCAGGCGCTCGCTGGACAAGGCGTTGATGGGGATTGTTTCCTCCCGCGCCAGGCGGTGGTCGGGGGGCAGCGCAACCACGAAATTGTCCCGCGCGACCTGCAACGCGTCGGCCCCGCCGCAATCGCAGGGCAGCGCCAGCAGAAGAAGATCCAGCCTGTTGGCGGCCAGGCGGTCGACCAAGCGCGCTGTCGTGTCCTCCCTCAGGTAGAGCCGCAGCCGGGGGAAGGCGGCGCGCAAGGCCGGCATCAGACGGGGCAGCAGGAAGGGGCCGATGGTGGGGATGACACCGAAGCGGAGGGGGCCGGACAGCGGCTCGCGGGCGGCGTCGGCGGCCTCGCTGACCGCCTCCAGCGCGGCGAGCGCGGTGCGGGCGCGGTCCACCAGTTCCAGCCCGAGCGGAGTGAACACCACATGGCGGCCGGCAGCGCGGTCCAGGATGGGGGCGTCGAGCTGCCGCTCCAGCGCCAGCAGCCCGGCGGACAGCGTGGATTGCGTGACGGTGCACACGATGGCGGCGCGCCCGAAATGCCGGCTCTCGGCCAGCGCGACGAGGTAGCGAAGTTGCTGCGGGCTGGGGAGAATCGTCAACGAAAATTCCCGGATTTATTTCGCGGCGCGTTAACCCTTCGTTAACCAATCGCCGCGCATATGGAAAAGCCGGCTGGAATTCGCCAGCCGGCTTAACCGCGGAGCTCGAAGATGATCGACCATCTTCTCCTTCTTCTGATCATACTGGTTCTCCTTGGCGTCAAAGTCAAGATTTCCATCGGTCGGTAGGAGGGCGTCCCCGGTCCGTTCGCGGGCCGGGGATGCCTCCGCGGGCCTTCCATGCTACCGCCGAAGCAGGAGGCATACGTGACCACCCTGTTCGCCATCAGCGATGTCCATCTGAACCACCGCGCTAACCGCGAGATCGCGGAGGCGCTGCACCCGGCGTCCGCCGACGATTGGCTGGCCGTGGCGGGGGACGTGTCGCACGATGCGGAACATCTCATCGATTTCCTGGCGCTGATGCGGTCGCGCTTCGCCAAGGTGCTGTGGGCGCCGGGCAACCACGACCTGTGGGCCCGCAACGGCGACCCGCTGCGCGGCGCCCACCGGTACGAAGCCCTGGTCGAGCGGTGCCGGCAGATCGATGTCCTGACGCCCGAGGACTCTTTCGCCCACTGGCCTGACCCCGATGGCGACATCGTCGTGGCGCCGCTGTTCATTTTGTACGACTATTCGCTCCGTCCGGACGGCGAGACCAAGCAGGACGCCATGACCCGCGCCATCGCGGCCCGTGTGGTCTGCACCGATGAGACCTTCCTGGCGTCCGATCCCCATCCCGACCGCGAATCATGGTGCGCCGAGCGGGTGCGGATCACCCGTGCGCGACTGGACGCTATCCCTGAAACGGCCCGCACCGTGTTGATCGCACATTGGCCCCTGCATCCCGGCCCGGTGCGGCGGCTGCGCCATCCGGAATTCAGTCTGTGGTGCGGCACGCGGGAGACGGCCGACTGGCACACGCGGTATCGTTGCGCTGTCGCCGTGCATGGCCATCTGCACATCCCGCTGACCGACGCATACGACGGGGTGCGGCACGAGGAGGTGTCCCTCGGCTATCCCCGCGAGCGTGCCGAACGCTCGCGCCCGGTGGCCTACGGATTACGGAAAATTTTGGTGCGCCCG
>JANXTL010000022.1 GCA_025352375.1 Acetobacteraceae bacterium | reverse complement strand
CCCAGGGGCCGGATGTTGCCAAAGACCGACGGGCTCGCGAGGGTCGTATTGATAATTCCGCCCACCGAGCTGCTGGCCGGCATCGTCAACGCCCCGCCGATATTCAGCGTGCTGCTCCCAAGGTTGAACGAATACGCATTGACGGCGCCGGTGATTGTCGCGTTGCCACCCGACAGGTTGATGGCTTTCAGACCGATGGCACCGCCCACCGCGCCGTTCAGCACGCTGCCGCCACCCAGGATCAACGTGCCGGTATTCGCCCCCGCCGTCGTCGTCAGTGCCCCAATTACCGTCGTGTTGGGCGCCAAGCCGATCGTGCCGTCGGCCGCGAAATTCGTCGCCGTGACATTAATCGATCCGCTGTTGAAATTCACAATTCCGGCGCCGACGTCCAACGTCGTCCCATACACCGGGCCCAGGAAATTAACCGTGGCACCAAGTGCGCCGGCGCCGATATGCAGGAAGAACGGCCCAGGCGTCTGGCCGATGGCGCCATGCACGGTCGAGCTGCTGTTGAAGGTTATGTTGCTGGTACTGGACGCGTCGGACGAAACCGCCGGCGGAATGGACGCGAGGGATGTGTTGAGGGTGAAAATATCGGTTTGAGGGCCGCCGACAATGCCAACAATCAACGTCCCGGTGCCGCCGGAGGCCGACATATCCACACCGCCCAGGACGCCCGTCGGGCTGATCGTTGTTGGGCCCGACCCCGCGGCCGATTGCCGTTGCGCGTGCGCCGCAGTCAGGGACGACGCCTGCGCGACAGCTAGGGCTAAAAAAAACAATGCCGGCTTCATGGCAAGCTCCCAACCAAATTGACTCGTCTGCTTCACTGAAGGACCATAGAGGGCGCACATCGATTCGTCTAGATCGCACCGCTATCATAAAAGTGCAGCGGAACTGACCAAACGGTTACCGGCAAGAGGTATTGGGAGCAAGCCCGCTCCGGTCTATCTGTGCGCGGCGCGCCGACGCCATAGCGTCGGGGCGGGGACTGGCACGCCACGATGGCGCGAAATTTGATGGTGAGGGGAGAAGGCTCCCGCTGCCATTCGCGGTCATTCGCGCAAATCGATAGGATATTAATGAGGGGATTGTATCCGGGACAATCAGAAAATCCAAATTATTTCAATTGGATAAGCGGGATGAGTGGCGGAGAAGCAGGGATTCGAACCCTGGGTACCCATAGGGTACAACGGTTTTCGAGACCGCCCCAATCGACCGCTCTGGCACCTCTCCGCGGGTCGCGGGCTTATAGGCGGCGCGGATGCGGACTGCAACCTTACTTTCATCCCTGTCAACGCAACGCCAGAATGTCCCTTTGTCGGGCCACTTAGGCCAACCGTCCGAACCATTAACCGGTCGGGCGTCGATTTTTTCCGGGATGGCCGGGCTGGTGCCAGCCATCCCCGTGCGCTACCGCGCCGCACATTTTATGCCATCATATCAATTGGCTCTTACTGTAGGGGGATGCCGCGCCTATGAATCGGAGCTACGCTCGGTTGGTGTTACCCACTACCCTCGAGGCACCCATCTCGCTGCTGGTGGCTCAGGCGTTCGATTTCAAGCACGCTCGGTGTGTGCTGCGACGCTCGCGTCGAGCTGGCGATCCAGCGTCTTCTCATGCCCGGCCGGTTCCTGAACCCGATCCTGATAAGACAAGCGCGCTGGTTATCCGCGAAGGGATGCACCGTGAGCGGATCACCCCAACCGTGGTCTGACCAACCCCAGCAGGTCGGCCTCGGCCCCCGCCGGCCGCCCGGCGAGCAACCACGCTCCCAGAAGTCCCACCACGAACACGCCCGCCCCCACGACGACACCCACCACCAGCCCGTCGCCGGGCGCCCAGCCCAGCCCGAACCCCCACAGCACGACACCCATGGCGCCGGTCGCCAGAACGGGCCGCCACACCTGCGCCAACAGCCCCCGGAACCCAATCCCAAAGCGTCGCAGCGCCGTCGCAATCATGAGACCTTGCTCCATGCCGATCGCAATCGCGGCCGCCATCGCCGCACCGGTCGCCCCGAACCCGGGGATCAGCGCCAGCAGCAGGACGACTCGCAACGCGGCGCCCGCCAGCACGATCCCGACCAACCGCCCCAGCAAGGCATGCGCACTGAGCAGATGCTGGCTCAAATGCCCAAACACCAGCATCGTCCCAGCGACAGCCAGCACTTGCAGCACCGGCACCGCTTGCTCCCACCCTGGCCCCAGCGCCAGCCGGGTCAGCGGCGCGGCCACCGCCGACAACCCCAGCCCGACTGGCAGCGCCAGCAGCGCCGAAAGACCGATCAACCGGAGAAAAATCTCGCCCGCCGCCCCACCCTCATGCCGAGCCGCCGCGAACCCGGAAAACGATGCTCGTCCCAAGGGTTCGATGAGTTCGGTCATCGGTAGCGCAGCGATCTCGGCGCCCACGCTGTAGAAGCCCAGCGTCGCCGTACCCGCCATGCGCCCGAGAAACAAACTATCGCTGCGGTCGCGTAGCAGCGTGGCCAGGCTCAGCAGCCAAGTCCAGACGGAATAGCCCACCAGCGCCCGCCATGCAATCAGGGAAAAACGCGGCCGGAAGGGGTGCATGACGTAGGTCATCGCCATCCGCAGGGAACGGTTGACCAGCATGCCGCAAAGCATGGCGACGTAGCTGCGAAGCAAAAAGGCTGCCAGGATCGCCACCAGGATGCCGCCGAGCTTGGGAAGCACCATCAACGCGAACTCCTTGTGGAAGGTCATGTTCCGTCGGAAATCGACGGCGCCGATGTTGCTGAGCCCGTCCAGCAACGGCAGCAACGCCACGACCAGCAGCACCGGCCCCAGGCGCGGATCCCCGAAGAATTCGGCGGCAGGGAACGCCGCGACCGCCACCAACACGCTGGCAATCAGGCCGCGCAAGGCGGTCAGGGTAAAGGCGGTGTCGTAAACCGCCCGATCCGGCGCCGCCTCCCGAATCACCGCTTCCTCGGTGCCCAGACTCATGAGCCCGTCTACCGACTGCATAAAGCCGCTTGCCAAGGCGATCAGCCCGAAATCCGCCGGCGCCAGCAGACGCACCAAAACCAGGGTGCTGGCCAGCCCGAGGATCCGCATCCCGAACCGCCACGCCATGACCCATCCCGCGCCCCGGGCGGTTCGGGCGATGAGAGATTCGCTCAATCCAGCGGTTCCCGATCGGGATAGACCGCCGAACCGAAGACGTGCCCATCCTGGAATCGCAACTTCGCCCGCACGCGTTCGGCGGACAGCGGTGTCACAAAACGCGGACACACCCAGGCGCGAATGGCCCGCCGCGTCGCCAACCCGGTCACCTCCGCCGTTTCGTGGATAAGATCCGGGTGCCACACGACAACCGACCCGTGCTGCGGGGCCAGCGGCGTGCGCACCAGCCCGCCCCGCCGGATGGCGGTCAACAGGGCCTCCGCATGGCGCGCCGCCTCGGCTTCCAGCCCGCCTTCCGCCATGCGGCGCGCTTCCTCGACCGATTTGTAGCGATGGCCGTAGCAAAAATCGGGCAGGCGGTGACTGCCGGGATAAACGTAAAGCCCCTCCCCGGCCGGTGGATCGTCCAGCCCGGCCCACACCCCCGCGAACAAGCGCTGGGACGAGTGCCCCGAAAGCGCGGAGTCCTGTTGCGGCGGGACGCCGATGGGCCGCAACGCGCCCTCGCTGGCGCCGATGCGCAGGGGGCTGTCGAAAAGTTCCGTCAGAAACCGAGCCACGGGGGCCGCCAAAATCAGGGATCGCACGGCGCGGGACAGATAATGGGCATCAAGCACAACGGCGGGTTTGGGGGTGAGTTCGGGCACCCATTCAATCGCCTCGCCGCCCAAAGCGGAGCAGCGGAACAGCGCCCCCGGCATGACGCCGGAAAACATTTGCTCCAGCGCCAGAGCCGCGGCATCGACTCGGTCGTGGGCGGTGCCGAGGTCGAGCACCACGTAACCGTCGCGCACCCAGGATCGCAGCCGCTCCGCCTGCTTGTCGGTGATGCGGCCCAGATCGAACCGGTTTTGGATCAGGTCCAGCGCGTCCGCCCGGTCGGTCCAGCCGCCGCCGAAGGGAGACGCGACCGCCCCGGGGTCGCCCGGTCGCGGCGCCGCGACCTGCGGCAGATAACCCCGCGCTCGGCCTAAATGGATGAAATGGGCGGCGGCGTCACCGCGTTGCGGCGGACGCCCAAGGTCGGTCGCAATGATGGGATAGGCGGCGAGGTAGAAGTCGGGATCGACGTCGTTCGGCAACCGCCCTTCCCGCCGCCCGTGCTTGTCGTAATGGTCCCAGCCGCTGGCGACGACGCCGGCTTGGATGGCCTCCATCAGGCCGGGGTTGCGGCGCAGATAGCCGGCCTCATCGAACAGATCGCGCATGGGGTCGGTCAATGTCGTATCCTCTGCCGATGCGCCCACCATGCCGCGAGTTCGGCGCCCATCCAAGGGCGGCGTTTGACCCGCATCATCCCCGCCGCTAGAACCCGCGCCAATTGCTTTCACCCGCGCCTGGGGGCCACCCTCTTTGAGTACCGTGTTGTTGATCGTCCACCTGTTCGTCACCCTGGCGTTGATCGGGGTCGTCCTGATTCAGCGTAGCGAGGGCGGCGGCCTGGGCATCGGCACGTCCCAGGGCATGGGATCGTTCATGTCCGGGCGCGGCACCGCCAACCTGCTGACCCGAACGACGGCGATCCTGGCCGGCATCTTCATGGTGCTGTCCCTGACGCTGGCGATGCTGAACCGCGGCACCCCGGGCCCGCAGCGGTCCCTGTTGGACACGCCGCCCGCCAACACCGCGCCCGCCGTGCCGCCGCCACCCGCGAAGCCCGCCGTTCCGACGAACTGAGCGGTTTCTCGAAATTTTCACCGATTGCCGGATAAATATACTCGAGCGGGCTTCCCCCCGCCCGAGTCGGCCACGTATACGGGGCGCCCATGACGCGGTTTGTATTCATCACTGGCGGCGTGGTCTCCTCCCTGGGCAAAGGAATCGCCTCGGCGGCGCTTGGCGCGCTGCTACAGGCACGCGGATACAAGGTCCGCCTGCGTAAGCTCGACCCCTATCTGAACGTCGATCCTGGCACCATGAGCCCCACACAGCACGGGGAGGTGTTCGTCACCGACGACGGCGCCGAGACCGATCTGGACCTGGGGCACTACGAGCGCTTCACCGGGGTACACGCCACCCAGCGCGACAACACCACCACCGGCCGCATCTACGCCGACGTGATCGCCAAGGAACGCGCGGGGGGATTCCTCGGGGCCACCATCCAGGTCATCCCCCACATCACCGACGCCATCAAGGACGTGATCCGCCGCGACACCGCGGACCACGATTTCATCCTGGTGGAGATCGGCGGCACCGTCGGCGACATCGAAAGCCTGCCGTTCCTCGAAGCCATCCGCCAGCTCGGCAATGAGCTCGGGCCGGAGGCATCGATGTTCGTGCACCTGACGCTGGTGCCCTACATCAAATCGGCCGGGGAGCTGAAAACCAAGCCGACGCAGCACTCGGTCAAGGAGCTGCTAAACGTCGGCATCCAGCCGCAAATGCTGCTGTGCCGCTGCGAGCGCCCCATCCCCGAAGCCGAACGGCGCAAGATAGCCTCGTTCTGCAACGTTCGGGCGGAGGCGGTGATCCCCGCGCTTGACGTGTCGCCCATTTATGCCGTGCCCCTCGCCTACCACAACGAAGGCATGGACCGCGAAGTGCTGCGGCATTTCCACCTGCCCTTCGAAGGCGAACCCGATCTGTCCCGCTGGCACCGCATCGTCGAGGCGATGACTACGGCCGAGGGCGAGGTCCACATTGCCATCGTCGGCAAATATACCAGCTTGCTCGACAGCTATAAGTCGCTGGCCGAGGCCCTGACCCATGGCGGCATCGCCAATCGGATCAACGTGAAACTCGATTGGGTGGACAGCGAGATTTTCGAAAAACCCGATGCCGTTTCCCGCCTGGACGGTGTGCATGGCATCCTGGTCGCGCCCGGGTTCGGCGAGCGCGGCACGCCAGGCAAGATCGAGGCGGTTCGTTTTGCGCGTGAGCGGAAAGTACCGTTCTTCGGCATCTGTTTCGGCATGCAGATGGCGGTGATCGAGGCTGCCCGCAATCTTGCCGGCCTGCCTTGCGCCTCGTCCACCGAATTCGGGCCGTGCGACACGCCGGTGGTTGGGCTGATGACCGAATGGGCCCACGGCAATACGGTGGTATCGAGGGCGGTGGACGGCGACCTCGGCGGAACCATGCGGCTGGGCGCTTATACGGCGGTGCTGGCGGAAGGGTCGCTGGTGCGGTCGATCTACGGCGGCGCCGAGTCCATTGAGGAACGGCACCGGCACCGTTACGAAGTGAACGTTAACTACAAGACCAGGCTTGAGGCGACCGGGCTCCGATTCTCGGGCATGTCCCCGGATGGGGAGCTGCCCGAAATTGTCGAACTGCCGGGGCACCCGTGGTTCATCGGGGTGCAGTACCATCCGGAGCTGAAGTCGAAACCGTTCGAACCGCACCCGCTGTTCGCGAGTTTTATCGAGGCGGCGGTTAAGCAGGCACGTTTGGTTTAGCGCCGCTCCGGGCGGCAATATAGGTATTTTCCGAACCTATGCCTCCCGTTTCCGCTGGGTTAGGAAGACAATGCTCAGCGAGAACCAGCGAGTTGGGACCTCCTCAAGGCAACTTCTGGTGCCGCTGCCGATGGGGGCTCTTTGTAATCCCCTTTGCAAAGGGCCTCCATCACCTCATCGAAAATATCGAGACCAAAAATGTCCGAGAATTCAAGCGGCGGCATCGGTCCGCTCGCCTTTATCGTGGGTGGTTTGGTCGTTGCCGCCGGTATTGGCTTCTTTTTGTTTAACGGCGGTTACCTCGGTGGCCGCGCAACCAGCACCACCCAGCAGACGACGGTTTCGACGCCTGCGGGTCCGGCAACCGCTCCTACCACCACGACCACGACGACGACCGAGCGGAAGTGACCCTGGTTAGCGCCGGCGGCGCAACCAGGGATCGATACGGCCTATTTACAGGCCGTCACCATGATCTCCACCAACACGCGCGGCGCGGCCATTTCGGCCTGGACGCACGCGCGGACGGGGGCGCCCTCGGGCGGCAGCCACGGCGTCCAAACCTCGTTCATTGCGCCGCGTTCCTTGATGTCCTTCACCCAGATCGTCGCCTGTAGCAAGCGGGTCTTGTCGGTGCCGTGCAGCTCCAGCATCTCATCGATCTGCGCCAGCACGTCGGCTGTCTGGCCCTTGATGTCCTTGGCGGTATCGCGGGCGGTGATGCCCGGCAGGTAGACGAAGCCGTGATATTCGACGGCTTTGGAGAGGATCGGACCGGGTTCGGTGCGGATGATCTTGGCCATGGGAACTCCCTGGAATGCTGCGTGTCCTGGGGTTCTACGGCATCCTCCGGCGGCAGGCCAGAGCTTGCCCCCCCGGATCGCCGCGCATAAGCCTCCCGCCGTAAAGGGAGAGAAACCTCATGATCCGGATTGTGCTCGCCGTTATGGCGATGTTCGCGGCAACGGCGGCGAACGGCGCCGACACGATTACCTTCGGCGCCATCCTGCCGTTGACCGGCCCCGGCGGTCCGATCGGAACCCAGCAAAAGCTCGGCATCCAATTCGCGCTGGACAAGATCAACGCCAAGGGCGGCGTACGCGGCCATAAGATCGCGATCGTGTTCGAGGACAATCAGGCCAAGCCCGACCAATCCATCCTGAGCTTCAACAAGCTGGCCGACCTGCAGCATCTCCCGACGATCTTCACCTCCTATTCCGGCCCGTCACTGGCGATGGCGCCGCTGGCAACACGGAAGAAGGTGCTTTTGATCAACGCCGGGGCGCAGGCCGATGCGCTGTCCAAAGCGTCCCCCTTTTTGATCAACACGCTGCCCACCGTGGGCGATGAGGCGGGGATCCTGACTGCCTGGTTGGCCAAGGCCGGCAAGAAGAAAGCCGCGATCCTGTTCGAAAACACCGCCGCTGGCATTTCCGGTAAGGACAACTATATCGCTACCTACACCGCCGCGGGCGGCACCGTCGTCGCGCAGGCGACGTCTCAGTTCGGCCAGACCGATTTCCGCCCGGCCTTGCGGACACTGGCCGACTCGCATCCCGACGTCATGATGGTGTCGATCACCGTCGGCGTACAGCAAATGGCGCAGCAATTCTCCCAGTTGGGGGTGAAGTTCCTGGTCGCCGGCACGACGTTCTTCCAGGACCCCGCGCTGATCGCCGATCCCGCCGCCGAGGGCTTTGTGCATACCCAGTTGCAAAGCAAGATCGCGCCGGAACTCGCCGCCGAATTCAAGGCGCACTACCACGCGGAGATGGCGTTCTTCGTCCGCCAGTACTTCACCGCCGCCAACATCCTGTTCGTTGCGCTGGACAAGGTGCTGGCCGACGACAAGCCGGTGACCGGCGAAAACCTGCGCGACGCCATCCTGGCGATCAAGACATTCGACGGGCTGGTGCCGGTGGTGTTCAATTCCAACACCGCGACAGTACCGTTCGACATCCGCATTATCCACGACAAGCAGGACGAACTGCTCGAAGCGGCACAATAGACCGTTGCTGGCAGGGCCGAAGCCAATTGTCGTTCCGCGGCCTCCGCGTTTGGCGGCGATCCGCCCCCACGCCAAAATGAGAACGGCTGGCCGATGGCTGTTCCGCTGGCCAAGCACCGAATCCCTGCTTAGGCTCCCCCCTAACCGAGGGAGAGGAGACCGCCAAATGCGATCCTGGATCCACCATGCCAAAGGCCGCACCGTGCGTCAGGCCCGCGTCGGACTGGGCGACCTGCGGGAGGAACACATCAGCCGCCAGGGCTTCTTCGGCCCCGTCGGCATGGTCTACCGCACGTTCGGCCCCAACGAGGTCGTGCGGGTCGAGGGCACGCTGGTGCCTCGGCGTGTCGCCGATACAACCCGCGCCGAACCGTCCGATCTATCCGATCCGCGCGGCGGGCCGGAGGTGTTGTTGGCCAACGCGGATGTGTCGGTCGGGATCAGCCGGCGGACGACGGCGATGCCTTACGCGTACCGCAACACCGACGGCGACCTGCTGTATTTCGTGCATCGGGGCACCGGGATGTTCGCGACCGAGTTCGGGCGGCTGGACTATGAACCCGGCGATTATTTGCTCATTCCCAAGGGTATCACGTTCTGCGTCATGCCCTCATCGGGTGAGAGCCACATGCTGGTGGTGGAGTCCCCTGCCCCGCTGTCGCTGACCGAACACAAGCAGACCGGCCGCCACATGCCGGTCGATCCCACGGTGCTGGTGCTGCCGGAGATCTGCGATTACGGATTTCCGGTGCGCGACGAATACGAGTTGCGGGTGAAGCACGGCGGCGAGCACAGTTCCATCTTCTACCGGGGGAACCCGTTGGTTTCGGTTGGATGGAAGGGCGATTTGTTCCCCTACAAGCTGAATATCCGCGACATTATCCCGATCAGTTCGGATCGTATCCACATCGCTCCGGCGGCGTGGTGCACGTTCGAGGCTTCGGGGTTCGTCGTCATTACGTTCGTGCCACAGATCGCGGTGGCGGATATGGAGGCGGAAGAATTGCCGTCCTACCACCGCAACGTCGACAACGACGAGAGCGTGTTCGTGCACCACGACGCCGGCAGCGCCCGCAATCCGGGGACTTTGTCGCACACGCCGCAGGGCATCCTCCACGGCGCCGACGAAGCCACCCGCGCCGCCTTCCAGGCTCGGAGGGTGCCGGGCATGCGGCGGACTTTGTGCGGAGTGAGCGTGGATACGGATCGGCCGTTGGTGCAATCGGAGGCGTTTCGGCGGTTGAGTTTGTAGGGTTGGACAGGGCTACCGCAGTGCCTTACAGTGTATACACCCGCTTACAGACCCTGGGAGGCTTCGATGCCCGCGAGCGCGACACTGACGATCAGGCTGCCCTCGGATGTGAAATTGAAGCTGAGCCGCCTCGCGGACAGCACCCATCGCACGAGTTCTTTCTTGGCGGCGGAAGCGATCGCCCGCTACGTCGATAGCGAAGCCACGAACGTCGAAGGCATCGAACGCGGCCTTGCGGATGTGAAAGCCGGCCGGCTGGTGCCGCATGAGCAGGCCATGGATCGGCTGGAGGCTACGATCACCGCCGCCGAACGGGGTAAGCGTTGACGCGGCCTGTTCTTTGGTCGGAGGCAGCGCTCGACGAACTCGACAAAAGCATGGCGTATGTCGCCGAACGCAGCCCCGCAGCGGCGCGCAAGGTGCTGGCCGAAATCAGAAAGACCGGAGACCAGTTGGGTGTCAGAGCCATCGGTCGCCCGGGGCGGGTTACCGGAACCTATGAAAAGAGCGTGACCGGCCGTCCTTATATCATCGCATATACGCTCGCGCCGTTGCCCGCTGGTGGGGCGTGTGTTGCGATTCTCCACGTCATCCATACGGCTCGGGATTGGCCGCGAGGTCAGTGGCCAAGCTGAATGGACGGATCGGGTTGGCGGGTGAACATCGATTGGGGTCCTGTTGCGCGCGGGACTTATACACTGAAAAAAATGATTCTTTTCAGATGGTTTGGATTTGTGCGTAAGGTTTGATTTTCGCACAGCGGGGTCCGCAATGGGTGGGGGGCGAAGGTTCCCGGCTGATGAAGCCGGCGGCGGTCATGCGCCAAATCCGGCCATCGCGGGTTCCGGGATCGCCATGAGCATTCGCCCACATGACATCGTCTCGTCTCTTCATTCGACGACGCAACGGCGGTATGTTCGCATTCTGACCATGCGTAAGGGATTTCATGAGGTTCAATCTTGGCGAGGTTTGGAAGTCGGTCGAAGCTGGCGACAGCAAGCCGCGCCGCGCTGTCGTCATTGCGACTGAGGACGACCGCCGCAGGGGCACGCTGTTTTTCAACGATGGCGACGAACAATCGTTCTTTTGGACCGAGTTGACGCAAACAGGTAATTGGCAAGTCGATACCTCACCGAAGCCAACGCGCAGTGCCGATGTCCTAAAGGAAATAATACTGCGGAAAATCCAGCGCCATCCGGTCTGCCCGGCGGGCATGAGCGTGGAGGTCAGACAAACAAGCGGCCACGACTGGGAAGCGCTCCCGGTCCCACCACCGGGTCAGCATATCGCCTATGCCGACTGCGCCAATTACATTTCAACAGTCGCGAGCGCGCTGCGCTCACTGGACGGGGTGCGGCTGTTCACCGTCGAATCAACCTTGTCGTTTCCTATGAGCTGGATGAACTCCGGCGATGATGCCGGCGACGTGGTCGCACGCATGATGGCGGAACGCCAGCGCCGTTCCCTTGCAGCAATCCATTCCGGGACCACCGATCCGATCACTCCCGGCGTGCAGGAGCCATCGGCGTCGACACCGCCGTCAACGATCGAACTAACCGCTCGGAGCACAATACAAAGCAAGCGCCCATAACAGACTGAAAGCGCACACATTCTGTCCCCCCTCTTACCCCAACGCCCCGCTCGCCCGCAGCACGCCAATCCGCGCCGCATCGACCCCCAAAACATCCCGCAATACCGCGTCCGTATGCTCCCCCAGCTCCGGCGCCGGCCCGATCGCCCGGCCATAGCTGGCCCGCCATGGCAACCCCGGCACAACACCGCCCCCCAGCGAATCCCAGAACAAGCGGGTCCGCAGATGCGGGCTTTCCACCAGATCGAACGAACCGGCGACCGGCGCCGCCGGAATCCCCGCTCGGGCCAGGACAGCGGCAGCCTCGGCAGAAGATCGGGATACGCACCAACCCGCAATCGCAGCCTCGATGGCCCCCCGAGCCGCTCCCCGCTCGGCGGAGTTCCGCTTGGCCATCGGGGCCAAAGCCGGCGCGCATGCGCACAGCGCCCGCCAATCCGTATCGTTCCGCACCGCGATCCCCACCCACTGGTCGTCGCCCGCGCAACGGAAGACCCCATGCGGCTCGCAACGATCCGAAGCATTCCCGCGCGGCTTCGGCCGCTCCCCAAGCTGGGTTTGCAGCAGCGGTTCTGCCATGGTCCAGAGCATGGCCTCGATCATCGAGAAATCCACGCGCGCCACCGTTCCGTTGCGCTGCCGTGCCCAGAGGCTGGCGGCGGCCATGAACGCGATCAGCAGGCCGCACATCGGGTCGAGCCACGCCAGACCGACACGCGGCGGCACCGAAGGGTGCCGGTTCAGCCCCGCGAAGCCGGCGTAGCATTGCAGCAACGTTCCGTAGGCGACGGCGTGCGAGTCCGGGCCGGTGCGGCCCATGCCGGAGGCGGAGATGTAGATCAGGCCAGGGTTGATTTTGCGCAGTTCCTCGGCACCGAGGCCGAGCCGGTCCATGACGCCGGTGGCGTAATTTTCCACCAGCACATCGGATTTCGTGGCCAGATCGCGGGCGATGGCGACGGCCTCGGGGTTTTTCAGGTCCAGCACGATGGCGCGTTTTGCCTGGCCGAGGACGGTGTGCAGTTCGGAGGCTCGGCCGGGATCGCCTTTGCCGGGGGCCTCGATTTTTATGACGTCGGCGCCGGCGGCGGCCAGGTACCGGGTGACGGTGGGGCCGGCGATGACCCAGCTGAAGTCCAGGACGCGGATGCCGGATAGGGGCATCGGCCCCGGCGCGGGGCCACCAGCCGCTCCCCGCGACAGCGTCAGGCCGAACGGCGATCCGGGCACCTGCACCGTCCGCCCGCCGATCTCTATCGGGCGGAAAAAGCCTCGGTGTTTCGTTTGCGGAGTGTCGAGCTGCTCATGCAGCTCCCGCAACGGGAAGCTGGGCACCCGAGCGGCCTGGGCGGTGTCGGCGATCCATTGTTTGGGGTGGTGGCGGCTCCATTCCGACATCAGCGCATGGAGGGTATCCCAGTTGGCCACGCGGTCGGGTTTGGTGCGGAAGCGTGGGTCGTTGCCCCATTCCGGGGACCCCATCGCGGTAAGCCATGCGGCCCATTGCTTGTCCTCACGCGGGGAGATCGCGGTGAACCCGTCGCTGGCCGGCAGGATGCAGACCGTCGCGCCGTTGCCATCGGCCACGCGCTTTCGGGGCCATTTTTTGCCCGACACCCCGGCGCGGGCCAATTCCGTCACGGCAATGGTAGACAATGCGTCCTGGATGGACACGTCCACCACCGCTGGATCCCGAGCATGCAACGCGTGCATTCCGGCACAGGCGCCAGCCAAACCGCCGAGGAACGCCGACTGGTGCCCCACCGGCCTGATCGGTGATTCATCCATATCGTCCATTTGCCCGGTCAGCAAACGTGCGATGCCGGACGCGCACATCAGCGTCAGGTCGGTGGCGGGATGGTCGGCTTGCGGCCCGATCTGGCCATAGGGCGAAATCAGCACGATCGCCGCGCGGGGATTGAGCCGCCGCAACGCCGCTTCGTCGTGCCCGGCGGCGGCCAGCGCGGCGGGGCCGCCTTCGACGACGATCAGGTCAGCGTTCGGGACGTCGGCAGCGCCCTTCCCGTCGTTCAAATATTCCTCGAGCGGAGTCGTTCGGCGCGCGCCGGCAACACCGACCACCGCCCCCGCATCGGCGAACAGTCGCCCGCACACCGAAGCCGCCAACCCATCGCCCAGTTGCGCGACACGCAGCCCTGCCAATACCGACATCCCCACCCCTTTCAAAACACCCGCAGAAATCCGATCTAAGCGGCCAACCGCATCGGAGTAAAACCCATGATCGAATTGCGCCCGTTCGACCGCCTTGGCGGCGGCAACCACGGCTGGCTGGAGTCCAAATTCCACTTTTCGTTCGCCGACTACCACGACGACGAACGCATGAACTGGGGGCGTCTGCGCGTCTGGAACGACGATGAGATCGCGGCCGGCACGGGCTTTGGCACCCACTCGCACGCCAACATGGAAATCATTACCTACGTCACCCAGGGCGCGATCACGCACAAGGACAGCCTGGGCAACACCGGCCGCACCGAGGCCGGCGACGTCCAGGTCATGAGCGCGGGGACCGGCATCGCCCATTCCGAATACAATCTGGAAAAGCAAACCACCAAATTGTTTCAGATTTGGATCGTGCCCAATCGGCGCGGCGGCACCCCGTCCTGGGGCGCCCGCCCTTTCCCGAGAGACGCTCGTGCGGGTCAGTTCGTAACGCTAGCGAGCGGATTGCCCGGCGATACAGATGCATTGCTAATCCGCTCCGACGCGCGCGTCGCCGGTGCGACGATAAAAGCGGGGGAGACCACCGAATACCGGCTCGGGGTTGGCCGTTACGCCTATCTGGTGCCGGCGCGTGGCAGCGTCGAGGTGAACGGCGTGCATGCCGGCACGCGCGACGGCCTGGCCATCGCGGATGAGGATGTCTTGCGGGTCACCGCCTTGGAAGACGCGGAAATCGTTCTGGTCGATGCCGGCTGATCAACGGCCTTTTTCCAGCCGCCGCTCATACCATTGCGCCAACATCGTGCTGGGAAACAACAACACGAAATAGATGATCGCGACGACCGTATAGACCTCGAGTGGTCTGTACGTGTCGGCCGTGACCAACGTGCCATTGTAGAGAAGATCGGGCACCGCGATGGTCGACACCAGGGAGGTGTTCTTCAGCTGCGTAATGGACTGATTGACGAACGGCGGAATCATCCGCATGACCGCCTGCGGCAAAATCACCAGCCGCATCATCGTCCACGGCCGGAGCCCCAAAGCGCGCGCGGCGTCCCATTGCCCACGCTCGATGGATATGATGCCGCCGCGGAATATCTCGGCGTAGAAGGCCCCGGTATAACAGGACAACGTTAACACCGCGGCGACGACGGCGGGGATTTGGATACCGATCAGCACCGGCAATGCGTAATAGAACCAGACGATCTGCACCAGCAACGGGGTGCAGCGAAACGCCTCGATGAACGCAATTAACGGAAAATTCAGCAGTTTGGATTTCGACAGCCGGCCCATGCCGACCAGCAGACCGACGATCAGCCCAAGGCTTATCGTGCCCGCGGTGTAGGCCAACGTGACGAGCACGCCACGCCAGAACAACGGCGCGTAACGCAGCAGGAGAACGAAGTCCCATTGGTAGTGCATGGGACCCGTTCCCTGATTTCGTTCAGAAACTCAACTGCGAGGGCACCTGATCCCGGGTCACACCGAATTTCGCGAGGCCCTCCAGCAGCCACTCCCGGATCTGTCCGGTGCCGCGGTTCATGTCCAGCCAGGCATCGACCACTTCCCTGAACCGCGTATCGGCCTCCCGCTGCACACCCAAACAGCTTGGCAGCGCAACGGTTGGTTCGCCCAGCAGATGATACGGCCCAAGCGATGGGTTCTTGCCGGCGGCGGCGAGGCCGAGGATCGCGGCCAGAATTTGCACGTCCGCGCGGCCCGATTGCAGCGCCAGCGTACACTCGTCGGTGGTCTTGAAGCCGGTCAACTGCGCCTTCGGGCAGTACCGCCGAGCGGCGGTTTCGTGCAACGAACCGAGGTCGAACACGATCTTGACCTCGGGCTTGTTCAGGTCGTCCCATTTGACCGGATTGAGCGCCTTGGACGACAGGCAGCCAAACGGATGAATAATCATCGGGTGGGTGAACCCGATCGACAAAGCTCGGGCGGGCGTCGGGTTCAGGGCGAAGGCGAGATCGACCTTGTTCGATTGCAGGTCCAGCACGGCGTTGCCATAGGTGGAATCGAGGTATTCCACCTTGGCGTCAAAGACCTTGGCGATGTCCTTGGCCATCTCGACGCAAGCGCCGGACCACTCGCCGGTCGTGAGGTCCTTTTGAAAATACGGCAGCGCGCCGGGATACGCGGCACAACGCAGGGTCTTGGTGCGGCGAATGCGGTCGAAGGTGCCCTCGGCGCCGGTCTGCGCGCGCGCGGCGGAGGTGGCGGCCAGGAGCGGCAGGGCCAACGCGGCAGCGGCAAGGGAACGGCGAGCGAGCGCCGGCTTTTCGGTGGTCATGGGTGCTGTGCCTCCCTGTTCGATGGGGAACCATACGCCGCGGCATCGCAACACCGAAAGGGCTTCGTTCATTTTCCAGCGGCATGCGGCATGATGTCCGCCGCAACGCCCTGGGGTTCCCGCATGACCATCCGCTTCCACCAGTCGGGTTCCGGCCCGACGCTGCTGATGCTGCACGGCATTGGCCAGGACCGGCACGTATGGGACGGGCTGGCGGGCCTGGCGGACCGCTTCGCCTGCATCGCCTGCGACCTGCCGGCGTTCGACACGGTCGAAAAGATGTCCGCCGCGCTGGCAGCCGCGCTGCGGCAGGCGGGGATCGAGAAGGCCCACGTGATCGGCCACGACCTCGGCGGTATGGTGGCGCAGCATCTGGCGGCGAGCCTGCCGGGTCTGATCGATCGGCTGGTGCTGTGCGCTACGACGCCGACGTTCAACGACGACGACCAGGCGCTCTGGCGCCAGCGAGCCACGAGCGTTCCATCCGAAGCCTTAGCCTGCTCGGCCTTAGCGAGCGCGGACCTGATCGATCTCGCCGGAGAAATCTACGCCCGCACGCTGGTCTTGGTCGGGGACGACGACACGCTGGCCTACCGGGAGGCCGCGGACTGGTTGGCGCAGAGTATCGCTGGGGCAAAGCTGGCGTTCGTGCCGAACGCCGCCCACGCCATCCCGCTGGAGCAGCCCGTTTGGCTAGACCGGGTGCTGAGGGCCTTCTTGGGATAACGGACCGGCCGCCTCCAGACGCTCCCCGGCTTGTTTCCGCAACCGGCGGAAGCTTCGCAGGCTGAAGGGCAGCATACCAAGATAGATCAGACCGCCCGCCGCCAAAGCCGCCCAGGGGTCGGCGATCAGCAGCGCGACATAAAGGCCGGTGAACAGAAATAGCGGCAGCACGTAGTGGGCCGGCACGCGGAAATTTTTGAAACTCCAGACCGGCAGCGTCGAGACCAGAAGCACCGCCGTGCCAATCAGCACGATCGCGCAAAACAGCGGGTGCTGGGTGAATGCCACCACCCGGTCGAAACCCAGGCCCTTTGCCTCCAATCCCAAAAACAGCGGGAACAGTACCACTGCCGCTCCGGCAGGCGCGGGCACGCCAGTGAAGAAATTGTGGGAATAGGGCGGCTTTGGCGCCCCATCGATCGCGGCATTGAAACGTGCCAGCCGCAGCGCCATGCAGACCGCGAACATTAGGCAGGGGGTGTACCCATAAGCGCCGGCGCGCTGCAGCGACCATAGATACAACGTGAACCCCGGCGCCACGCCGAAACACAGGAAATCGGACAGGCTATCGAACTCGGCCCCGAAACGGGACGTCGCGTTGAGCAGGCGCGCCAATCGCCCATCCAAACCGTCGATGATGGCGGCAGCGATTATGGCGGCAGCAGCGGAGCCGAATCGGCCCTCCAGCGCGAACCGCATCGACGTCAGGCCGGCACAAAGGCCCGCCATGGTCAGCAGGTTGGGGATGATCCGGTTGAACGACGGGCCAGTGTAGCGGGGGTGCCGCCGCGGCCGGAAACGCCGCAACCGCCCGATCGGGGAGCGGCGGGGATTGTCGTTCACGGCGTCAATGCGGCAATCGCCGTCTCCCCCCCGACCATTTTCTGGCCGACGGACACCAGCGGAGCGACGCCCTCGGGCAGATAGAGGTCAGTACGGCTGCCGAAGCGAATGATGCCAAAACGGGCACCGGTTTGCACCGGCTGGCCCTCATGGATGTCGCAGAGGATGCGGCGCGCGATCAGCCCGGCGATCTGCACCACTGCAAATTCGCGCCCATCGGCCAAACGCAGGCCGACGGCGTTGCGCTCATTTAATTCGCTCGCCTTGTCCAGGCTGGCGCTGAGGAAGGCGCCGTGGTGGTAGGCGATACGCGTCACCGTGGCATCGATGGGGATGCGGTTCACATGCACGTCCAGCACCGACAGGAAGATGGACACGCGCCAGAGCGGATCGGGGCCGAGGTCCAGTTCGTCCGGCGGGATCGCCAGCGCGACCGAAACCACCCGCCCGTCGGCCGGTGCCACGAACACGCCCGAGCGCGACGGCGGCACCCGTTCGGGATCGCGGAAGAAGAAGCAGCAGAACAGGGTAAACAGCGCGCCGATCCAGAACAGCCACTCGGCCAGGAACATGCCGGCGACCAACACGACAACGCCACCGAGGATAAAGGGATATCCGGCGGGATGGGGCTTGGGGAATGCGATACGCAGATCGGTAGTCAATGACATGAGAGGCAGCTTAGACCCGCTTTGGGAAGGGGCGGCAAGGGAATCCTCAGGCCGCATCCGGCATTTGGACGGCGATCATCGCGAACACCATCCCGACCGTCCACGCCAGATAGATGGCGACGAGTTGATCGCGCGGTGCATAATTTTTTGGCAGCTGCCACGCGAGCACGGGACCGGGTACCAGGGCCACCACCGGAAGCGCCCAGCCATAGGTCTGGCCAGCGTAGATAGCCATGACGAAGCCCATGACCATCGCCACGAACACCGGCGGAATGCAGGCGAGCAGCATCATGTCGTGCTTCATGCGCGCGGCGCCGCCGATCGTGAACCCGAACAGTGCCAGACCCACGCCGTAAACCAAAGGTTCCAGCGCGCTTAACTCCCGATCTTCAGGGGCGAGACCAGCCCGCGCAGGCACGCGAGCACCGACGGCGCGACGAGCTTGCCGGTGCGAGGATTTTCGTCGGACGGCACGTTCTCGATCTTCATGGTGAACCGGGCGGCGGCGGCTTCCACCACAATGGTGTGGACGTTGCGGTCGACAGTGGGGTCCGCCCAAATCCGCACCTTGGTTCGCACCGGGCCGATGCCCGCCAGTGCCAGCGCCGCGGCGACGTTCACGTTGGCCGGGAACCCAGCCGCCGCTTCCAGCGCGTTGCCGTCGAAGACCAGCAGCGGTTCGGTCAGGCCGTCGACCGAGATATTGTTCTTTTCCAGATAGGGCGCGCCCGCCAGCCCGCTCGGCGGCTTACGGGTTTCGATGGTCACGCTTTCCACCGGCCCCTCGGCGGCCGCTCGCACCGCATCCAATCCCAGCAAAGCCCCGGTCGGCACAACGATGCGCCCGCCGGCCGCGACGGCACGTCGCACCAGATGCATGCGCGGCAGCAGCGCGCCGGCCGACAAGACCACCAGGATGCGCCCGGCATCGATGGCCGGAATCGCGACTCGCTCGAACTGGGCTGCGGGAACGCATTCGACAACGATATCGGCGGCAGCGAGGTCGGGCAGGTCCACCAGCCGTGGCGGGTGGCGGAAGCCCGCCAGATTGGCCAACGCCCGGGTCTGGTCGCGGGCCGAAACCGCGATCAGGCTCAGCCCATCGACGCCGCTATCCAAGGCGCGCGCCAAAGGCAAACCTATAGCGCCCAGCCCCGCGATCGCCACCGTCATGGTCATGCAGCGCCCTCCGTTCCTTGCCCGTCCCCTTGGCCGGCCAGAATGGCCCGAGCCGCCGCGAGTTCCTGAGGCGTGTTGATATTTGTGTAAGGGTCGCATTTCACAAAGGGAAAATCCACCCGCCGCATGCCGATTGTCGCGGCAAAGCGATGGATATCGCGCCGGCCGGGTGCGGATAGCAAGAGACGCAGCGCGTCGCGACAGGAAACGGGCCACAATGCGACCAGATGATGGATTTGCCCGCCGCTCATGGCGCAGGCGGGTGGCGGCGCCAATGCGTCCGACAGGCCGGCGGGGATTAACGGTGTGTCCCCCGGCACGGTCAGCAGCGCCGCCGCACCGAGGCTCACGGCCCAGTCCAGCCCAACGAGTACCCCGGCCAACGGCCCCTCCCCCACGAACGGGCCATCGTCCAGCACGGGGCGGCCGAACGCGGCGAACCGTGAGGGATCGCCGTTGGCGTTGATCGCGATGTCGGGCAGCCCGATTCGGGCAATGACACGCGCGATCATCGGCTGTCCGCCAAGATCCAGTAGCGGCTTATCGGCGCCACCCATCCGGCGCGCCGAGCCGCCGGCCAGCACCATGGCAACGGTTTTGCTCATACGAAGGAAAACCTGGGGCGAACGATGGGTTTCGAACCCACGACATCCAAGACCACAACCTGGCGCTCTACCAACTGAGCTACGTCCGCCACCCAGGGCGCGCGGTGTAGGACACGCGGGGGGGCGGCGTCAATGAGCGTTGTGCATGAATTCGGATTTGCGACACGCATCGACCGAGGCCTGCTGTCGGATGACGAACATAGGGGGCGCAAGATGAAAAAAACTCCATAAACTGCTTAGCAAGCGGGCATTCTGCCCCACCTTGGCTTGCCCGTCCCACCTTGGCTTGCCCGTCATTGCCTATGGCGTGACCTGCGGGACGCTAAATCACCACAAAACCCGGTGAATCGCGAAAATCCATTTAATCGCGTACACCGGATTGAAGCTTGGCACGCCGCGTGCAAACCTAAGTTGCTGTTCACGCCGCCTCCCCCAGGCGGCGCTCCGGGCAGCCATCAAGTATGGGAGAGCCCGGCGAGACCGGGCTATAGGCGCATGAAGAAGATCGAGGCTGTCATCAAGCCGTTCAAACTGGACGAAGTGAAGGAGGCTCTGCACGAAGTCGGCCTGCAAGGCATCACCGTGATGGAAGCAAAGGGGTTTGGTCGGCAGAAAGGGCATACCGAGCTCTATCGCGGCGCCGAGTACGTGGTGGATTTCCTGCCGAAGGTGAAGATCGAGATCATCTGCGAGGATGCCGTCGTGGAACGGGCCGTGGAGGCGATCGTCACCGCTGCCCGCACCGGCCGCATCGGCGACGGCAAGATCTTCATCAGCGCTGTTGAGGAAGTCATCCGCATCCGCACCGGCGAGCGGGGCGAGGACGCGATATAACCCTCAGTGATCGTCGAACAATAATCGCTCTCGATCGGGCGCACCTGTCTCTCAACGTCATGGCGGGCTACGAGCCGCCACCCACATGTTTCTTGAGGGTGAGCCCAGCAAGGCGTGGATGACGGGTCGTAGCCCGCCATGACGATGGGGGACGGCCGAGCAACCGAGCGATTCGTTTATTGTTTGACGCCCCCTTACCAGATAACCGCTTTCGGTCCCGGGCGGAGACGACTAAAGGGACCGCCCATCTGGGCTCGCGTGGTGCGGGCCCGTCAACATGCCGCCTTCGCCGCGACCGCGCGACGGGCACGACCGAGGCGGCTCCAGAGACCTAGAACGGGGATTTTCAGGCATGGTTAAAAAGCCGACAGGCACCGACTCGAGCGTCCAGAGGGTGTTGGATATGCTCAAGGAGAATTCGGTCGAATACGTCGACCTGCGGTTCACCGACCCGCGCGGTAAGTGGCAGCACACCGCGCAGCACGTGTCCACGATCGATGAGGACGTGTTCCGCGACGGCATCATGTTCGACGGTTCGTCCATCGCCGGCTGGAAGGCGATCAACGAGTCCGACATGATCCTGATGCTGGACCCCGAGACCTGCGTGATGGATCCGTTCTCGGCCAAGCCGCAGGCGATCATCATTTGCGACATTATCGAGCCCTCGACCGGCCAGCCCTATTCGCGCGACCCGCGCGGCACGGCGAAAAAGGCCGAGGCCTATGTCAAAAGCAGCGGTATCGGCGATGCCGTTTACATGGGCCCGGAAGCCGAGTTCTTCATCTTCGACAGCGTGAAGTTCGGCACCGGCGGCAACTACGGCATGTACCAGCTGGACAGCCAGGAAGGCCCGCAGGCGTCCATCAAGGACTACCCGGAAGGCAATATGGGCCATCGCCCCGGCATCAAGGGCGGCTACTTCCCGGTTGCCCCGGTCGATAGCGAAGTCGATCTGCGCGCGGAAATGCTCTCCACGATGGGCGAGATGGGCCTCGCGATTGAAAAGCACCACCACGAAGTCGCGCAGAGCCAGCACGAGTTGGGCACCAAATTCGGCCCCCTGACCCAACAGGCCGACCACATGCAGATCTACAAATACTGCGTGCACAATGTGGCGCACAGCTACGGCAAGACCGCGACGTTCATGCCGAAGCCGATCTATGGCGATAACGGCTCGGGCATGCACGTCCACCAGTCGATCTGGAAAGCCGGCAAGCCGCTGTTCGCGGGCAACCGCTACGCCGACCTGTCGGAGATGTGCCTGTATTACATCGGTGGCATCATCAAGCATGCCAAGGCATTGAACGCTTTCACCAACCCGTCGACCAACAGCTACAAGCGGTTGGTCCCCGGGTTCGAAGCGCCGGTGCTGCTGGCCTACTCCGCCCGCAACCGGTCGGCTTCCTGCCGCATCCCGTATGCGACCAACCCGAAGGCCAAGCGCGTGGAAGTCCGCTTCCCCGATCCGACCGCCAACCCGTACCTGGCGTTCGCGGCCATGCTGATGGCGGGGCTGGATGGCATCAAGAACAAAATCCACCCCGGCGACCCGATGGACAAGGACCTGTACGATCTTCCCCCGGAAGAGCTGAAGGGCATCCCGACCGTGTGCGGCAGTCTGCGCGAGGCCCTCGGCGAACTCGCCGCGGATCATGAGTTCCTGCTGGCCGGCGACGTGTTCTCCAAGGACCAGATCGACAGTTATATCGAACTGAAATGGTCCGAGGTGTATCGCTTCGAACACACACCGCATCCGGTCGAGTTCGAGATGTACTACTCGGTCTGATCCAGAATTCTCTGGGCCTGCCAGCGCCCCGCCGTCCGAGAGGACGGCGGGGCGTTTCTTTTTCGGCCGCGAAGACATGGCCGGATGTTATTGCTTTGCAAGCAATCGGGCAGAAAATTGCTCATATTCTAGGCAAATTCGCTGGGATAGCGGGGTCAAGCCCAGCCCTGAGGGGAAATGCGGACTTGGCACGGGTCTTGAATAGTCATTCCCGATCCGCCGCTCACTCCGATGCGGTGGCACCGGAGAGGGACCATGCTTCACACGATCCAGGGGGATACAGCGATATGAAACTCATCATGGCCATCATCAAGCCATTCAAGCTTGACGACGTCCGCGAGGCTTTGACGCCGCTGGGCGTGCAGGGCCTGACGGTCACCGAAGTGAAGGGTTTCGGCCGCCAGAAAGGGCAGACGGAAATCTACCGTGGGGCCGAGTACCACGTGAGCTTTCTGCCCAAGATCAAGATCGAAGTGGTCGTTGCCGACGACCTCGCCGATGGCGTGATCGAGGCGATCGCCAAATCCGCCCACACCGGGAAGATCGGCGACGGCAAGATTTTCGTCCTCGATATCGAGCGCGCGATGCGAATCCGAACGGGTGAAACCGACGGCGAAGCGCTCTAGACCGCAACAAAAAGAGGGAAACAGAACGATGATGAGACCCCGCCTCGCATGGGGATTGGCCGCGATTGTGCCGATTCTTTTGGCTGCCGGCCCGGCATTCGCCGAACCTCAGATCGACACCGGCGATACCGCGTGGATGCTGACCAGCACCGCGCTGGTGCTGATGATGACGATCCCCGGATTGGCGCTGTTCTACGCTGGCATGGTGCGTAAGAAGAACGTACTCGCCACGATGATGCAGTCCTTCGCGATCACCTGCATCGTGACGCTGGTCTGGGTGGTTGCCGGTTACAGCATCGCCTTCACCAACGGCACCGCCTTCATGGGCGACTTCTCACGCGTCATGCTGAAGGGCATCGGCGCCGGTATCTCCAAGGGCGGCGACGTTCCCTTCCTGCTCGGCGCAGGCAGCCCGGCAGAAGCGCAGCAGACGATCTCCGAGACGCTATACATGATGTATCAGATGACCTTCGCGATCATCACGCCGGCGCTGATTTGCGGTGCCTTCGCGGATCGTATGAAGTTCTCGGCCATGTGTATCTTCATGACCCTATGGTCGCTGCTCATTTACGCGCCGATCGCCCATTGGGTGTGGGCGCCGACCGGTTGGGCCTCCGTCGCGGGCGTGCTCGACTTCGCCGGCGGCACGGTCGTGCATATCAACGCCGGCGTTGCCGGCTTGGTGTGCTGCCTAGTCCTTGGCAAGCGACAAGGGTACGGCACGGCGAACATGTCCCCCTACAACCTGGGTTACGCCGTGATCGGTGCCTCCCTGCTGTGGGTGGGCTGGTTCGGGTTCAATGCGGGTTCGGCGGTGCATGCCGACGGCCGAGCGTCGATGGCGATGGCGGTGACGCAGATCGCAACGGCGACAGCGGCCCTGGGCTGGATGTTCGCGGAGTGGATCACCAAGGGCAAACCCTCGGTCCTCGGCGCGATCTCCGGTGCGGTTGCCGGTCTGGTGGCGATTACCCCCGCCTCCGGGTTCGTGCTTCCGGGCGGCTCGATCGTCATCGGCCTGGCGGCTGGCGTGATCTGCTTCTGGTCGGCGACCGGCTTGAAGCACATGCTTGGCTACGACGACTCGCTGGACGCCTTCGGCGTGCATGGGATCGGCGGTATCGTCGGGGCGCTGTTGACGGGTGTGCTGTCCTTCGGCCCGCTGTCGGCGACCGACGCGACGCCCGATGGCAGCCCCGGCAGCCTCGCGCAGCTGATCATCCAGTGCAAAGGGGTCGCCGCGACCATCGCCTACAGCGGCGTGGGCACGCTGATCATCCTCTACGTCGTCAAGGCCCTGGTCGGCCTGCGGGTGACCGAGGACGAAGAGCGGGAAGGCCTGGACATCACGCTGCACGGCGAACAGGTCCTCTGACGACGATACGGCAATGGGCGCCTTGCGAGGGGCGCCCATCTATTTTGTAATTTTAATGGCCGCGAGGACACGGGCGGCTTCACGTTCGGACCGGTTTGGCCCGTACATTGCACACTACTTGGTTACCATGGCGAGAACCGCCACGGATGACCAAGCCAATAGCGACAAATGCCAAGGAGCAAACACGATGCGTAAACTAACAGCGATCATTGCCGCCGGATTGATCGGCCTGTACTCGGCAGGCGCGATGGCGGCCTCGTTTATCGGGCCGATCAGCAGCGATAATCAGGTCGCCGAGGCCGCGAACACGCCCTATGCCATCAAGATGAAGTCCGATGCCGCGGCCGGCTTCAAGCTTGAAGGGTCGAAGTTGACGATTCTGAAAGGCGGCGACTATCTCGTGATCGCGGCGGCTCAGGTCGGCGGTAGCGTTGCCGGCAACATCTGGCTGTGGGTGCGGGTGAACGGCAAGGACGTGCCGGACTCCAACTCGATCCAGAACATCCCCGCTCCCAGCTTCACGACGGTTCTGGTGTCGCAGGGCGAGATGACGTTCAAGGCCGGCGATATACTGGAAATCATGTATGCGGCGAGCGCCCCCGGCCTCGGCCTGATCGCGACGAAGCCGGCGAACATGCCTGCCGTGCCGTCCATCATCTTCACTGTCGTCAAGAACTAACCCTGGCAACCTCAAGCTGACGCGTCGGAGGACAAGAGGATTTCGGGAAATGTGGCGAACCGATCTTTCATGGAGCGCGGCTCGCCACATCCAGTTCCGGCCTTGTATCTCTCACGATTGTCTAAAAAATAGGCGCCCTTTCTAAGCGGGCCTAGTTTTGTCACCGAGCTATCGCGTTAAGCTTACCGAGATTTTTGGAGTCTGACCCATGAAGCATCAATCCCCGCGTAGAGCGGCCCCTTGGCTCGCCGCCGCGGCCGCCCTGGCAACGTCGGCAACCATGCCGGCCCATGCCCAAACCGCGCCCGTGGCTGCGGCCCCATCCGCTCCCGCAGCGCCGGCCGCCTGGCAGGACACGGTAACATTCGGCCTGCAGATCGAAGGCGGCATCATCGCCAACACCGCCAGCCCGAGCAACGGCATCAACTACGGACAGCTGTTCACCGATAGGTCGAACGACCTCCAGCTGAACCAGGTGCTGGCGACGATCCAGCGCCCGCTTGACCCGAAGGCGACCGGCTACGATTTCGGCTTTAAATTGCAGGCCATGGCCGGCACCGACGCACGCTATACCCGGTGGACCTACTTCGGCCGCGGCCAGTCCGGCTCCCGCGTGCAGGGCGATATCGTCGAAGCGAACGTATTGGTGCACGCGCCGTGGTTCACCTCGGGCGGTGTCGACTTCAAGGTCGGCCTGTATTCGACCCCGATCGGTGCCGAGACGATCGATCCGTCGACCAATTCCTTCTATTCGCATTCGTATATCTTCAATTTTGGCATCCCGCTGAAGCATGCGGGCGGGTATGCGACCTGGCACGTGACCGACGTGGTCGACCTGTATGCTGGCATAGATTCTGGCGTGAACACCACGTTCGGCACGGGCGACAACAATGGCTCCGCGGCGTTCCTGGCGGGTATCGGCCTGAACCTGATGGGCGGCGACCTCACGGTTCTGGCCCTGACGCATATCGGGCCGGAAAACGCCAACCGGGGTCCCGGCGCGGTGGTGGGTGCCAACAACTTCAATCGCTACATCGGCGACGTTGTGGTCACCTGGAAGGTGAACAAGAAGCTCACCTTGATCACCGAACTGAATTACATCGGTGACGACAACCCCAACATCACGACGGCCAACGGTGCGCCGGCGAACGGTGCGTCGGCGTACGGCATCGCGCAGTACATCGGCTATGCGGTGAACGACACCCTGACGCTGAATGCCCGCCTCGAAGTGTTCAACGACACCAAGAACTTCTTCGTCGCCGCGTTCCCGGGCCATAACACGTTCAACGCGTTTCAATCCGGCTATGCTCTGACCCCCGCATACAGCGTGCAGGGCAATAGCGGCGTGACCTACGGCGCGATCACGCTGGGCGTGACCTACAAGCCGGACCTGAGCACTCTCAAGCTGCCTGGCACGCTGTTGATCCGTCCGGAAATTCGCTACGACACGGCTCTGAACGGCGCCAAGCCATTCAACCGCAGCACGGTCACGGGCGTCGGCAAGGACAACGGTGCGTTCACGATCGGGTCTGACTTCGTCTGGACCTTCTGATCCAAACGGACCCAACGAAACGACGGGCCGGGGAGCAATCCCCGGCCTTTTTTTAAAGCGTCAAGCCTTTGTCCACCGCGATCGTCTGCCCCGTCACCATTACTCCCGGCTGGGTTCGTACCGTTCGACTAAATACAATGGTCGGTATTTCGTCTCGTTAAAGATGCGCCCGAGATATTCTCCGATGACGCCCAGCGTAACAAGTTGCACGCCGCCGAGGAACAGAACAACGGTCATCAAGCTCGGGTAACCGGCAACCGTGTTCCCCAGGATCAGCGTTTTGACGATCACTTCGGCCGCGTAAAGGACCGAGATAAGGGCGACGATCAAGCCAAGATAGGTCGCGAGTTTCAGTGGCACGACGGTGAAGCTGGTAATGCCCTCCAGCGCCAAATTCCACAGCCGCCAATAATTCCATTTGGTTTCGCCCGCGTGCCGGGGCGCCCGGTCGAAGAACACCGTCGTGGTCGGGAAGCCGACCCAGGCGAACAACCCCTTCATGAACCGGTGCCGTTCCCGCAACTGGCCGATCGCGTCCACCACGCGGCGGCTCATGAGCCGGAAGTCCCCCGTATCGGTCGGCAGCTTAACCGGTCCGGCGTGCCGCATAAGCCGGTAAAACAGCTTCGCGGTCAGGCGTTTGAGCGGGGTTTCACCCTCCCGCACCCGGCGTTGCGCATTGACCATGTCGAAACCCTGGCGCCAGGCCGCGACCAATTCTGGGATTACCTCCGGCGGGTCCTGTAGGTCGGCATCGATCACGATCACCGCGTCGCCGCTCGCATGATCGAGGCCGGCGGTCGTGGCGATCTCCTTCCCGAAGTTACGCGACAACGCGAGCACCGCCGCTCGGCCGTCGGTCCCGCGGATCGCGTCGATCACCGCGCGGGTGGCGTCGGTGCTGCCGTCGTCGACATAGATCGCTTCCCACGAACCCAACGGATCCATCACGGCGCGAAGCCGGGTGTGGAAGTCGGCGAGGCCTGAGGCCTCGTTAAAAGCGGGAATCACGACGGAGAATTCCGGATGCGATCCGTCGGAGCGCATCCGCGTCAGGGCAGCGGCATCGGGCCTGCGGAAGGCTCCTGGATCGTTCATGACGCCAGGATGAACCGTTCCCGGCGTCCACGCAACCGGTTTTCGTTACTGCCCCGCTACGGGCGCATCGCCCCACGCCGCCCGCCCCGGCGATCGTCTCTGGATCACAAAATCATGATTTGCATGGCGGTACATCGGGGATAACGTCCACGGCGAACGGAGAGCCGCAATGGCGAACGTCTACGTTAACGTGAATTTCTACGGCCACGGCCGAACCGAGCTGTCCGGTCTGTCGGATGAACGGGGGATCATGCCATCGCGGCTACAGTTGCGGCGCGAATACACGCTGAAGGTGGTCGGCTACGCCGGTTTTCCTGGTAAGCCCGTCTCCATCTACAATTACAATTCCGTGCTCGGCCCCTCGAACGAAGCGGCCGCCGGGGCACTGGCCACCGCGATTTCCGGCAGGAATGGCGCTTCGAATCCGATTTATCTGATCACGGGCTACAGCGCAGGCGGTACCACCGCGCTCTATTTCGCACGCGCAATCGCCAAGATCTCGAATACCGAGATCGGCTATATCGGGCTGGCGGATGCCGCGTTCTACACCGGGGAAAGCGCCGACCTGATGACAAACCCCGGCGTGACCGCCAAATATCCCAAAAACTATTTCCAGACCAAGGGCAATGCCCCGGATGTCTTGGAAATACACGGGCCGGTGACCGGGTTCACCAATTTCGACCTGAACCAGCAGGTGACGGCCACCAGCATCGCCGACCAGCACGAGCAAGCGGTCATCAAGGGCAATTTCAACATGAACAACGACGTGATTTGGTGCCTGGGCAACTATCAGCGCCAGTAGGCGGTCAGGGACATATATACCCCGTCCCGCCCGGCGCCTTGAAGCACCCAACGGATTCCGGGAACACATGCTTGGGCAGCCACAACACAGCCTCCGGCACGAAGATCGTGAACGCGATCGCGGCGAAGAAGATGATATAAATTGGCAGACTGGCCTTGAGCGCGCTGGAGAATGTGACGTTCAGAAATTTCGACGCCATCAAAAGCGCCAGCCCATACGGCGGCGTGATCAACCCGAACGCCAAGGTCACGATCAGCACGACGCCCATGTGGACCGAGTTGATCGAGCCCGCCTCGGTCAACGCGTTAACCACCGGCATGAATATGATGATCGCCGGCACCGGCTCGATGAAGTCGCCGACAATGACGAAGACCAGCACCAGGGAGAACATGATCAGCTGCGGATCGTTCCCGGCGAAGCCAGTGATCCAGCCAGCCACCACGATCGGGCCCCGCAGATAGGCCACCAGCCAGCCGAAAGCGGATGCCGCGGCGATGGTGATCATCGGCAGGGAGTAGACCATCCCGGCATGGATGAAATCCCGCCAGATGTTCCTCATGTGGCCGGGGTTCAGCAAGGGGATAACGACCAACAGGATATAGGCGATCGCGATCACGCCCGCTTCCGTGGGCGTGAACCAGCCGGTCAGAATACCGCCCAGCAGAATCACCGGAATCATCATCGGCAAAGCCGCGGCCCGCCCGGCGGTCGCCAATTGCCCGAAGGTGGCGCGCGGGCGGCGGAACCCAGCAGGGCCAAAGAAGTAGCAATAGATCATCAACCCGATGGCGATGAAAAACCCCGGCACGATGCCGCCCAGGAACAGCCCGGCGATCGAGACGTTGCCTATGGCGCCATACACCACCGCCATGATCGACGGCGGTACCAGCGCGGCGATGGTCGAGGCGGCCGCGATCAGGGCGGCGGTGAACGCCGGCCGGTACCCTTCTTTCGCCATCGGCCCGGCCATGGTGCGCGACAACACCGCCACATCGGCCGACGATGAGCCGGACATGCCGGAGAAGAACATCGAAAAGACGGTCGTAACCTGCGCCAGCCCGCCGCGGATGTGCCCCACCAGCGCCTGCGACAGCTCGGCGATCCGGATCACCACGTTGGCGGAGGTCATCAACTCCCCGACCAGCAGGAAGAACGGAATCGCCATCAGGGCTTCGGAGTCCATCCCGTTGAACAACTGGGCGACCATCGACTGCATGGTGATGGGTGTGAACATCGTCCCCACCAGAACGCCGGCGAACAGCGAAAACGCCACCGGCACGCCGAGGTAACCCAACGACAGAAACAACACGGTCATGATCGTGAGAAGGGTGGCGTTGGAGACGATCATACGCCGGCTTCCTGGATGTGCCCGTGGTCGGCGTCGCTCTGGAAGCCGTTCTTCAGGCCGTTTACGATCTGCTCCAGGCTGAACAGCGCGATCAGCGCGCCGCAGATCGGGATCGCGATATAGAGGTACGACATCGGCCACATCGACGGCATGCGGAAGCTGCCGAGGCCGGTGAAGAAATTCTGAATGCCGAACACCACCATTCCCAACCCGACCAACAGCACGACGACGCGATTGAACACGTCGAAGAACAGCCGCGGCGCGCCGGACATCTGTTCCGTCAAGGCGGACAGGAACAGATGGTCGTTACGCCGGGTCGCGACCGCGGTGCCGACGAAAATGCCGTAAATGAAGAAGGTGGACGTGACCTCCTGTAGCCACAGCACCGCATGGCCGGTCTCGCGGGTCACGACGTCGACGAACGTCGAAAATACGAACGCCGCGAGGCACACGCCGCACAGGATCATCAGCGCACGCTCAAGACGGTCGAGGGCCGGCCATTTCAGGTGCCGGCCCGTCTGCTGGACGATCGGTTCGGGCATGACGCCTACTGGATGGACCGGCAGATCGCCAAAATCTTCGTCGCGGCAGTGCCCAGGCCAGCGGCGATCGTGTCCTGCAACGGCGTGGCAGCGGCGATGAACCCGGCCTTATCCACGGCGGTGACGAACTTCACGCCCATCTTCTCGAGCTTGGCTTGCGACTTGTGCTCCAATGCAACGGCCATTGCAGGCTCCTTCGCCGCGATCTCATCCGCCGCCGCCTGCACCCAGCCCCTCTGTTCGGCCGTCAACGTCTGCCATAGCTTGTCGCTGACCCACACAACGTTGTTGTTCGCCTCGTGCTGGGTCATCGACATGATCGCGCCGACTTCGTAATGCTTGTTGGAGTCGTAAACGTTCACACCGTTCTCGGCCATGTCGACGACGCCGGTTTGCAGACTGGTGTAGACGCTGCCGAACGGCATGTGCACGGTCTGCGCCCCGTACGCGGGGAACATGGCGTCTTCCGTCGGGGTCGCCTGCACGCGGATTTTCAGGTTGCGGAGGTCGGCCATCTTATGGACCTCGATCTTACCGTATAGGTTCCGCAACCCCATCGTCATCAGCGTCAGCACGTGGGCGTCCTTCACCGTTTCGGCGAACATCTCCCGCACCGCTCCCACCAGGCGGGGATCGCCGATGGCCTTCACCAGATGCTCTTCCGACCGGAACAGATAATGGATCGACAGCACGCCCGACTGCGGCGACACGGTCGCGGCGTTGGCGGTGGAGCTGATCATGAAATCGATGTCGCCGGTGCGGATTTTCTGGAGCATCTGCGGCTCCTGCCCCAACTGCCCGCCGGGGAACTGATCGATCGTCATCGTGCCGTGGCTGAGTTCCTTCAGCTTGGCGTCGAACAGATCGGCAGCGATGCCGTAGGCGGTGGTGTGCGGCTGGTCGTAGCCGAAGCTGTAATGCTTGGCGTCGGCGGCGAATGCGCCCGTCGGGCCAAACGCCAGGACGACGGCGGCAAGGGCCGCCGAGCGGAGCAGGTTCATAGATTGGTTTCTCTCTGTAGTATTTACGAACGGTAGGAACCGTTGATATCGATATACCCATGCGTGAGGTCGCACGTCCACACGGTTCCCTTGCCGCGTCCCAGGCCAATATCGATGGCGATCTCGATCTCCTGGCCCTTCATGTGCGCGACGACCGGGGTTTCGTCGTAGCCCGGCACCACGCCGCCATTCTGCGCCATCCAAGTACCGCCGACACCAATGGATAACTTGTCGCGATCCGCAGGCTCGCCGGCCTTGCCGACCGCCATCACGATACGGCCCCAGTTGGCGTCCTCCCCCGCGATAGCGGTTTTCACCAGCGGGGAGTTGGCAACGACCATCGCGATCTTCTTGGCCGACTTTCCCGACGCCGCGCCGGTGACGTCGATGCGCACCAGCTTCTGCGCGCCCTCTCCGTCCCGGATCACCTGCAACGCCAGATCCAGCAGCAGTCCGTTCAGCGCTCGGGCGAAATCGGCCAGGATCTTGCCGCCCTCGGCCGGCACCCGCTTGTGTTTAGTCTGTCCGGTGGCGATCAGCAGCACGGTGTCCGAGGTGGACGTATCGCTGTCCACCGTCGTGCAGTTGAACGTGTCGGCCACGCCCTTCTTCAGCAGAGATTGCAGGACCGGGGCAGGGATTTTGGCATCCGTGAAGATGAAGCACAGCATCGTCGCCATGTCGGGGGCGATCATGCCGCTGCCCTTGGCGATGCCGGTGATGCGGACCTCCGCGTCGCCGATCGTTGCGGTGCGAGTGGACGCCTTGGGGAAGGTGTCGGTGGTCATGATGCCGCGCGCGGCGGCTTCCCAATTGTCCTCACGCAGATTGCCGTGCAGCGCCGGCAACGCGGCAATCAGTTTTTCGTGCGGCAGGATTTCCCCGATCACGCCGGTCGAGGCCACCATCACTTGCTTGGCCGAACAATCGCCCAATTTCGCGGCGGCGGCGGCGGTGGCAGCACAGGCGTCGTGCCCGGCCCTGCCCGTGAACACGTTTGCATTCCCCGCATTCACCACCACCATACGCGCCTTGCCACCCTTCAGCGCCGATCGGCACCAATCGACCGGCGCGCCGGGGCATTTGTTGCTGGTAAAAACCCCGGCGGCGGTGCTGCCGGGGGAAACCTCGATCATCACCAGATCGGTTCGCCCCTGGTAGCGAATACCGGCGGCGGCCGAACCCAAACGGACCCCGGCAAGCGACGGCAGTTCGGGCAAAGCAACGGCAAGCGGGGAAACGGCGATGGCCATGGCAATCTTCCTTGGAGCGTTATGATACTTACTTCGCGGGCGGCGGCGGTTCGGCGGTGTCGGTCGCTTTGTGCGGCGTCCCGTCCATATTGAATTTCTCGACCGCGACACCGACTTTGGCTTTCTCGATCGATGCCTGCACGGTCTCGGACACCACTTTCTGGCGGAGTTCCTCTTTGGCGTCGTCGAACGACGGCGGCGGGGCTTGGCGGCGCTCGACGGCCTGGATCACATGCCAGCCGAATTGGGTCTGCACCGGCGTCTGGGTAACCTCCCCGTCCTTCAGCGCGAAGGCGGCGGCGGCGAATTCCGGCACCATGTCGCCTTTCTTGAAGAACCCGAGGTCGCCGCCCGATGCCGACGCGCCGGGATCCTTGCTGTATTCTTTGGACAGCGCCGCGAAATCGCCGCCCTTTTTCAGGGCCTCGACGACCTTCTTCGCCGTCGCCTCGTCCGGCACCAGGATGTGGCGGGCGTGCACTTCCAGCTCACCGGGCTTGCCCGCGATGTCGTGCCCGTAACGCACCTTGAGGGCCGCATCGGTCACCGCCGGATCGACTTCGCGGTGCAATATGGCGCCTTGCAGCACCCGGTCCGCGGCGGCGGCGATCTGGCGTTGCACCGCCGGGTCCTTGTCCAGGCCGGCCTTCTTTGCCGCCTGCACGAGGATGCGCGAATCGATCAACTGATCGAGCACATAAGGGAACAGCGTTTGTGGCGGCATAGTCTGCGCCTGGGCCGGCAAGGCGGCCATGGCATCGCGCACTTCGCTCAGCCGGATCGGTTCGCCACCGACCGTCGCGACGACGGGGTTGGCGGCTGGCGCTGGCGTAGGAACCGGGGCAGGCACTGGCGCCGGCACTGGGGCCGGCACTGGGGCAGGCACCGTTTGCGCCCAGGCGTGTCCGGCGAGTGGCAAGCTGGCGAGCGCGACGAAAAGCGCGCGGGCGACAGCCCCAGCGGTCGATTTCTGGGAGTAGATCATCATGGCCCCGATTGCGTGAAGGCCCGATCATGCCGCAGTCCCGCTCCTGCGACAAGAATGGTCGGCCAAACCGTTCTTATTGCTGCGTCCCGCCCGCGCCGCGCGGCGTTTGGTTCAGTTTGTCCGAGCCATCGATGTTGAACTCGTGGATCGACAACTGTGCCCGAGCCTGCTGAATCGCTTGGCGGATGGCCTGGGCGGTGAGTTCCTGGCGGATGGTTTCACGCGCATCCTCCAAGCTGGGCGGTGCCACCAGGCGGCGTTCCTCGACCTTCACGACATGCCAACCGAATTCATTGTGGATCGGGCGCGATCCAACCTGCCCGGGCTGGAGGGCGAAGGCGACGTCGGCAAATCCCGGCCAGACCTGTTCCCGCCGGAAAAAACCAAGATCGCCGCCGCGCTTGCCGTCCGGGTCGAGGCTGAGTTTGGTCGCCAGGACCGCGAAGTCCGCGCCGCTTTTCAGCTGGGCGAGAACGTCCTGGGCCTGCGCCTCGGTCGCGACCAGGATGTGGCGGGCCCGCACCTCCTCGGTCGCGGCGCGGTTAGCGAACTCCTGGTTGTAGCGAATGCGGATGGCGTCATCGGTGATTTTGGACAATGCCTCCCTTCGCAGGTAGGCGGCCTCCAACACCCGATCGACCGCGGCGCCGATGTCCCGCTTGATGTCCGGATTCTCGTCCATCCCCTGACGGCGCGCCATCATCGCGAGCACCTGATGGTCGATCATCCGTTCCAGCAATGCCGGATAGAGCGACTCAAACGGCATCGCACGCAGGTTTTCGGGCAGCGTATCGGATGCCTTTCCAAGGTCGGTCAAGCGGATTGGATGCCCGTCGACGCTGGCCACGACGGGATCGGCTTCGATTTGGGTGCGCCCATCCAGCCGCAGCAGATCGCCGGCACGCGGGGCAACTTGCGGTGGATCCACGGCTCTGGCCGGGGTCACGGCAAGCATCGGCAACACCGCGACAAGCAGAGCGCCCAGGGTGGTTCGGCCAAGCTGGAGGGTTCGCCAAAGCTGGGGGGTTCGCCAAAGCTTGCGTCGCGCCATACCCACCCCCACTTCATCTCGGCGCTCGGTGTTCGGGCGCTCCCGTTGGATACACATTTGTCCGATATACATAAGACTCATGCCGCCAGCGTTGACCAGGGGGCGAGCGGGTCCTATCTGATCCCAGCCCCATTCGGGGCCTCCCCATCCCGGGAGAAAGCTGGAAGGTCCGCATGTTCGCCTCGATTGCCAGAGCCGTTTTCGGCTCAGCCAACGACCGCTCGCTGAAATCGTATCAGCGGCGCGTGCCCGCGATCAACGCGCTTGAACCGGCGATGGAGGCCTTGTCGGACGACGATCTGCGCGGCAAGACCGCCGCGTTCCGCACGCGCCTGGAAGCGGGGGAAACCCTGGACGACCTGCTGTCCGAGGCCTTCGCGGTCGTGCGGGAAGCCGGCAAGCGCACGCTGGGGCAGCGGCACTTCGATGTGCAGATGGTCGGCGGCATGGTGCTGCACGACGGCAAGATCTCCGAAATGAAGACCGGCGAGGGCAAGACCCTGGTCGCCACCCTGCCCGTCTATTTGAACGCGCTGGCCGGCAAGGGCGTACACGTCGTCACTGTGAACGACTATCTTGCCCGCCGCGACGCCGACTGGATGGCGCAGATCTACAATTTTTTGGGTATGACCGTCGGGGTCATTGTCCATGGTTTGGACGACGACGCCCGCCGCGCCCAATACGCCGCCGACATCACCTACGGCACCAACAACGAATTCGGCTTCGACTACCTGCGCGACAACATGAAGTACCGGCTGGAGGACATGGTCCAGCGCGAGTTCTTCTTCGGCATCGTGGATGAGGTCGACTCCATCCTGATCGACGAAGCCCGCACACCGCTGATCATCTCCGGCCCCGCCGAGGACAGTTCCGACCTTTATCGTCAGGTCGATCTGGTGGTGAAGGAGCTGGTGAAGGACCCCGAAACCTACGACAAGGACGAGAAATTCAAGACGGTCTCCCTGACCGAAGCGGGATCGCAGACGGTCGAAGACATGCTCAAGGCGGCCGGCGTGCTGACCGAAGGCAATCTGTACGACATTTTCAACGTGACGGTCATCCACCACGTGCAGCAGTCGGTGCGTGCGCATACGTTATTTGCCCGCGATGTCGATTATATCGTCCGGAATGACGAAGTGGTCATCATCGACGAGTTCACCGGCCGCATGATGCAGGGCCGTCGCTATTCCGAAGGCCTGCACCAGGCGCTGGAAGCCAAGGAACACGTCACCGTTCAGCCGGAAAACCAGACGCTGGCGTCCATCACGTTCCAGAACTATTTCCGGCTTTATCCGAAGCTGGCCGGCATGACCGGCACGGCGATGACGGAAGCCGACGAGTTCGCCGAGATATACAAGCTCGAGGTCGTCGAAATCCCCACCAACGTCAGTGTCACCCGCCTCGACGAGGACGATGAGGTCTATCGCACCGCAGCCGAAAAATACGAAGCCGTCGCCGTGCTGATCGCCGAGGCTCGCAAGGAAGGCCAGCCGGTGCTGATCGGCACGACGTCGATCGAAAAGAGCGAGGCGATCAGCGAACTGCTGAAGAAGAAGAAAGTACCGCATTCGGTGCTGAACGCCCGCTTCCACGAGCAGGAAGCCGAGATCGTCGCCGATGCCGGCGCCCCGGGTGCGGTCACCATCGCCACCAACATGGCGGGCCGCGGCACAGACATCAAATTGGGCGGCAACCTCGATATGCGCCTGCGCAAGGAGATGGCCGGTATAACCGACCCCGACCGCGAGGCGAAGGTTCGGGCCGAGATCGCCGAAGCGCACGACAAGGTGAAAAAATCTGGCGGGTTGTTTGTCATCGGCACCGAACGCCACGAAAGCCGGCGGGTCGACAACCAGTTGCGCGGCCGTTCCGGCCGTCAGGGCGACCCTGGCCGGTCCCGCTTCTTCCTGTCGCTGGAAGACGATCTGATGCGCATCTTCGGCTCCGACCGGATGGGCGGGATGCTGCAACGCCTTGGACTGAAGGAAGGCGAGGCGATCGTCCACCCCTGGATCAACAAGGCGCTGGAAAAGGCGCAAAAGAAAGTCGAAGCGCGCAACTTCGACACACGCAAGAACGTGCTGAAATACGACGACGTGATGAACGCCCAGCGCAAGGAAGTGTACGCCCAGCGCAAGGAATTCATGAAGCTGGACGACGTCTCGGAAACCGTCGCGGAAATGCGGGCCGAGGTGCTGGAGACGATGGTTTCCGCTCGCATCCCGGAAAAAGCCTTCCGTGAACAATGGCAACTCAAGGAACTGACCGCCGATGTCGGCCGCCTGCTGGGCACCGATCTGCCGGTGGAGGAATGGGGCAACGAGGAAGGCATCGACGAGACCCATCTGCGCGAACGCATCGAGCAGGCGGGCGACCGCATCATGGCCACCAAGGCCGCCAATTTCGGCCCCGACCTGATGCGCTTCGTCGAGAAAAACCTGCTGATCCAAACCTTGGACGCTGTCTGGAAGGAGCATCTGCACGCGCTGGATCACCTGCGCCAGGGCATCGGCCTGCGTGCCTATGGCCAGCGCGACCCGCTGAACGAATACAAATCCGAGGCTTTCGCGCTGTTCAACGCCATGCTGGACGAGCTGAAAGAACGGGTAACGACGATGCTGAGCCGGGTGGAGCTGGGCGCCGACCCGCCGGCTGCCTCGGCGTTCGACCCCGTGTCCGTCCAGTACGCCGAAAATCACCCGCAGCCGGAGTCAGCCTTCGCCGATGCGGGCGCTCCGCTGATGGGCATGACCAGCGACATGCCGACGCAGTGGCTGGGCGACAAAGCGCGTTCGGATCTGATCGATCCAAACGACATGTCCACCTGGAAGAACGCCGGCCGCAATGCGGCCTGCCCGTGCGGGTCGGGCAAGAAATTCAAGCACTGCCACGGGAAATTGGCGTAACCTCCTCCAACAGGATCAAATAGTTATGACAACAAAATTCGCGCGGATTATCGGCGGTCTGGTATTGTGTCTCATCCTCGGCTTCACGCCGCCGAGCTGGGCCGCGAAATTTCCGAATGTAGAACAGCAGGATTTATTGGTCCGCAGCGCGTTGATGACGTTCAACGATGCTAACATGACCGGGAATTATAGTGTGTTGTTGGCCAAGGCATCCAAGCAATTCCAAAGTTCGTTGTCCACCGATAAACTATCCGAGGGGTTCAAAACCTTTCGCGATCAAAATCTGAATCTCGAAAAGATGTTTATGACGGCCGATTTGCTTGAGTCCAAACCAGCGGAGACCGATGACGACGGCGTGCTGCATCTGGTCGGATCCTTTAAAGACGATCAAACGAGCGTGCGCTACAGCCTGAAATTCATCCAAAATAACGCTGTCTGGAAGCTGCTCGCCATCGATATTCATTACAAACCGGAATAGTGCCGATTAGCCTTTAATTAGCACCACCGCTTCGACCTCGACCGAGATGTCGCCCGGCAGGCTGCCCATGCCAACGGCGGAGCGGGCTGGGCGGCCATTCTCGCCGAACACCGCCACGAACAGATCGGTGCAGCCGTCGATGACCTTGGGGTGCTGACGGAAGTCCGGCACCGCATTCACCATCCCCAGCACCTTGAGGATCGTGTCCACCCGGTCGAGCGATCCCAAAGCCGCGACGATGTTGGTCAACAGGTTCAGGCCGCAAAGTTTCGCGGCTTCGTACCCCTGCTCGATCGATACGGTGGCACCGACTTTGCCGACGATCGTGGCGCCGTCGGCGGGACGCGGGCCGACTCCGGACAGGAACAGCAGCCCTCCTCCCATGCGATACGGCACGTAGTTGCCGATCGGCTTGGGCGGCGCCGGCAGTGTGAGGCCTAGGGTATGGAAGCGTTCGGTCGGGGTCATGGTGCGGGTCCTTATGACAGGGTGGCGCCGGTATATGCCACTACAGCGTAGCGCGCACGTCGTGAGCGCCATGCCAGATCATGCTGGCCGCGATATAGACGATCACCGCCAGCCCGACATAGGCAATCCAGCGATGCCGTTCGATCAATCGGGCAACGAGCGACGACGCGGCGCCCATCAGCACCACGGAAATCCCGAGACCGACGACAAGAACGACCGGGTGTTCCCGAGCGGCGGCGGCCACCGCGAGAACATTATCCAGCGACATCGATATGTCCGCGATAACGATTTGCCACAGTGCCTGGCTCATTGTCTTGGGGGCGGCTTCATCCCCTGCCCCGCCCGCATGCGGGCGCGCGATCTCCCGCCACAGCTTCCAGGCAACCCACAGCAGCAGCACGCCACCGGCTAGCAGCAGGCCGAGAACCTGCAGGAGCGACGTCGCGACGATAGCGAACCCGACCCGCAACACCGTCGCGAGGCAGATGCCGATCCACAGTGCCCGAAGCCGCTGGTGCGCCGGCAGGCCGATACAGGCGATGCCGATGACGACCGCATTATCGGCCGATAGGGCGACATTGACGAACACGACCTGCACAAGAGCGGATATCGCGGCGAGGTCGAACATCGCGCAGGCCTATTTCAGCGGGAAGCCCATGGCACGCCGCGCGTCGGTTTTCGACAGCGAACAGGCGTAAGAGATGTCCATCATATCGGACCTTTATTTGCTGGTCAGGAATTGGAAATCAGAACGGCTTCGGCGCCCCACCTGACGGGGCGGCAGCGCTGCCGCCGACACCGGCGGCGCTAAAGCGCCCGATATTGCCGAACAGCTGCTGAAGGAAGGACGCCTCACTCCCCGGCGACGGGGTCGTGCGGTCCACCATGGAAACCGGGACCGCATCGTCCTGGTTCGCGGTCTTGACCGATTGCAGAACACCCTTGCCGTCGAAGGTCAGGGCGACGACGCGCTGCGCCTCAATGCCCTGCGTGCCACCGATACGGGGTCTGGTGACCTCGCTGATGTACAACCATGTGTTGTCGTCGAACGAAGCATGCAGCGTTGGGGAACCCAGCAGCGCGGTCACATCGGCGCGGGTGCTGGTGCCGACGGTTAATTCCTTCAGCTGATCGTCGTCGACTTTGTTGCCGCGTATCTGATCCTTGGGTTCGAACACGCTACAGCCCGCGAGGCTCAAGGCCAGCAGCAAGGCAGTCAGGCAGGAAAGGCGGGAATGGGAGACCAAGGTCGGGTCCTCTGACGGGGCGGCGAAGCGCCTGAGCGGGCAAGCGCGTCTCCCTACCACTCCCGCAGACCGGATGCCACCCCGCGTCCACCCGCCCCGCCTGCCAAGGGTCCTAGAGCGTGATCGCCTGAGGTTGACTTCAACCTCGGGCGTGAATCACCCTCTCAAACAAAGGCTTAGACCATGATCCAACGCCGAGATCGCGTGCGACCTCAAACGATCATGGTCTAATGCGCCATCAGCACGGGCAAGGGTGCCGCTTCCAGCACTGCTCGGGTGAAGCCCCCAAAAACGGCTTCCCGCAATCGGGCGTGGCCATACCCCCCCATTACCAGCATGTCGCATTTTTCCCGCGCGAGCGCGTCCAACAGCGCCGCGACGGGCGGACGCGAATCGCGGCGCAGCACCTGGGAGCCCGTATTTGGATTATGCCAGCGCAATGCACGCACCAGCCGAAGGTGCGATTTGTCGATGGGATCGGCCAGCTCATCTTCCTGAACGGAAAATACAATGACCCGCTTGGCGCGCCGAAGGAAGGGCAGCGCGGCGGCCACCGCGCCGGCTGCTTCGCGCGTATTCTTCCAGGCGATCGCAACTGTGCCATCCAGCACCGGCGTTGCCCGATCCGCCGCGATCAGCACGGGCTTGCCGGTGTCCATCAGCCCGGCTTCCATTGTGTCGAGGTCGAGCATATCGCCTTCCCGCACCCGACCGACCACAATCAAATCGGCAGCACGCCCGTATTCGGCCAGCCAGTCCGATTCTTCACCGATCTCCGCGGCGAATTCGAATGTCGCACCCGCCTGGCCGCCTGGCTGTTCAGCCAAGGGAATGCCCGCTTTGGCACAGGCATCGCGCCATGTGCGTTCGGCGTCCTTTTCGCGAGTCGCACCTTCCCGCTCCCCCCGTTCCATGATGGCGTCGAGGCCGGTGGCCATGCCCATGTCCGCCGAGGCCAACGCGGCGATATCCCGGCGCACATCCCGGCGCACATGCAGACCGATCAGGTGCGCGCCAAACGCTTGGCCCAGGGCGATCGCAGTGGCTTCGGTCGCGCCATCGCCGCCTGAACCGGTCAGCGGCAGCAGTATGAGTTTCGGCATCGCCTTCAGCCTCCGGTTTCGAGGTTAGGCCCTGTCCAAAGATAATCGAATCGATCATGCGGATCGGACAGGGCCTAAGCTCTTGTTTTGAACGGCAACTTTGCCGGCGTGCTGACGCACTTATTTGCCGGCGTTGCCTTAATGTGGGACGCTGCCCCGCCGATGTCGATGACTCAGATCAATGCGTCAGCTCGTAATCAGTCCGCCGTCGACGTTGTAACACTGGCCGGTAATGTTGCGCGCCCCCGGGGACGCCAGAAAAACGGCCATGGCGGCAATGTCCTCTGGGTCGTTGGCGCGGTTCAGCGGGATAACCGCCGCGCGGCGGCGTTCCATCTCCTGCAACGTTACCCCCTCCTGCTCGGCGCGCACCCGCAGGTTCGCGTCCGACAACGCCGAGCGGGTAACGCCGGGGCAGATGGCGTTGACGTTGATGTTGTGTTTGGCGAGCTGTTGCGACGCGGTCTTGGTCAGGCTGATCACCGCGCCCTTGCTGGCGGCATAGGCGGCGTTGGAGGTGCCGGCGTAGCCCCGCCCGGCGATCGACGCGATGTTGATAATCCGCCCCTCCCGCTGCGGGATCATCTCGCGTGCGACGCGTTGCAGACAGAAGAAAACCCCCTTGGCGTTGACCCGGTGGATGCGGTCCCAATCCGCCTCGGTCAGATCCATGATGTCGGCGCGGCGGGTCACACCGGCGTTGTTGACGGCGATATCGATGCGGCCGAATGCCTCGATGGCTGCCCTGACCATGCGGTCGATATCGGCGAGGTCCCCGACATCGGCCTGAAGGCCGAGGCTTTTGCGCTGAAAGGCCGCGATGGTGGACGCAGTGTCCGCGGCGGTTTTGCCATCGATATCCACCGCGACGATTTGCGCCCCCGCTTCCGCCAAAGCGATCGCGCAGGCTCGGCCGATACCGGAGCCCGCTCCGGTTACCAGGGCCACTTTGTCGGTAAGCTGCATGTTGTTCTCCCGTTGCTGCCCGGCTTTTCTAAGCCGCGACGATTTCCGCCCAAAGCCGGTCGCCCCCGGCCGCCGCCATGTGGCGACCGACCAAGCGGTTCCACGATGCCTCGTTCCCGAACTCGTCGCGCCAGGACCAAAGGCGGCGGGTCAGAAATTGCAGATTGTGCTCGAACGTGAAACCGATCGCACCATGCACCTGATGCGCGATGCCGGCGCCAATGCTCGCGGCCTCCCCGGCACGGGCCTTGGCGGCGGCGATCGGCAGGATTTTCACACCGTTGGCCACCGCCTCGGCCGCCAGATCGGCGGCAGCCGAGGCGGCGGCGGTTTGCCCGGCCAGTACTGCAAGGTTCTGTTGCACCGCCTGAAACTTGCCGATCGGCTTGCCGAACTGCACCCGATCCTGGGCGTATTGCACGGTCATGGCGGTTATACCGGTCAGTGCCCCGGCGATTTGCTGGACGCGCATCGCGGCCCCGACCGCGCGTAAGGCATCGGCATCGTGCGGCGACGGCGCGGCAGCCAAGGCCAGCCCATCGATGGTCAACCGGTCGCGCGGCTCGCGCGCCACATTCTGCTCGTGCTCGCAGGTCCAGGCCGCGCGCGGAACCAGGGCGACCCAAGCCATTCCATCCAGCGAGGCGATCGCGGCCACCGCCTCGGCATTGCGTCCCCAGGGCACGCGGCTGACCGTCCCACGCACCCGGAACCCAGCCCCTTCGCGAGTCAGCAACAGAGTCTCGCCGCTTACCACCGGCGCCACGGTCAAAGGGCCATCGGGAACCGCCAGCCCGGCGCCGGCCAGCAGAAAATGCGCCATCATGGTTTCCGCCAGCGGCAGCGGCACCGCGTGTTCGGCGGCGACCCGCAGGAGGGACAGCGCATCGGTCACCGCGACGCCGTAGCCGCCGGCATCCTCGGGCAACAAAGCCCGGTGCAGCCCGGCCTCTGCCACCGCTGCCCACGCCGCTGCCGGCCATATGCCGCCATCGGCCGAACGCGACACGTCGGTACCACAATGTTCCTGGAAGACCCGGCTGGCGGTTTCGCGCAGCAGATCGCCGGTGGAGTCGGTTTCGGTCATGGTGTCACTCGTGTCCCCTCGCGCCGCATGCCAAGCTGGCACCGGTGCGTCAGAAGCGTGAAAGGAAGACCATGGTCACGGTTACCGCCAACGAGATCAAGGCCGCGGTCCAAGCGCAACGCGATTGGGTCAGCGGCTTGTTCGACAAGCTGCGCGCGGATGGGCTGGACGAGCCCGGCGTGTCTCGCGATCCTTACGGCGCGGGGGAGCAACGCGCCCATGCCAGCGTAACGGCGATCGCCCGCGGGCTGGGCCTGGAAATCTCCGGCGATGCGGCCGCCAACCTTTACATGACCCTGCCCGGCACCGACAGGTCGTTGCCGCGGGTTATCGTTGGCTCGCATCTGGATTCGGTGCCGCACGGCGGCAACTTCGACGGCGCCGCCGGTGTGGTGGCTGGCCTGGCGGCGATCGCGGCACTGCGGCAATGCAGCATCGTCCCGGCGCGCGATCTGACAGTCATGGGCATCCGCGCCGAGGAGAGCATCTGGTTCCAGGTGTCCTACATTGGCAGCCGGGGCGCGCTGGGCATTTTGCCCGACGGTGCATTGGACGTGCGGCGCATCGACACCGGGCGCACGTTGGCCGAGCACATCGGCGAATGCGGCGGCGACCCGGCAGCATTGGCGGCGGGGCAGCGGCACCTCGACCCCGCCGGGATTGCTGCCTACCTGGAACTGCATATCGAGCAGGCCCCCAGCCTGGTGGAGGCCGGAAAACCGGTCGGCATCTGCACCGGCATTCCCGGCAATTTCCGCTATCCGAACGCCCGCATCGCGGGGGCCAACGATCATGTCGGGCTGCCGCGCCGGTTCCGCCGCGATGCCGCCGTTGCCGGCGCCGAGTTCTCCATGGCCTTGGACTTGCTTTGGGCCGAGTACGACGAACGCGGCATCCCCATGGCCTGCACCATTGGGCGTTTTTATACCGACCCGGCCCAGCACGGCCTCACGATCGTTCCTGGTACATTTCATTTTAGTCTCGATGTCCGAGCTTACGAGGAAGCGATATTGTCCGAATTGGACCGAAGGGTTGACGCTATTGTCGCGGGAATCGAACAACGGCGGGGCGTACAGTTCCACCTCGGCACCAAAGCCCGGGCCTCGGTCGGCCCGGCAGACCCGGCGATCAAGGCGCAGTTGGAACGATCGGTGGCGGCGCTGGGCATCCCGGCCCTTGAACTTGGCAGCCCGGCATCGCACGATGGCGCCGCGTTCGCCGCGTGCGGCGTGCCCATCGGAATGATCTTCGTCAAAAACACCAATGGCTCTCACAATCCGTTTGAAGCCATGACAATAAATGACTTTTTGGACGGGACGTCCGTGCTCTCGTTTTGGTTGTCGGAACACCTGAAATCTTAAGGGGGGGCGAAAGTGGACAGATTGCTGGCCCGACCGATTACAAAAGGCATTGACCAGGTTTGGAGGCCGCGTATTCGCTGGCTGGTACCGGTGGTATACCTTGGCTGTTTGCTGGCCTTCCTCGCCGACGTCACCGTTGACGAATTTTATCTGCCATTCGGCATTCTTTATATTCCCCTGGTTTGCACGGCCGTCTTCCACCGCGATCCGCGCTGGGTCTGGCGGCTTGCCGGCTTGGCCACCGTCATGGCGATCGTCGGCCATTACCTGCCCGAGGTCCCTCGCCATGTTGGACGCGCCATCAGCATCCGCGGGTTGTCGATCGCCGCGATTTGGATCACTGCCATACTCGTTCGCTACGCCCGCGGTATTCAGGACGAGTTGAAGCAACAAACCGCCCGAGCGGAGGCGGCGGAACGGATTACAACCGAAGTGTTCACGACGCTCAGCGAGGAAATGCGCAATCCGCTGCACACGATGGCGGGACTGTCCGAGGTGATGATCGCCAGTTGCCGCCCGGACCAACGCATGCCGTTGCAGCAAGTCCGAAGCGGCAGTAAGTGCCTGCTGGCCACAATCGAAAACCTGATCGACCTCACGCATTTGGACGAACGGCCGATCGCGACCGAGGCGGTGGACGTGAGCGGTGTGATTCGGCAAGTCGAGGCGTCCCATCGCCAAATGGCGGCAGAACGGCAGATAAATGTTGAACTGGACCTGCCCAGCGCCGCCCTGACCGCCCGGGCCGACGCATGGGCGGTACGACGCATCCTGGATAATCTGATCGCGAATGCCGTGAAATTCTCCCCCGCCGGAAGCACCGTGGAACTGGCAGCGGAGCAGCGTTCGGGCGCCGTCGCCCTGTCGGTGCGGGATGCCGGGATGGGCATGTCAGCCGATATCCTGCGCCGGTTGGGCGAGCCTTATCATCAGGACGCTGCCGCCGGGCGGACGATTGGGACCGGCACTGGTTTGGCCCTCAGCCGGCGGCTGGCCCGGGCGATGGGCGCGGAACTTGCGTTCGACAGCGCAATCGGCCGCGGCACCACGGCGGTCCTGCGGCTGCCGGCTTAGGCAACGCCGGCAAATAAGTGCGTCAGCACGCCGGCAAAGTTGCCGTTCAAAACAAGAGCTTAGGCCCTGTCCGATCCGCATGATCGATTCGATTATCTTTGGACAGGGCCTTAGACCATGATCGTTTGAGGTTGCA